>JABBOB010000022.1 GCA_019352055.1 Acidobacteriota bacterium
GAGCCCGACGGGCGGCGCGTCCACCTCGGCATCCGCGGCGAGGTGGATCCACGCCGTCGCGCGGTGCCCGCTCCGGGTCAGCGGTCGGGTACCGGAGGAGAACTCGAGGCTCCACGGCGCGCCGGGCGTGATGCGCGCGACGAGGTCGCCGCTGGTCACGACGCCGGCGCCGTCAGGTCCGATCTCGACCGATCCGCCTGACGGCGGCGCGGTGTCGAACCGGAGCGGCTCGCCGCCGCCGGTGTGGTGGTCGATGCGCACCCGGACCACTCCCGGGAGGTGCGGGGCGACCGTCACCGTGAGGACGGGGAGGTTCAGCGTGTCGCCGCGCCCCGCGATCACCTTCGTCGGCGCCGTCACGACGAGGGCGTCCTGCGAGGCGACGAGGTCGTACGCCTCCCGCGCCGAGTTCGCCTCCACGCCGGGACGCATCAACCAGAAGCCGTCGGTGAATCGCACGTCTGCCGCCCTCCGGGCTGTACCCGCCCTGTCCGCCGTCGCAGCCGTGCACTCGGCAGTGCGCTGCGCTCGCCTGCGCCGTGGCCGTGGGCCGAGACCTCGGCGGCGCGGGAGGCACGACTCCGTGCGGAGCCGGGCCTCCCGTCCCGGGACGATCGGTCAGGCCGCGCCGTGACTCGCGCGGGAACGCCTCGAGAGCGAGTCGACGATCACCGCGAGGAGCAGGACCGCACCCGTGACGATGAATCGTGTCGGGTCGCCGAGGTTCACCAGGGACAGGCCGTTGGCGATCGACGTGATGACGATCGTGCCGAGCAGCGCCGACCAGACGTTGCCTCGGCCGCCGAAGAGGCTGGTCCCGCCGATCACCGCTGCGGCGATCGCGTTGAGGTTCACGTCGCCGGTACCAGCGGACAATGTCACGGACGTGAGGTTGCCGGCGGACTCGAGACCGCCGAGCACCGCGAAGCATGCGGTGGTGATGAACACCGAGATGTAGATGAGCCGCACGTGGATGCCGGAGCGGCGGGCCGCCTCCACGCTGCCGCCGACCGCGTAGATCGAGCGACCCCACTTCGTCCGGGTGACGAGGAAGTTCATCACGACCACGACGAGCACCAGGAACACGAACGCGACCGACGTGCCCCGGTCCTGCGAGAGGTACCAGCAGACGGCGAGCAGGGCGACCAGCAGGACCGCCGCCTTGATGAGCGTCAGCGACCGGGCCGGCACGGACAGCCCGGCCTTCGCGCGTCGCGACGCACGACGCAGGTCGGTGAAGAGCACTGCCGCGGCCGCGAGGACGACCAGGAGGTAGGCCTGCCACGGCAGCAGGAACCAGGAGGTCGCGAACTTCACGATGAACGAGTTCGACTGCAGGTTGATCGAGCCGTTCGTGTTGATCACCAGCAGCTGGATGCCGAGGAAGGCGAGCAGACCGGCGAGCGTCACCACGAAGCTCGGGACGCCGAACCGGGTGAACAGGAACCCGTAGAGCACACCGATCGCCGCGCCGACCGCGAGGCAGACCGCGACGATCGCCGCGAAGGGCCAGTTCAGGTTGACGAGGCCGACACCCATGATCGACGCGGCCAGGCCGCTCACCGAACCGACGGAGAGGTCGATCTCGCCGAGCAGGAGGACGAACACGATGCCGACGGCGATCAGGCCCGGGCCGGCGCTCTGCGTGGCGAGGTTCACCAGGTTGTCCGGCTGCAGGAAGATGCCGCCCGACAGGACCTGGAACGCGGCCCAGATGACGATCAGACCGATCACCACCGGCAGCGAGCCGAGGTCGCCCGAGCGAACCCGCCGGAAGAAGTCGGCGACCGCGCCGCGCAGTCCTGCGTCGCGGAGGAGGCGCTCGTCCTGCAGATCCGCCGCGGAGGCGGAAGGGGTGGGCGTGGGGGTGCTGGTACTCACTCGGCGGCCTCCTCGATGGCGGTGCTGGTGCGCGATGCCGCGCGGCGCGTGACGGCGTTGTCCGTCGCGCCGGTGATCGCTGCGATGATCTGCTCGTAGCTCACGTCCTTCATCCGGAACGTGCCGTTGTTGCGACCAAGCCGCAGCACGGCGACGCGGTCCGCGACCGCCTGCACGTCGGCCAGGTTGTGGCTGATCAGGATGACGCCGAGGCCGCGTTCGCGCAGCCGCTCGACGAGATTGAGGACCTCCGCCGTCTGGGCGACGCCGAGCGCTGCGGTCGGCTCATCGAGGATGACGACCTTGGGGTCGCCGATGAGCGAGCGCGCGATCGCGACGGTCTGCCGCTGGCCGCCCGACAGCGAGGCGATCGGGATGCGCACGGAGGGGATCCGGGCGGACAGCTGACGGAGCAGCTCCCACGCGCGCCGCTCCATCTCCTCCTCGTCGAGGACGCCGTGCGAGACCTCTCGTCCGAGGAACAGGTTCGCCACCACGTCGAGGTTGTCGGCGAGTGCGAGGTCCTGGAACACGGACGAGATGCCGAGCTGCTGGGCGGCTGCCGGTGAGGGGATCACGACGCGCTGGCCGTCGAAGGTGATCTCGCCCTCGTCCGGCGTGTACACGCCGGCGAGGATCTTCACGAACGTCGACTTGCCGGCACCGTTGTCGCCCACGAGGGCGACGACCTCCCCGGGGTACACGTCGAGGTCGATGCCGGAGAGCGCCTGAACCGCGCCGAACCGCTTCGAGATGCCTCTCAGGGACATCGCCGGTTCGGACGGATTCACCTGCCGCTCCGCCGTCTCTGTGGTCAACGTCACGATGCCTCCTTGGATCGATGTCGTGTCGCGACGCGTCGTGCGTCACGAGGGAGCGTGGCACGACCGTCGTGTCACACCGGGTTCGGTTGCCGTCGAACTACTTGACGCCGTACTTCGTGCACGCGGCCGCGTAGGCGCTGGTGCAGATGTCGGACACCTTGTACAGGCCGTCCTTGACGACCGTGGACTCGATGTTGGCGGTGGTCACCGCGACCGGGGTGAGGAGCTCGGCCTTGACGGTCGCCCCCTTCGCCGTGGTGGCGGTGGTGGGCAGCGTGGGGGTCTTGCCGTTCGCCAGATCGACCGCGATGTCCGCTGCGTCGGAGGCCTCCGGCTTGAACGCCTTGTAGACCGTCATGTACTGCTGGCCGGCGAGGATGCGCTGGATGCCCGCGAGGGTTGCGTCCTGACCGGTGACCGGGGGCAGCGTCTTCACGCCGGCCGACTTGAGCGCCGCGATGACCGCGCCGCCGGTGTCGTCGTTCGCCGCGTACACGCCCTTGATGTTGGACGCGCCGACCTTGGCGATCTGGCCCTGCGCCCACGTCTGCGCCTTCGCCGGGTCCCATCCCGGGGTGTCGTACTCGCCGAGCACCTTGTACGAGGTCGCGGAGAGGACGGACAGCGCACCCTTCTTGAACTGGCTGGCGTTGTTGTCCGTCGGCGAACCGTTCACCTCGAGGATGCCTGCGTTCGACGCGACGTTCAGGGCCTTCATCCGGTCGACCAGCGCCGTGGCCTGCAGCTCACCGACCTTGACGTTGTCGAAGGAGATGTACGCCGAGACGTCGCCGGAGTCGATGAGTCGGTCGTAGGAGATGACCGGCACGTTCTTCGCCTTGGCGGCGGTGACGATCGATGCGGCGGCTTCGCCGTCGAACGGGTCGAGCACGAGCACCTTGACGCCCTGCGTCAGCATCGACTGAGCCTGCTGCTGCTGCGTCGCAGCGCTACCGGCCGCGTTCTGGTAGAGGACGGTGCAGTCGGGGCACTTGGCGGCGACCTCGGCCTTGAAGTAGGGGTAGTCCGCCGTCGCATAGCGCGGGGTGACCGTGTCGGGCAGGAGCAGACCGATCTTCGCGGTCTTCGCGGCCTGCGTGTTGGTCCCGCCGCTCGAACCCGAGCTCCCGGAGCCGTTCGAGCAGGCGCTCAGGGTCGTGACGGCGAGCAGCAGACTCGCGCCAGCGAGCACTGCCCTCTTGGTGGCTGTCTTCATCGAGAGTCCTCCATACGTGTCGCCCTCGTTGGCGACCGGGAGACTCTTCCCTTCCCGCGGCTTGGCGTCAAGTTGTGAACGCAAGCACGTGGGTTGTGGGCTCGATCGTTATGGCGTCGTGATCATCCACGCGGATCTGGGCGTGGTCGATGGCCAGCAGGATCGCGCCGGTCACCGCGGCCGTGTCGCCGAGCTGGCCGGCGACCAGGTCGGGCGTGCCGTCGGGGTCGAGGAGCAGGCCCGCCTCGAGGGCATGCCGCATCGGTCCGAGGAGCAGCTCGCCGGCGCGGACGAGGTCGCCGGAGACGATGACCCGTTCGGGGTCGAGGAGGTTGCAGAGACCGGCGACCGCACGGCCGACGGTGCGGCCGGTGTCCGCGATCGCCCGGATGCAGCGGTCGTCTCCGGCGATCGCCCTGCTGACGAGGTCCGCTGTCTTGACGACCCGGGGGTCGCCGAGGCGCTCGAGCACCGCCGGAACTCCCGCGATCGCTTCCAGGCACCCGCGGTTCCCGCAGCGGCACACCGGACCTGCGGGCTCGACCGCGGTGTGGCCGAACTCGCCCGCACCGCCGCGATGGCCGCGGACCGGCCGGCCGCCCGCGATGATCCCCGCACCGATCCCGTCGCCCAGGTCGACAGTGATCAGGTTCTGCTTGCCACGCCCTGCGCCCGTGCGCCACTCGGCTGCGGCGATGAGGTTCGACGCGTTGTCGACGTGCACCGATGTGTTCAGCCGGCGCGAGAGCGTGTCCGCGATCCGGACCCCGTCCCAGCCGCGGAGGATGCCGCGCGCCGCGATGCTCGAGGAGCGCTGGTCGATCGGCGCCGCGATCGCCACCCCGACGCCGACGACCTCGTCCATGCGGGCGTCGACGGTCTCGAGGAGGTCGGCGATCAGCAGCGTCGCCTTGTCGAGCTCGTTGTCCGCGCGATGGTCCCGGGCGAGCGGCATGTGCTTCTCGGCGACGACGGTGCCCCCCAGGTCGGCGACCGCGACCCTGAGGTGTCGCCGGGTCACGCTGACGCCGATCACGAGCCCGAGACCGTGCGCGAGCGTGACTCGGAGCGCCCGTCGCCCGCTGTGCGTCGACGGGGTCGTGTGGAGCAGGCCGGACGCGGACAGCTCCTTCACGATGTTCGACACCGTCGCCGGCGACAGCCCGGTCGCTCCTGCCAGCTCGACCTGCGTCAGACCGCCGTAGCGCTTCACGGCGGCAACGATCCGTGCACGGTTGGCTTCACGCAGTGAAGCCTGGTTGCCCGGAGGGCGTCGTCGCTCGCTCACGCGCACACCATAACCATCGCCGACGGCACCGTCGGAGCACGGTCCGCTGCACTCCCCGGCAATACGCTCGCCGGGGAGGTGCCATGGATCAGGGCTCGGGATTGCTCGGCGCCGCCGACGTGCGTCGGCTGGCGACCGCCCTCGGCGTCTCGCCGACCAAGTCCCTGGGGCAGAACTTCGTCCACGACGCGAACACGGTCCGGCGGATCGTGCGCATCGCGGGCGTCGCCGCGGGGGAGTCGGTGCTCGAGGTCGGGCCGGGGCTGGGCTCGCTCACGCTGGGCCTGCTCGAGACCGGGGCGACGGTCACCGCGGTCGAGATCGACCCGCGGCTCGCCTCGGCGCTCGCCGCGACGACCGAGGACCGGCTGCCGGACGCCGCGCCCCGGCTGACCGTCGTGACCGGGGACGCGATCCGGGTCGAGATCCCGGGTGCACCCGTCCGCGTCGTCGCGAACCTGCCGTACAACGTGGCCGTGCCGATCCTGCTGCGCCTGCTCGCCGACGTGCCCTCGCTCTCCTCCGGCGTCGTGATGGTGCAGGCGGAGGTGGGGGAGCGGCTCGCGGCCGCCCCCGGGTCGAAGATCTACGGCTCGCCCAGCGTGAAGGCCGCCTGGTACGGCGCGTTCGCCCTCGGGGGCACCGTGCCGCGCGGCGTGTTCTGGCCCGTCCCGAACGTCGACTCGGTGCTCGTGAGGTTCGAGCGGGGCACCCAGCCCGGGGACGAGGCGCTGCGCCTCGCGGTGTTCCGGCTCGTCGACGCCGCGTTCGTGCAGCGCAGGAAGACGCTGCGTCAGTCGCTGGCGCCGGTGCTGGGCGGGGCGTCGGCCGCCGCCGAGGTCCTCGAGCGCGCAGGGGTCGATCCGGGCCTGCGCGGCGAACGGCTCGACGTGGGCCGGTTCGTCGCCATCGCGCGCGCCGTGAGCTGAGGACGCGCCTCCCCTGGATTCGGGACCTCCCGCTCGGCCGCGATCGCCGTCTCGGCCGGCGCGAGCCCGACCTGGGCGAGCTCGCTCGCGTCCCCCTCGTCGGCGAGCTCGATGCGCTCGAGCCGGACCGATCCGGAGACCTCGCGGGTCTCGACGACCTCCTCCTTCACGAGACGGATCCGCTCGACGGGCACCACCTCGGTCGTCACGACGACCCGCTCCTCGTAGAGCACGACCTCCTGCTCGTCCGGGCCGATCACGCCGTCCACGACGGGGTCGGCGTCGGTGATCGGCTCCCGGATCAGCCGGTACTCCTCATGCCGGACCGGCACGTCGACGGTGCGCTGCTCCGTGACGACGACCTTCCTCAGGCGCACGCGGGTGCGCGGCACGCGCTCGGTGCCGATGTGCAGCCGCTCCTGGAAGGCGGTCATGATCCCGCTCTCCTCAGCAGAGGAGGCCACGGCGGTCGGCGCCTCGGCTGCCGATGCCTCGGTGGCCGCCGGCTCGTCCAGCGCCGGGTCCCGTGCCGATCCGGTCCAGAACGCGCGCAGCCGATCCCGCTCGTCGGCGTCGAGCGGCGCGTCCGGGCGCCGTCGCGGTGCGGTCTGGAAGCGGTCGCGCGTCACGGGGACCCCGATCACGTCGTCCTCGATCGCGGCGCCGTCGAGGGGTACCAGGACCTCCTCCGTACCGAAGAGGTTGCCTCGGACGCCGACCCAGCCGAGCTCCGCGCCGTCGCGGTACACCTGGCGGACCCGGCCGAGGCGCTCGCCCCGTCGGTCGACGACCTGCAGGCCTGCGAGGGAGGACGGAGCGGTGTCGGCAGCGAGCACGGGAACTCCTGATCAGCGCTGGGTCGAGCGGTCCTCGGAGGATAGGCCATCGGGTGCGGCCCCGCTCCGGCGCCTACCGCATCCAGCGGGCCTCGCTAGGTTCTCTGCATGGGCGCAGCGGTCCGGTCGGTGCTGGTGCGGGCACCGGGCAAGGTCAACGTCTCCATGCGGGTGGGCGCAGTGATGGCGGACGGCTACCACGACGTGGCGACCGCCTACCAGGCGGTGTCCCTGTACGAGGAGCTGCGCGCGGAGCAGGACACCGAGCTCAGGCTCGACTTCTCGGGGCCGATCGTCACCGGCGCGCTGCCGGTGGATCGCACCAACCTGGTCATCCGCGCCGCGCACCTGCTCCAGGCCAGGTCCGGGTACCGCGGGGGTGCCCGCATCCACGTCGTGAAGCGGGTCCCGATCGCCGGCGGCATGGGCGGCGGCTCGGCCGACGCCGCGGCCGCGCTGGTCGCGCTCGACGCCCTGTGGGGGCTCGGCCTCGGGCGGGACGAGCTGCTCGAGCTCGGCGCGGAGCTCGGCGCGGACGTGCCGTTCGCCCTGACCGGCGGGACCGCGATCGGCACCGGGAGGGGCGACCGGCTCAGCCCGGCGCTGGCGAAGGGGCCGTTCCACTGGGTGATCGCGCTCAGCGATCCGGGTCTCAGCACGCCGCTCGTCTACGGCGAGCTCGACCGGCACCGCGAGCAGCATGCCGCCGACCTGCCCCCGGTCGGCACCCCGCAGGTCGGCGCCGAGGTGCTGCAGGCGCTGCGGTCCGGCGATCCGACGGCGCTGGCGGAGGCGCTGCACAACGACCTCCAGGTCGCGGCGCTGCATCTCCGGCCCGAGCTCGCCGACCTGCTCGAGCTGGGGGAGCGCAACGGCGCGCTCGCCGGGGTCGTGTCCGGTTCGGGCCCGACGATCGCGTTCCTCGCGGCGGACCTGGACTCCGCGTTGAGCCTGCAGATCGCGCTGTCGGCCGCGCGGCACACCGTCCTCCGCGCGACGGGGCCGGCTCACGGCGCCCGCCTCGTCACCTGATCCGCGAAGACCGAAGGGCGCCACTCCGACGAGGAGTGGCGCCCTTGGTGCTGTGGTGCTGTGGTGCAGGAGCTCAGCTGCCGGTGACGGTCAGCGTCGCGACGCCGACCTTCAGCGCGCCGGTCACCGCGGTGGTGCCGAAGGTCTTGTCCAGCAGCGCGGCGGCATCCTTCGAGACGTACACCGTGGTGCCCTGGAGGACGTAGGCGCTGCCGCTCTTCGTCACGGGGTTCAGCGTGGAGCCGTCGAGGCGGAACAGGTCCGCGCCCTTCACGACGGACTTGCCGTTGAGGGAGACGTCACCGGAGACGTGGCTGTTGTTGCCCGGGTCGATGACGAAGTTCGTCAGCTCCACCTTCTTGCCGCCCGCGGTGAGCGACAGGCCGGAGCCGTTGTGGTCCAGCTGGCCCTGCACGTACGGGCGGACCCCGGTGGAGGGGTCGTAGTACGTGACGTTGCCGCCCGTGATCGGGAAGGTGAGCACGCCGGCCTTCGACAGCGTGGCGGTCCCCACCGTGCCCGGCGTGAGCTTCAGCGAGGTCAGCGCGGAGACGAAGCCCGGGTCGAGCGCGATGGCGGTCGTCTTGCCGTTCACCGAGGTGAAGACCGCGGCGGGCGTCGGCGAGGCCGACGGGGTGGCGGACGCCGAGGACGAGGAGCCGGCACCGGAGGTGCTGCTGCTGCCGGTCCCGGACTGGGAGCAACCCGCGAGAGCGGCGACGACGAGGCCGGCGCTGAGCAGGGCGGTGATCGACTTGGTAGTGGTGCGCATGATGCGGATTCCTCTCGGAGAACCTGCAGCGTGCGGACGGTCCGCATCCGGCTGGTTCTCTGTTCCTGTGGTGCAGGTATCGAGAGTTCGGCGGTCGTCGGCAAAGGGATTGGTCCTATCGGCTCACTCCCAGGTTCAGGGGACGGGCCCTCCTGCGCCGGACCATCGCCACCACGACCACGAGCACCGCGACGAGGAGCACGCCACGGAGCTCCCAGCGGTGGGACTGGAGACCGATGAGCGACAGCGTGATGACGACGCCGAACCACTCCCACCGCCCGCTCATCGCCATGAACGGGACGAGGAGCAGGGAGTACCAGCCGTAGGCCGGGCTCAGCAGCACGAGCGCCGACCCGATCATCACGGTCTGCGCCGCCCACGGGTCCGCGGGGTCCGCGCGGAGCAGCAGAACGACGGCGAGCACCGCCAGCAGCAGGACCGCGAGGATCGTCGACGCCGCGTCGGGCAGCACCGCGGACAGGAGCGCCGACCGGCTGCCCCGGTCGTACCCCTCCTCGTTCAGGTAGCCGGGGAGGTAGCCGATGACCGACGAGCCCACGGCGAGCACGTGGGGCAGGTAGACGACGGCGACCGTGCCGATCGCGGTGAGCGCGAGCACCAGTGGGCGACGTCGCGCGAGCGGCGGCACGACGAGCAGCGGGACGAACTTCGTCGCGATCGCGAGCCCGAGGAGTATCCCGCCGCGGATCTGCCGCCCCGTCACGATGAGCACGGTCGCCGCGAGGGCGAGGAACGCTGCGGCGACGTCGATGTGGGCGTTGTTGACGGCCTCGACCGTCACGAACGGGCACCAGCCGTAGACCGCGGCCCACCGGGGATCCCGGCCCGTCGCGAGGAGGGTCCGCAGCAGCAGCGCGGTCGTCGCCAGCATCGCGAGCAGGCCGAGCAGCTGGATCGGCAGGTACTGCGCCTCTGGCGGCACCGCGATGCGGGCGAGCGCGAACAGGGCCTCCGCGACCGGCGGGTAGATGGTCGGGGCGTGCGGTCGGTTGATCACCGTGCAGATCTCGGCCTGCGCGCCGACCTGGGCGGTCGGCTTCGCCCGAAGTCCCGGGCAGCGCGTGGTGCCGGCGGCGGTCGTCGTCGCTGCCGGGAAGAGCCAGTCGGGTCGCAGGTGCGCGAGCGCCGCGTCGGCCGGCACGTACGCGTAGGGGGAGACGCCCGCGTCCTGGACGATCCCGTCCCAGCTGTAGCGGGCCGAGTCCGTGCTGATGTCCGGCGGCCCGCTCGCCCCTGCAGCGCCGACCAGCAGCGTGCCGAGCAGCACGACCGCGGGCACCGCGCGTCGCGGCACGCGCCGGAACAGGAGCACCGCGGCGGCGAACAGGGTCCAGCAGACGCCCTCGAACGCGAAGTAGAGCGGGACCTGCTTGCCGACCAGCGGGCCGATTCCGGCCACGAGGCCGACGGTGAGCGCGGCGATCGCGGCGAGGAGTGCCGCCACCGGCAGAATACGGACGGTACCGGCGCGCACCCCGTCATCTTGGCGGTCCGCTCCGAACCTGCCGGTATGCGGACGGAGCGGCGCGGATGATCGGGTCCTCCTTGTCCCTGCTGCGCTCGGCGCTCGCCTCGCCGGCGCGGCACCCGCGGACCGCGGTCGTGCTCGGACGGCTGCTCGGGCTGGGCTTCCTCATCTGCTTCGGCACCGGGCTGCTCAGCCACTTCCTGCAGGACCCGCTGCCGGGCATGGCCTTCCTCACGCGTCCGATCTGGCTGTACCGGCTGACGCAGGGCCTGCACGTCGCGGTCGGCACGGCGCTGATCCCGCTGCTGCTCGCGAAGCTCTGGACCGTGTACCCGCTGCTGTTCCGGTGGCCGCCCGTCCGGTCGGTCGGCGGCGTGCTCGAGCGGGCCGCGATCGCGCTGCTCGTCGCCGCGACCTTCGTGCAGCTCGCCACCGGGCTCACCGACACCTTCCAGTGGTACCCGCAGCCGTTCCGGTTCCGCGAGACGCACTTCGCGCTCGCCTGGGCGCTCGTCGGCGCGCTCGCGATCCACGTCGGCGTCAAGCTGCCGGTGATCATCCGCTGGTGGCGCAGGTCGCGCAGCGTGGACGCCGCGGGTGGGCTGCTCCCCGTCGGGGAGGGCGAGGGGGACCTCAGGTCCGAGCCGCGGGCGAAGGGCGTCACCGGGATGCTCCAGCGCAGCATCGACCGCGCCCCGACGCCGCCCGCGGCCGTGAGCCGCCGGACCGCGATCGTCGGCACGGGTCTCGCCTCCTTCGCCGTGGTCGCGCTCACCGCGGGGGAGACCGTGCCGGCGCTCGCGCCGATCGACGTCTTCGCGCCGCGGCTGGTGCGCTCCGGGCCGCAGGGGCTGCCGGTGAACCGGACCGCCGCGCAGGCGAACGCGAACCGCACCGCGCTGGACCCGGCCTGGCGGCTCACGGTGCAGGGGCCGGAGCGCAGCGTCGTGCTGTCCCTCGACGACCTCCGGGGCATGACGCAGACCGACGCTGGGCTGCCCATCGCCTGCGTGGAGGGCTGGAGTACCCAGGCGCAGTGGCGCGGCGTCGCGGTGCGGGACCTCGCCGCTCTCGTGGGGGGCCAGGGCCGTGAGTGGCTCGTGCACAGCTTCGCGACCGGGGCGTACAGCACCACGGTGCTGCAGCGGGAGTTCGCCGCGGACCCGCTGACCCTGGTCGCGCTGGAGCTGAACGGGTCGGTCCTGCACGTCGATCACGGCTACCCCGCGCGGCTCATCTCCCCGGCGCGGCCGGGCGTGCTGCAGACGAAGTGGCTGCGGTCGCTGGTGGTCCGATGACGCGCGGGCGGCCGATCCGCGTCGTCCGTGTCGTGCTCGTCGGGCTCGGTGCGGTGCTGATCGCCATCGGCGGCGGCGCGCTCGTCGTCGGGGTGCCGACGCGGCAGTGGAGCGGAATCCTGCTCTGGCTGGCCGGCGCGGTGGTGCTCCACGACGCGCTCTTCGCACCGCTCGTGCTGATCGGGTCGCGCGTGCTGCGCCGCGTCGGCGCCCGGGTCTCGTGGCTCCAGGTCGCGGTGGTGCAGGTCGCGCTCGTCGTGGGAGCCGCCGTCACGCTGATCGCGATCCCGGGCATCGCCGCGCAGGCACGCGGCGCGCGCAACCCGTCGGTGCTCGTCTTCCCCTACGCGCTGCACCTCGGCGTCGCCTGGGCCGCGATCGGCGTGCTCACCGCCGCGACGGTGCTGGTCATCGCGCTCCGCCGGCGTCGGCGCGAGACCTCGCCCTCCGTTCCGTAGGACGCGCCGCCCTTCGAGACGGAAGGCGGTCAGAGGGCGCGGAGGGCCGCGAACCAGCGGCCGTGCTGCTCCCAGACGCGGTCGAGGGCGAAGTCGTGCGCGTTCCGGAGGAGGGCCGGCAGGCCGACGCGGGACCACGGGAACACGTCGCTCTCGCGGCCCTCGGAGTCGCGGACGCGGTAGTCCGTGACGTCGTCGCGGGCCGGGTCGGAGTCCGCCTCGGCGACGAGCACGCCGCCGCGGCGCAGCAGCTCGGCGCAGCGGGCGAGCAGCGCCGCCACGTCGCCGCCGATCCCGACGTTGCCGTCGAGCAGGAGCAGGGACGCCCAGGCCCCCTCGTCCGGCAGCGCGTCGAACACGCTGCCGGCGAGGACCGGGATCCCCGTGGCGCGGCTGGTCTCGACCGCGGCCGGGTCGGCGTCGAGGCCGTACGCCTCGATGCCCGCCTCGATCGCGGCCCGGACCATCCGGCCCGGTCCGCTGCCGATGTCGAGCAGCGGGCCGGTCAGCCCGGTCAAGGCCGCGCGGTCGACGGGGTCGGCGGCGGTGGTCCAGCGGTGCAGGGCCAGGTGCTCGGAGACCGCGGACGGGTCCGTCGGCACCAGCAGGAGGGACCGCACCGCCCCGCGGAGCGCCGCGGCCCACGGCTCGGCGCCCCCCGACCCGAACCGGGGCGCGGGCAGGACTGCGCTCACGCGTCGGCCCCGACCATCGGCGCGAGCGCGCCGAGCAGGTCCGCGAACCGGGTGCGCGGCGCGGCGGCCGCGACGAGGAGGGCCTCCTCCACGTGGTCGACGTCCGTCAGCGCGGACAGCTCGCGCACCCGCAGCCCGGCCATGCTCAGCCGCAGGAGGGTGGCCGCGCCCGTGTGCGCGCTCGACATCGGGACGCCGCGGATCAGGTCGCCGCGATCCGGCACCGGGTCCAGGCCGAGCGCCCACCAGCCGCCGTCCTCCGCCGGGCCGAACCACGCGTCGGCGGAGTCGTCGTCGAGCACCGTCTGGAGCACCGCCGGGTCGAGCTGCGGGGTGTCCATCCCCACGAGCACGGCGCGCCCCTGCACCGCGTCGAAGGCCGCGGCGATCCGCTCGTCGAGCCCGCCCGCCGGCTGCTGCGCGACGTCGAAGCCGGTGCCGCGCGGGGCGGCGCCGTCGAACCAGAGCAGGTGCCGATCCGCGTGGACCCGGCTGACGGCCTCCATCGTGTCGGCCAGGCTCGCAGCGGCGAGCGCAGCGGCCGCCTCCGGTGTGAACGGGGGCGTGAGCCGGGTCTTCACCCGGCCGGGGACGCACTCCTTGGCCAGGAGGATCACGGTGGTCATGGTGGGCGTTCGGAGTGTTCGGTCGATGCGCAGGGTCCTCTTCGAATTCTGTCAGGAACGGTCTCGGAGGATCCGGCGCATGTCCGACACCGCGGTCAGTGTGCCGCGCACGGTCCCGGTGACCTTCGATCGCCCGACCCGTGGGCGGTAGGGCACGTCGAGCTCCTGCACCCGGAGCCCCGCGGCGGACGCGCGGAGCAGCATCTCGAGCGGGTAGCCGCTGCGGCGGTCCTGCAGTTCGAGCGCGAGCAGGTCGGCGCGTCGGGCGACCCGCATCGGCCCGAGATCGTGCAGCACGAGCCCCGTCGCACGGCGGATCGCCCCGGACAGCGCGCGGTTCGCGACGCGCGCATGCAGCGGCCAGGCCGATCGGGGGATCGGCCTGCGGCGCCCGAGCACGAGGTCGGCCTCGCCCGCGAGCACCGGCGCGGCCAGGCGCGGCAGGTCCCGGGGGTCGAGCGAGCCGTCCGCGTCGAGGATCGCGATCACGGGCGCCTCCGCTGCGAGCAGCCCGGCGTGCACCGCCGCGCCGAAGCCACGACGCGCCTCCGTCACGACGAGCGCGCCGTGCGCGCGAGCGACCTCCGCGGAGCCGTCCGTCGAGCCGTTGTCGACGACGATCGCGCGGTAGCCGTCCGGCAGCGCCGACAGCACGCCGGGCAGCGCCGCCGCCTCGTCGAGGCACGGCAGCACGACGTCGATCGTCACGGCGCCCCGCGGAGCGGCGCGGTCGCGAACGCCCGGACGCCGTCCTCGAAGGGGACGGGAGCGGGGACCCGCAGCTCGGCGCGGAGGCGGTCGGAGGAGGCGGTGATGTGCCGCACGTCGCCGAGCCGGTACCCGCCGGTCACGACCGGTGCCGGGCCGCCGCAGGCGGCGGCGAGCGCCCGGGCGAGCTCGCCGATCGTGTGCACGACGCCGCTCCCGACGTTGAAGGCGCGCACGGCGCCGGCCGGCTGCGCCGTCGTCCAGTCGATGGCGGCGAGGTTCGCGGCGGCGACGTCGTCGACGTGCACGAAGTCGCGGCGCTGCCGCCCGTCCTCGAGCACGGTCGGCGGCTGCCCGTGCTCGAGCTGCGAGCGGAACAGGGCGGCGACCCCGGCGTAGGGGGTGTCCCGCGGCATGCCGGCGCCGTAGACGTTGTGGTAGCGGAGCGCAGCGACCCGGCCGCCCGTCTCCCGCGCCCAGACCGAGGCGAGCGCCTCCTGCTGCGCCTTCGTGGCCGCGTAGACGTTGCGCGGGTCGATCGGCGCGTCCTCCGTGACGAGTCGGGGCTCGAGCGGCTCGCCCGTCTCGGGGTCGATCGGCTCGAACCGCCCGGCGGCGAGGTCCTCAACCCGGCGGGGCGGCACGGCGACGGGGCCGCGGGAGGAGGCGTAGGCGCCCTCCCCGTAGACGACCATCGACGACGCGAGCACGAGGCGCCCGATCCCGGCCGCCGTCATCCCGGCGAGGAGGACGGCGGTGCCGAGGTCGTTGCTCCGCACGTAGTCGGGGGCGTCGGCGAAGTCGACGCCGAGGCCCACCTTCGCGGCCTGGTGGCAGACGACGTCGACGCCGTCGAGCGCAGCGGCGACCGCCCCGGCGTCCGTGACGTCGCCGATCAGGGTCTCCGCCCCGGGCGGCGCCGCCGCGCCGGCGGCGTGCACGTCGTGCCGCAGCGAGTCGAGCACGCGGACGGTCGTGCCCTGCGCGATCGCGCGCCGGACGACCGCGGACCCGATGAACCCGGCGCCGCCGGTGACGAGGAGCACGCCCATCCCGCGGGTCAACCCCGTCCCGTCCCCATGAGCGCCATGGGGAGATCCTGACAGCCGCTCCTTCCGTATCCGCCGGGACCGGAGGGGGCCCGTGCGTCCGTACGCTTGCCTCCCGTGGCTCATCTCGTCGGCGCGGAACGCATCCGCTTCGAGACCCCGACGCGGGTGGTCCTCGACGAGCTCTCGCTCGGTCTCGAGACCGGCGACCGCATCGGCGTCGTCGGGCGCAACGGCGAGGGGAAGTCGACGCTGATGCGCATCCTCGCCGGCACGCGCGAGCCGGACGCCGGCCGCGTCACCACGCGGAACGGCGTCCGCATCGGCGTGCTCGACCAGGAGGACCGGCTCGGACCCGGCACGGTGCTGGACTCGATCGTCGGCCATCGCGCGGAGCACGAGTGGGCGGGCGATCGGCGCGTGCGCGAGGTGCTGTCAGGACTCCTGCACGGCGTCGATCCGGACGCCGACCTCGATTCGCTCTCCGGCGGACAGCGGCGCCGCGTCGCGCTCGCCGCGCTGCTGACGACCGACCACGACGTCCTCATGCTCGACGAGCCGACGAACCACCTCGACATCGAGGGGGTGCGCTGGCTCGCCGCGCACCTGAACGCGCGGTGGGCCGCGGGACAGGGCGCGCTCGTCACGGTCAGCCACGACCGATGGTTCCTCGATGCGGTCTGCACGCGGATGTGGGAGGTGCACGACCGCACGGTCGACGCGTTCGAGGGCGGCTACGCGGCGTACGTGCTGCAGCGGCTCGAGCGGGACCGGCAGTCGCGCTCGATGGAGGAGCGCCGGCAGAACCTCATGCGGAAGGAGCTCGCGTGGCTCCGCCGCGGTCCGCCCGCCCGCACCTCGAAGCCGAAGTTCCGCATCGAGGCGGCGAACGAGCTGATCGCCGACGTGCCGCCGCCCCGCAACTCCGTCGAGCTGCACGGCATGGCCGCGGCACGCCTCGGCAAGGACGTCGTCGACCTGATCGACGCCTCCGCGTCCTACGACGGCGCCCCGATCCTCGAGCACGTCGAATGGCGCATCGCACCGGGGGAGCGCACCGGCGTCCTCGGCAGGAACGGGGCAGGCAAGTCGACCCTGCTCGCGCTCGTCGACGGCACGCTCGCACCCTCCGGCGGCCGCGTGAAGACCGGCAAGACCGTGCGGGTGCGGCGGTTGACGCAGCAGCTCGACGAGCTCGCGGACGTGCAGGGCGAGCGCGTGCTCGACGTGATCGGACGCCTGCGGACGAGCTACGCCGTCGGCGACGCGGAGCTCGCGCCCGGGCAGCTGCTCGAGCGGCTCGGGTTCCCCTCGCAGCAGCTGTCCACACGGATCGGCGAGCTCTCCGGCGGGTGGAAGCGCCGCCTCCAGCTGCTCCTCGTGCTGCTGGACGCCCCGAACGTGCTGATCCTCGACGAGCCCACGAACGATCTCGACACCGACATGCTCACGGCGATGGAGGACGTGCTCGACACGTTCCCCGGCACCCTGATCGTCGTCAGCCACGATCGGTACCTGATCGAGCGCGTCACCGACCAGCAGTACGCGGTCGTGGGCGGCCGCCTCCGGCACCTGCCCGGCGGGGTCGACGAGTACCTCGGGCTCGAGGACGCGGAGTCGGTCGTCGTTCCGGACGCCGTGCGCACGGCGGGGCTCTCGGGTGCGGAGCGGCGGGATCTGGAGAAGCGGGTCGCGGCGCTCGATCGCCGCATGCAGCGGCTGTCCGCCGAGACGAAGGCGGACCACGACGCGCTCGCGACGCACGACCAGGGCGACTACGTCGGCCTGGAGACGATCGCGGGTCGCATCCGCGAGCGCGACGCGGAACGCGAGGGTCTCGAGCTGGAGTGGCTCGAGGCCGCGGAGCGCCTCGAGACCCCCTGACCCCGCTCCCGAGCCGAGCCCGACACCGAGCCCGACAGCAGGAAGAATCCGGTTCAGCAGGAAGAAGCCGGCGATCCGTTCCTGCTGAAGTGCCTCGTTCCTGCTGTCGTGCTCGGGTTCTTCCTGCTGCACGGTGCCGGCGCGACGGACGCGCCACCGATCGGGTGATCGGTGGCGGGAGGGGCCGTGCGGCAGACTTGGGGCGCTCGATCCGCCTTGGTGTAACGGCAGCACGACAGCCTTTGGAGCTGTGAGGACCAGGTTCGAATCCTGGAGGCGGAGCACCGGCGCTCACGGCCCGCCGCCTCCGGTCGACCATCCGGGAGGCCCCCACCCCCGATCGGTAAGGTGCTCTCCGCAGCGCCCGGGATCCGATCGGAACGGCTCGCGGGCGAGGACGCGAAGGAGCCGTGTGACCATCAGCCCCCAGTCGGCCTTCACCGGCCGCCCCCTCGCCGTGGTGGTGCTCGCCGCCGGGCAGGGCACGCGGATGCGGTCCGCCCGGCCCAAGGTGCTGCACGAGATCGCCGGGCTCCCCATGCTGGGCCACGTGCTCGTCGCCGCGCGCGGTCTGCGACCGGCGCGCATCGCCGTGGTCGTGCGGCAGGACCGCGACGCGGTCGCGGCGGTCGCGCTCGAGCACGCGCCCGAAGCGATCCTGGTCGACCAGGACGAGGTACCCGGCACGGGTCGCGCGCTCGAGGTCGCCGTCGCCGCCCTGGCGCCGTTCGAGGGCGACGTGCTCGTCGTCAACGGCGACCTGCCGCACGTGGACACGGACACGATGCGCGCGCTGCACCAGGAGCACGTGCTCCGCGGTGCGACCGCGAGCGTGCTGACCGCGGTCTTCGCCGACCCCACCGGCGCGGGGCGCATCGTCCGCGACCGTGAGGGCTCCTTCCTCCGGATCGTGGAGGAGCGGGACGCGTCGCCGGAGGAACGGCGCATCGTGGAGGGCAACGGCGGCGTGTACGTCTTCCGCACCGCGGGCCTCGGCCGCCGCCTCGAGGGCCTCGGTACCGCGAACGCCCAGGGGGAGCGGTACATCACCGACCTCGTCGCCCTGACGCGGGACGCGGGCGGGACGGTGCTCGCGGTGCCCGCCGCCGACGAGGGCGTCGTCGCAGGGGTGAACGACCGCGTGCAGCTCGCGACCGCCGCACGCCGCATGAACGACGCGATCGTGCGACGCCACCAGCTCGCCGGCGTCACCGTCGTCGACCCGCTCACCACCTGGATCGACGCGACCGTCACGATCGGCGAGGACGTCGAGATCCGGCCGAACACGCAGCTGCAGCGAGCGACGGCGATCGAGCGCGGCGCCGTGGTCGGTCCCGACACGACCCTGCTCGACACCGAGGTCGGCGAGGGAGCCAGGGTGAACCGGACCGATGCGACCCTCGCCGTGATCGGCGCCGGCGCGGACGTCGGCCCGTTCGCCTACCTCCGTCCGGGCACCCGGCTCGGTGCCGGCGGCAAGATCGGCACGTTCGTGGAGACGAAGAACGCCGTGATCGGCGCCTCGTCGAAGGTTCCGCACCTCTCCTACATCGGCGACACCGAGGTGGGGGAGCGGTCCAACATCGGTGCGAACACCATCACCGCGAACTACGACGGCGTGCACAAGCACCGCACCACGGTCGGCTCCGCGGTCCGCACCGGATCGCACAACGTCTTCGTCGCCCCCGTTACGATCGGGGACGGCGCCTACACGGGTGCCGGCACGGTCGTCCGCAAGGACGTGCCCGCCGGTTCGCTCGCCGTGAACGTGGCGCCGCAGCGCAACATCGAGGGCTGGGTCGAGCAGCACCGGCCCGGCACCGATGCCGCCACGACCGCCGCCCGGGCCCAGGGCGCGCAGCAGGAGGACACCCCTTAAGTGACCGGCATCAAATCCGTCGGCGAGAAGCGCCTCGTCGTCATCAGCGGCCGTTCCCACCCTCAGCTCGCGGAGGCGGTGGCGGAGGAGCTCGAGACCAGCCTGCTCCCCGTCGACGCCCGCACCTTCGCCTCCGGCGAGATCTACACGCGCATGGAGGAGAGCGTCCGCGGCTGCGACGCGTTCGTCATCCAGTCGTACTCCGGCCCGGTCAACGAGTGGCTCATCGAGCAGCTGATCATGATCGACACGCTGAAGCGCGCATCCGCGAAGCGCATCACCGCCGTGGTGCCCTACTACCCGTACTCCAGGCAGGACAAGAAGAGCAGGGGCCGCGACCCGATCTCCGCGCGCCTCGTCGCCGACCTGTTCAAGACGGCCGGAGCGGACCGGATCATCTCCGTCGATCTGCACGCGGCGCAGATCCAGGGCTTCTTCGACGGCCCGCTCGACCAGCTGTTCGCGATGCCGGTGCTCGTCGAGCACATCCAGCGCACGGTCGACCCGTCGAACCTGATCGTCGTATCGCCGGACATGGGCCGCGTCCGCGTGGCCGACATCTGGAGCGACACCCTCGACGTGCCGCTCGCGATCATCCACAAGCGCCGCGACCCGGCCGTGCCGAACCAGGTGACGGTGCACGAGATCGTCGGAGACGTCCGCGGCAAGATGTGCCTGCTCGTCGACGACATGATCGACACCGGGGGCACGATCGTGAAGGGCGCTGAGGCGCTCAAGGCGAACGGCGCCACCGGCGTGATCGTGGCGGCGACGCACGCGATCTTCTCCGACCCGGCCGTCACGCGGCTCGCGTCGCCGGCCATCGATCGCGTGATCGTCACCGACACCCTCCCGCTCTCGCCGGCTCAGCACTTCGACAAGCTCGAGGTGCTCTCGATGGCACCGACGATCGCGCAGGCGATCCACGAGATCTTCGAGGACGGCTCGGTCACGAGCATGTTCAACGGCGCGGCCTGACCCCGTTCGGGGTTCTCGCGGGCGCGCGGCGAAGACTTCGCGGCATGACCCCGCCGGTGCAGTCCGAGTCGGCCCGCCTGCTCGACACGCTCGCGGGCACCCGGGTGCGCGGCACCGCAGGGCTCGTCGCCGAGTGGGACGTGGACGCGCTCGCCACGGGCGCCGTGGCGGCGTTCGCGGACGCCGTCGTCGCGCTGCTCGCCGCCGCCGGGCTCGAGGCGTCCGCGACCGTCGACGCGCCGCTGGTCGGCGGCTGGTTCCGCCGGGCGCTGCACCCCGACGGCTGGGAGCCGCCCTCGCCGTGGGACCCGATCGCCGGGGACTACGCGGGCTCGGACGGCTGGATCCGACTCCACACGAACGCGCCGCGGCACCGTGCGGCCGCGCTCCGCGTGCTCGGCGTGTCGGCGGACCGGGACGAGGTCGCGGCCGAGGTCGCGACCCGGCGCGTCGACGAGCTCGAGGCCGCGGTCGTGGAGGCGGGCGGCGCCGCGGCCGCCATGCGGAGCCGGGAGGCGTGGCTCGCGCACCCGCAGGGCGCCGCGAGCCGACGGGAACCGCTGGTCGACCGGCTGCACACGGTGCCCGCGCGCACCGTCTGGCATCCCGAGCCCCGGCGCCCGCTCGCCGGCATCCGCGTGCTCGACCTCACGCGCGTGATCGCGGGCCCGGTCGCGACCCGCGCGCTCGCCGCACTCGGAGCGACCGTGCTCCGGGTCGACCCACCGGACTGGGACGAGCCGGGCGTCGTGCCCGACATGACCCTCGGCAAGCTCCCCACCCGGATCGACGCCCGGACGCCGGAGGGCCGGGAGCGGCTCGTCGACCTGCTGGCCGGCGCGGACGTGCTCGTCCACGGGTACCGGCGCGGCGCCCTCGATCCCATCGGGCTGGGGGATGCGGAGCGGCAGGACATCCGGCCCGGCCTCGTCGAGGTCGCGCTCACGGCGTACGGCTGGCGCGGTCCGTGGACCGGCCGCCGCGGTTTCGACTCGCTCGTGCAGATGTCCGCAGGGATCGCCGAGCGCGGGATGCGTCGCTCCGGAGCCGCGCGCCCGGTCCCGCTCCCCGTGCAGGCCCTCGATCACGCCACGGGATGGCTGATGGCCGCCGCCGCCGTCGCAGGGTTGCGCGACCGGCTCCGCGGCGGCAGCGGCTCGCACGCGGTCCTGTCCCTCGCCCGCACCGCGGCCGAGCTCCAGCCCGCGGAACCGGGACCCGCGGTCGCCGCCGCGTCGCCCCGGGGGAGCGCTCTGTCGACGCCTTGGGGTGCCGGCCGGCTGCTGCCGTTCCCGCTGACGGTCGACGGGGTGGACCTCCGGTTCGCGTCCGGCCCCGCCGCGCTCGGCAGCGCACCGGCCGCATGGCCCGCCTGACTCCACCGGCACCCGCCGGGGGTCGACAGGTCCCGTGGCGCCCGCTCTGGGATCTCGGCGACATTCCGTGCACATGAGAGCGTGGTCGCGCGCACCGGACCGGTCCGCCGGACCCGGCCGGGAGGAGCCCGGCATGAGCGCATCGACGCTGCGCCCGCTGGGCGCGTCCGCGGTGCTCGCGGGCGGGATCGCGCTGGCGCCCGCCATGGGCGCGGCCGCCTCCCCGACCCCGACCCCGCCCGTCGACGACCGGGTCCGTGCGCTCGCCGGCCGGGAGGCGGTGCCCGAGTCCGCCTCCCAGCACGTCGGCCACGGCGTGGCGCTCGCGACCCACCCGGCCGAGCCGCCGGTCTCGCTCCTGCTGCTCCTCGTGCCGACCCTGCTCGGCGGCACGATCGGCGTGGAGGTCACCCCTGCGGGAGCTGCAGGACCGCTCCGACGATCACCCCCGGGGGCGTGGCACCGGAACCGGGGCTTTCGGAAACCGATCCTGATCAGCAGGATCGCGACCATGACCCACGGTCTGTTCATGACGGGACGGAGACGGCCCACCCTCGGAGCGCTCTACGTCGCCGCCGTGGGCGCCTTCACCCTCCTCGTGCTCGCACTCGTGGTCTCGGGGCTCGCGAGCCCCCTCGCCGTGGTGCTCGTCGCCGTGCCGCTCGGCCCGATCGGTGTGGTGGCAGCCGCGCTCTCGCTGCCGGCGCTCACCACGCCGCCCTCCGCGGCCCTCGCCGTGCTCGTGCTCGCGGCGGCGCTCGCGGTGGCCACGATCAACGTGATGCTCGCCGCGACGGCGTCCTACGTCGCCTCGACCCGGCTCGACGAGATCCGCGGGCACGGTCTGCTCCGCTGACCTGCCCCCCGCTCACCCGTTCGTCGCCGACCCGCCGCACGCTCAGCGGACGCGCGAGCGCAGAAGCGTGAACGACGCGTCGCGCACGATCAGCGTCGTCACCGCACCGGCGACCTGCTGCTCGGGATCGCTCGAGATCGCCAGCTCCCACTCGCTGTTCGGCGCCTCCGGCACCTGGAACTCCACGCCGTTCTCGGCGGAGTTCAGCAGCAGGGCGAACGCGTTCGAGCCCTCGTGCTCGAGCACGAACGTGATCGTCCGCGCGTCGGGGTTGTCCCAGTCGGCCTCCGCGAAGTCCTGGTCGTCCGACCGCCGGACCAGCACGGCGTCCGTCACCCCGTCCGCCGGGGCGTACCGGTACCAGGGCGGCCGGAGCGCCGGCTCCGCGCGCCGGAGCCTGGTGAGCAGCTGCGTGAACTCGAGCAGGTCGATGTCGACCGACTCCCAGTCGTACCAGGAGATCTCGTTGTCCTGGCAGTAGGCGTTGTTGTTGCCCCCCTGGGTGCGGCCGAGCTCATCACCGCCCAGCAGCATCGGCACGCCGGTCGAGAGCAGCAGGGTCGCCAGGAGGTTCTTGCGCTGGCGGAGCCGCAGCGCGTTCACCTCCGGGTCGTCGGTCGGGCCCTCGGTGCCGCAGTTGAACGACGTGTTGTCGCTCTCGCCGTCCCGGTTGTCCTCGCCGTTCGCCTCGTTGTGCTTCTCGTCGTACGCGGTGAGGTCCGCCAGGGTGAAGCCGTCGTGCGCCGTGATGAAGTTCACGCTCGAGAGCGGTGACCGGCGGCTCACCTGGTAGACGTCCGGGCTGCCGAGGATCCGTTGGCTCGTCGTGCCGAGCAGGCTGTCCGCACCGGACCAGAAGGCCCGCACGTCGTCGCGGAACTTGCCGTTCCACTCCGACCACTCAGCGGGGAAGCCGCCGACCTGGTAGCCGGCGGTGTCCCACGGCTCCGCGATGAGCTTGACCGGCTGGAGCACGGGGTCCTGCAGCGTGAGGTCGAGGAACGCGCTGCGCAGCCCCACCTCCGCGCCCTGCCGCGTGAGGGTGGTGGCGAGATCGAAGCGGAAGCCGTCGACGTGCATCTCCTGAACCCAGTAGCGCAGGGAGTCCATGATCAGGCCCAGGGCGGCGGGGTGCAGCGTGTTGAGGCTGTTGCCCGTCCCGGTCGTGTCGAAGTAGGCGTCCTTCTGGTCGTCGACCAGGCGGTAGTAGGCGCTGTTGTCCAGCCCCTTGAACGACAGGGTCGGCCCCATGTGGTTGCCCTCGGCGGTGTGGTTGTAGACCACGTCCAGGATGACCTCGAGGCCCGCCGCGTGCAGTGCCTTGACGAGCGTCTTGAACTCCGCGACCTGGCCCCCCTCGTCCCCGACCGAGCTGTAGGCGCCGTTCGGGGCGAAGAAGCCGATCGTGTTGTAGCCCCAGTAGTTGGACAGCCCCTTGTCGACGAGCGTGGAGTCCTGCACGAACTGGTGCACCGGCAGCAGCTCGACCGACGTGACCCCGAGGTCCACGAGGTGCTCGATCGCCCGCGGGTGCGCGAGACCCGCGTAGGTGCCCTGCAGGTGCTCCGGCACGCCCGGGAGCCGCTTGGTGAACCCCTTGACGTGCGTCTCGTAGACGATCGTCTCGTCGAGCGGCACCCGTGGGGCGGCGTCGTCGCCCCAGTCGAACGTCCGGTCGACGACGACGCAGCGGGGCATGGCGGACGCGGAGTCGGAGTCGTCGCGCTGCGAGGGCTCGTCCATGTCGTGGCCGAACAGCCGCTGGTCGAAGGTGTAGCCGCCGGAGATCGCCAGCGCATGCGGATCGAGCAGCAGCTTGTCCACGTTGTGCCGGAAGCCCTCCGCCGGGTTCCACGGACCGTCGACCCGGA
Organism: Acidobacteriota bacterium; assembly: GCA_019352055.1. Taxonomy (GTDB): domain Bacteria; phylum Actinomycetota; class Actinomycetes; order Actinomycetales; family Microbacteriaceae; genus Amnibacterium. Next base: position 23,946 of record JABBOB010000022.1, read on the forward strand.
GGCCGTACCGCGTGCCGACCGCGACGCCCGGCACGAACCCGTGCCAGGTGAAGCCGGTCCGTTCCAGCAGGGACGTCCGGGTCTCCTTCTCTCCGTCGAAGGCGCAGAAGAACACCTCGGCCGCGGACTCGGAGTACACGGCCACGTTCGCGCCGCCCTCCACGAGCGTGACGCCGAGCGGGTAGGGGAGAGAGCGGGGAGTCGCCATGGCAGGGCCTTTCGTCGGACCGCCGCATACGGTAACGACGAGGTCGCGCGCGACCCTGGGGATCGGGCCACCGTCAGCAGGGAGTCGGCCGTGTCACCGCTGCCCGCTAGGTTCTCGCCCCATGGAGTTCCGGCATCTCGGCGGCTCGGGGATGAAGGTCTCCGAGATCACCTACGGCAACTGGATCACGCACGGCGGCCAGGTCGAGGACGACGCCGCGACCGCATGCGTCCACGCGGCGCTCGACGCCGGGATCACGACGTTCGACACGGCCGACGCCTACGCGGGCGGTGCTGCGGAGGAGGTCCTCGGCCGCGCGCTCGCCGGGGTTCGGCGCGCCTCCATCGAGGTCCTGACGAAGGTGTACTTCCCCACCGGCCCGAAGGGGCACAACGACACCGGGCTGTCCCGGAAGCACATCCTCGAGTCGATCGACGGGTCCCTCGGACGGCTCGGGATGGAGTACGTCGACGTCTACCAGGCCCATCGCTACGACGCCGCGAGCCCGCTCGAGGAGACGATGCAGGCGTTCGCCGACGTCGTGCGCTCGGGCAAGGCGCTGTACATCGGCGTCTCCGAATGGACGGCGGAGCAGCTGCGCGCCGGCCAGGAGCTGGCGTCCGCGCTCGGGTTCCGGCTGGTGTCGAACCAGCCGCAGTACTCGGCGCTGTGGCGCGTGATCGAGGCGGACGTGGTGCCGGCGGCGCAGGAGCTCGGCATCTCCCAGCTCGTCTTCTCGCCGATCGCACAGGGGGTGCTGACCGGCAAGTACCGCCCTGGGCAGCAGCCGCCGGCGGGCAGCCGCGCGACCGACGAACGAGGCGGCGGCGCGCACTTCGTCAGCCGGTTCCTCCGGGACGACCTGCTCGCGCGCGTGCAGCTGCTGGGCCCCATCGCAGCGGAGCTCGACCTCACGCCGGCGCAGCTCGCCGTCGCATGGGTGCTGCAGAACCCGAACGTCTCCGCCGCGATCATCGGCGCCTCCCGGCCCGAGCAGGTCGCTGAGAACGTGCAGGCCTCCGGTGTCGTCATCCCCTTGCCGCTGCTGGAGCGCATCGACGAGGTGCTCGGCGACGCCGTCGAGCGCGACCCGGCCCGCACCGCGCAGAACGCCCCGAAGACCCGCCTCGCGTGAACTCCGCGGATCCGGCATCCCTTCGTGGATCCGGAGATCTCCCGCGGCATGCGGGTCGGGAAGGTGAACACGCGGCGTGTCGCGGACGATCTCCGGATCCGCGAGCGTCGGCGAGCCGATCGGGCGGAGGATGGGTGGGGTGCGCCGACTGCTCCTCGCCCTGACGGCCGCCGCGACGCTCCTCCTCGCCGGCTGCACCGCGGCCCCGCCCCAGCCGCACCCGACGGCGTCGGCCGTGCGGTTCGCCGGCGCCCGGTCGACGGTCGCGGCGGATGGGAGCACGGCGCCCGTCCGGGCCGTGGAGGCGAGCCGGGCGCTGTTCGACGCGTCGCCCGGTGTCGTGCTCGCGCCGGATGGCGACATCGCGGCACAGCGCTCCGCCGCGGCTGCGGCCGAGCGGCTGCACGTGCCGATGCTGCTCACCCCGGCGTCCACCGCCACCCCCGGGCCCGACGGCGCGGCGGCCGAGGCGCACCGGCTCGGGGCGACGTGGAGCGTCGACTTCGGCGCGTCCACCCCGATCGGCGGCCTGCGCGCACGGCCGGCGAGCATCGCCGCGCCCCCCTCCGCGCCGCAGGCCCACGCGATCGTGGTCGCGACCGACGTCGCCGCGGATCCTGCCGCGATCGCGACGGCCCGAGCAGCCGGGGCCGCGGTCGTGCAGGCCGCATCGCCGGACGTCAACGGCGACGCGGCGGTGGTGCGGGCGCTCGCTGCGGCGCAGCACGACCGGGCCGTGCTCGTCGGCAGCGCCTTCGCGGGTCGCCCGGATCTCGTGTGGTCGGTCGCCGCTGCGCGCAACGGCTGGACGTACGCGGGAGGGACGCAGCGCGCCTGGGACGGCCGGAGCCTCCACGTCGCGCTCTACGGCACCCCCTCCGACAAGCGGCTCGGGGTGCTGGGCCAGCAGGACGAGCCCGCCACGATCGCCCGGGTGAAGGCCCTCGCCGCGCAGTACGCCCCGCTCACCACCCGCACGGTCTCGCCGATGCTCGAGGTCATCGCGACCGTCGCGGCGGGAGGCCCCACGAGCAACGGCGACTACTCGAGCGAGATCGCTCCGGCGACGCTCGAGCCCTACGTCGACACCGCGCTCGCCGCGGGCGTGCCCGTGATCCTCGATCTCCAGCCCGGGCGCAGCGACTTCCTGACGCAGGCGAAGGAGTACCGGTCGCTGCTGGCGAAACCGGGCGTCGGGCTCGCGCTGGACCCCGAGTGGCGGCTCGGGCCGAAGCAGAAGCCACTGGTGCAGATCGGGCAGGTGAGCGCGAGCGAGGTGAACCGCACCTCCGCCTGGCTGGCCGACCTGGTGCGGGCCGACGGGTTGCCGCCGAAGCCCTTCGTGCTGCACGAGTTCCGGCTGTCGATGCTGCAGCAGCGGCAGGACATCGTGGTGGACCGTCCCGAGCTCGACACGCTCATCCACGTCGACGGGCAGGGATCGCAGCCGGACAAGCAGGCGACGTGGCGCGCGGTGCGGGCCGGCGCGCCGCTGGTCGGCTGGGGCTGGAAGAACTTCCTGAAGAAGGACCACCCGGTGCTGACGCCGAAGCAGACCCTGCAGCAGGTGCACCCGACCCCGGACCTGGTCACCTACCAGTAGGCGCCCAGGGCTGCGAAGTCCTGCCCAGATCCCGGACATCCGCCCACGGGCGCGCGGGGGCGGGTGTCCCGGATCTGGGCGGACGCGGGACCGCTGCTCCTCGGCGAGGAGGACCCGGGCTCAGAGCCCGCCACCGCCGAAGAAGCCGGCGTTGACGGTGTTCGAGGCGACGGCCTTCGCGAGGATGTCGGCCTCGACGTCGGTGGTGTCGTGCTGCGCCTCCACGTCGAAGTCGACGACGCCGTTGGTCTGATCGAACGGCTTCTCGACGTCCGTCAGGGGCACCCACGCCTTTGCTCTGCGGTGTTTCGTCATCGTCCGACCTCTCGGGGGCGCATGCCCCTGGCATCAGCATGGACCCGTCCGGCACCGCCCCGAGCCCGGACGGCGGATTCGGATGCGACGTCCGGCGACTCGCGGAGTTGCGGGCGCCCCCGTTCGGTCCCACCGTGGAGGAGACCTCGACGAAGGAGCCGCACCATGAGCACGCCCGCCCGCACCACCGCCACCGTGACCGGCGCCCACCTCGTCGGCAGCGTCAACCTGCCGTCGGCCGAGGCCGTGTTCACCGCGGTCGCCGAGCACCTGGGCGAGCACATCGGCCACATCCCCGACGGCGAGGTCGGGGAGCGCTTCTACTGGCTGCAGTTCCAGACCCTCCGCTTCGACCGCACATCCGGCCTGCAGCGCCTGGGCGACACGCCGTACCTGATCCGCGACCGGTTCGACCAGCGTCCACATGCGCTCGACGGCTCCGTCGCGGCGGAGGACCTGATCCTCCCCGACCTGGGTTACGCGACGGCCGCGATCGAGTCCTACCGCGACTTCGAGCGGCTCCAGAAGAAGGGGGTCGTCGCGCCGGGTACCCGCTTCCAGGTGTCGCTCCCCACGCCCGCCGCGGTCGTCGGCGTGTTCATCGCACCCAGCGACCGCGCCGCGATCGAGCCCGTCTACGCCCGGGCGCTCTTCGCCGAGGTCGATCGCATCGCCGCCGCGATCCCGCACCACGCGTTCCAGGTGCAGTGGGACACCGCGGTCGAGTTCGCGTGGCTCGAGCGCGCCGTGCTCGGCGGGGTCGTGCTCGAGCCGTGGTGGGACGACGTGCTGGAGGGGGTGCTCGCCCGGCTCGCCGACGCGGCGGCGCACGTGCCCGCCGACGTACCCGTCGGGTTCCACCTCTGCTACGGCGATGTGGAGGAGGCGCACTTCGTGCAGCCGGCGGACACCGGCGTGCTCGCCGAGGTCGTCCGCGGAACGCTGGCGCGGTCGGCGCGGCCCCTCGCCTACTTCCACCTCCCGGTGCCGATCGAGCGGGACGACGCGGCCTACTTCGCGCCCCTCGCGGGGCTCGAGCTGCCGGAGGGGACCGATCTGTACCTCGGGCTGGTGCACCACGAGGACGGCGTGGCGGGTGCGCTCCGGCGGATCGCTGCCGCGTCGACCGCTGTGCGGCGGTTCGGCGTCGCGACCGAGTGCGGGTTCGGCCGCGGTCCGGCCGAGCGCACCGCGCCGCTGCTCGACCTGCATCGGCAGGTCATCGAGGCCGCACAGGGTTGACGGACTTCCTGTACGCGGCCTGGATGTGGCGTCGGGCCGTCCGCGGTCGGGTCCCCGCGTCGCGGTAGCGTCGGCCGCGTGCGCCCCCGGAATGCCGCTCTCGGCGTGATCCGCTACCAGCACCTGCTCACATGAGACGAGGAGCTCCGATGGTCTCGATCGGTCTGTGCGAGGACGACGCCCAGGTGCGGCGCGTCGTGGTGGAGGCGCTCGCCGCTGTCGACATCGACGTCGTCGTGGCGCATCGCGCGTCGGAGGCGATCCGCGAGTTCACCCCCGATTCCGGTCTCCGCGCGCTCGTGCTCGACATCGGCCTGCCCGACGGGGACGGCAGGGACCTCTGCCAGGCGCTCCGCGCCAGCGGCGTCACCGCCCCGGTGCTCTTCCTCACCGCGCGCGGTGGCGTGCACGAGGTGGTCGCGGGCTTCGGCGCCGGCGGTGACGACTACCTGGTCAAGCCGTTCGCGGTGGCGGAGCTCCAGGCGCGGGTCGCCGCGCTCGTCCGGCGCGCGCCCACCGCCGCGGCGACGCCACGGGCGCTGCACCTCGACCCGGAGCGCTTCTCGGTGCGCCGCGGAGACGCGGAGGAGCGGCTCACCCCGACCGAGTTCCGTCTGCTCGCCACCCTGCTCGCGCGCCCCGGCGAGGTCGTGCGGCGTCGCGAGCTGGTCGCCGCCGCGTGGCCGGTCGGCGCGGTCGTGCAGGCGAACACCCTCGACTCGTACATGCGCCGGCTCCGCCGGCTGCTCGAGCAGGTCGGATCCGACGAGCAGCTGCACACGGCGCGCGGCGTCGGGTTCCGGCTGGGATGACGGACGGCGCGCTCCCGTCCAGCGCCTCCGTCCGCCGCCGCCTGGTCGCCGCGACCGCGGCGATCAGCACGGTCGGGATGATCGTGCTCGTCGTCGTCGTGCTGCTCGTGGCATGGGGGACCACCGACCACGAGATGGACCAGGTGCTCGAGACCCGCGTCGCCGCCGTGCGGGACGCGGCGGAGGTCGTCGCCGGTCGCCCGGCCGTGGCCGATCCGGACGACCCCACCTTCGACACGTCGAACTGGATCGCCGACCCGTCGGGCACGCTCGTGGCGGGGCCCAAGGTGCCGTCGGAGCTTCGGGGTGTCGTCGCCCGGCTGGCGCACGGCGGCGACGGCGTGGTCGAGGTGGGGTCCTGGCGGCTCGAGTCCGCACCGCTGCGGCCAGGCGCGGCCGTCGGCTGGGTGGTGGTCGCGATCGACACCGGACCGTACCGCTCCGGGCTCGGTCGGCTGATCGCCGCCTCCGTCGTGACCGGCGTGGTCGTCGTCGCCGGTGTCACGCTGCTCGCGGGGCTCATCGTGCGTCGAGCGCTCGCGCCGGTCGCGGCGATGACGGCCACCGCGGTCGCGTGGTCGCACGAGCGCCCGGACCGCCGGTTCGGGCTCGGCGCACCCCGCGACGAGATCACCGGCCTCGCCGCGGTGCTGGACGGCCTGCTCGACCGGGTGGACCGGGCGATCCGGGCGGAGCAGCGGCTCACCGCGGAGGTCGCGCACGAGCTGCGCACCCCCCTGACCGTGATGCGCGGCGAGGCGGAGCTGGGCGCCGCAACGCCTCGTCTGCGGAAGGCCGAACGCGACCGGTTCGAGCGGATCGTCGCCGCCGCCGACGACATGGGCTCGGCGATGACGACGCTGCTCGACGCCGCGCGCGGCTCGGGCTCGACGGCGACGGCCGACGTCGGCGACGTGCTCGCGGCGCTCGCGGCGCGGGGCGGGCTCGCGCTGCCGATCCTCGTCGTGCCGGGTGCGGCGGGACTCGTCGCGGCAGTGCCCGCCGAGGTGCTCAGCCGGGCGCTCGCGCCCCTCATCGACAACGCGGCCCGGCACGGTCGCACCGCCGTGCGGCTGTCCGCCGAGCGGCAGGGCGACCGCGTCCGGGTGACCGTCGCGGACGACGGCGACGGGGTGCCGGAGGAGGTCGGCGACGTGTTCGAGCCCGGGGTGCGGGATGCCGCGAGCGAGGGCGCGGGGCTCGGGCTCGCGCTGGCGCGTCGCCTCGCCCGCTCGATGGGCGGCGACGCGGTGCTCGTCTCCCGGGCGCCGGCCGTCTTCGGCGTCGTGGTGCCCGCCGAGACCGAGGTGCCCTGATCGGCGGGACGGCGACCCGCCTCCGACGCCGCCGCGACGGCGTCCGGGGATGCGCGCGTGGCACGATCGCCGTGTGCCAGATCGTGTCCGTCCGCTCGTCGCCGGCGACGCCGCCGGGATCGCCCGGCTGCAGGCTGCGAACCGGGCGTTCCTCGCTCCCTGGGACGCGATCCGCCCGGACGTCTTCTACACCGAGGCCGGGCAGGCCGTGGAGGTGCAGCGGATGCTCGAGCGCGAGGCGGAGGGGATCCTCGCCGCTCGCGCGATCCTGGACGACGACGGGCTGCTCGCGGGTGTGATCCGGTTGAACGGCATCACGCGGGGCGCGTTCGACTCCGCGTCGCTGGGGTACTGGGTGGACCGGGACCGGAACGGTCGCGGCCTCGCCTCCACCGCGGTGGCCGCGGTACTGGACCTCGCGTTCGGTCCCCTCCGGCTGCACCGCGTGCAGGCGGAGACCCTCCGGCACAACGTCCGTTCGCAGCGGGTGCTCGCGAAGAACGGCTTCGAGCGCATCGGCATGGCGCCGCAGTACATCCGCATCGCGGGGGAGTGGCAGGACCACGACCTCTTCCAGCGCCTCGCCCACTGACCGAGCACGTCAGCAGGAAGAACCGAGCACGACAGCAGGAACGAGCAGCTTCAGCAGGAAGCAGAGGGCGGTTCCTTCCTGCTGAACGCGCTGGTTCCTGCTGTCGTGCTCAGGAGGTCCGCACCACCGCGTCGGCGCGGGCCCTCGTCGGGTCGATGAGCGCCGCGTTCGGCAGGTCCACCGCGTCCACCCAGGCGGCTGCGGCCGACGGGGTCTTCCCGAACGTCGTGTGGCGGGCTATCAGGCGCGACCGGAGCAGGGAGGCGGGCGCGTCAGCGAACCACACCTCGTCGAGCAGCGCCGCGGCGTCGCTCCACGGCGCCTCGTCGACGAGGAGGTAGTTCCCCTCCGACACGATGAGGTCCACCTCCGGCCCGACCGCGATGCTGGCGGCGAGCGGCTGCTCGATCACCCGCTCGAAGCCCGGTGCGTACACCGGCTCGTCCGGGCGGTCGCGGAGGCGCTGCAGCAGGCTGCGGTAGCCCCACCCGTCGAACGTGTCGATCGCGCCCTTGCGGTCGCGGCGCCCGAGGCGCTCCAGCGCGACGTCGGCGAGGTGGAACCCGTCCATCGGCACGTGGGCTGCGCTGTACCGGCCGGACGCCTCCACCTCGGCCACGAGCCTTTCGGCGAGCGTCGTCTTGCCCGCACCCGGTGCCCCGGCGATGCCGAGCAGCACCCGCTCACCCCGCTCGAGCATCCCGAGGAGGCGGCCGAGGGCGTCGTCGAACTCCACGCCTCCACTCTCCCGCGAGCGATGTCGTCCCCGCCAGCGGTTCTCCCGGCCCGCGGTCGGCGGGAGTCCCTACCGTTGGGGCATGAGCATGGTCGAGCCCCGCACGTTCTCCGTCCCGCAGGAGCGCAAGCTCGTCACCGCGCTCCCCGGCCCGAGGTCGATCGCGCTGCAGGAGCGCCGGGTGGCCAGCGTGAGCCGCGGTGCCGGCACCCTCGCGAACATCTACATGGACCACGGCGCGGGCGCGATCCTGGTCGACGTCGACGGCAACCGGCTGATCGACCTCGGCTGCGGCATCGGCGTCACCACGATCGGCCACGCCCATCCCGCGGTCGCCGCCGCGGTCGCGGCGCAGGCCGCCAAGCTCACCCACACGCTCTTCACCGTCACCCCCTACGAGAACTACGTGCGGGTCGCGGAGAAGCTCGCCGAGATCACGCCCGGCGACTTCGAGAAGCACTCGATCCTGGTGAACTCGGGCGCGGAGGCGGTCGAGAACGCGGCGAAGATCGCTCGCCGGTTCACCGGCCGCAGGGCGCTCGTCGTGCTCGACCACGCGTTCCACGGCCGTACGAACATGACCATGGCGATGACCTACCGTCCCTGGCCGGAGCGGGAGGGGATGGGACCCTTCCCGGGCGAGATCTACTCCGTGCCGATCAGCTACCCCTTCCGTGACGGGCTGACCGGGGAGGAGGCGGCCGAGCGCACGATCGACTACATCGAGACCCATATCGGCGCGCGCGAGGTCGCCGCGTTCTTCGCCGAGCCGATCCAGGGCGACGGGGGGATCGTCATCCCGGCGCCCGGGTACTTCGCCCGGATCGCCGAGTACTGCCGGGACAACGGCATCGTCTTCGTGGCGGACGAGATCCAGGCCGGCATCGCGCGCACGGGCGCCTGGTACTCGATCGAGCACCACGGCGTCGTGCCCGACCTCATCACGTCCGCGAAGGGCATCGCGGGCGGCATGCCCCTCGCAGCCGTCACCGGCCGCGCGGAGATCATGGACGCCGTCCAGCCGGGCGGCATCGGCGGCACGTTCGGCGGCAACCCGGTGTCGACCGCCGCGGCGCTCGCGGTGTTCGACCTCATCGAGCGGGAGGACCTGATCGGCGAGGCGCAGCGCGTCGAGCGGGCGATCGTCGACCGGTTCGGCGGCTGGACGGCGAAGTACGACACCGTCGGCGAGGTCCGTGGCAAGGGTGCGATGTTCGGCGTCGAGCTCGTGGAGCCGGGCACCCGCAAGCCGAACCCGGCTCTCCTGAAGCACGTGCTCCGGTACGCGACCGAGCACGGCGTGATCCCGCTCGACGCCGGCAGCTGGGACAGCGTGCTGCGCCTGCTGCCCTCGGTCGTGATCTCTGAGGCGCTGCTCGACGACGCGGCCGGCGTGCTGGAGGCGGCGATCGAGTCGTTCGAGGGCGTCGGCGAGGCGGGCATCACCCCCGCCTCCTGACGTTCGCGGGTCCGCAGGACTCGGCCGACGCGCCGCCGATCTGCTGAGGGAGTGCGGATGCGGGAGTCAGGCGTCGAAGCGCTCCTCGAGGAACAGACCGTTCAGCAGCAGCGCGTCGGCGTCGTCCGCGACGGCGGCGTCTCGCATGCGGGTCGCCGCGTCCTCGATCGAGGCGAGCTGGGCCCGCAGCGCGTCCGCGGCGGACGAGCCGTCCCGCAGGGCTCCGCTCCGCGCCCACCCTTCAGGGAGCGCGATGTACGCGCGGAGGGTGTCCGGGAGGTACACGGTCGCGGTGCGCGAGACGAGCGCGGCAGCGTCGCCCGAGGCGCGGGGCAGCGCGTCCTGCAGCAGGCCGACGATGCGCCCGACCATCGCGGCAGCGTCGTCCGGCAGACGGCTGCGGGCCTCGTCCCGCAGCGCATCGAGGCCGCCGGCGACATCGTCGCGGTCGACCGTGAAGGCTCCGGGCCCCTGCTCGAGACCGAGCACGGCGTAGGCGCGCCGCGCCGCGGCGGCGTCTCCGGTCGATCGCGCCGCCGATGCCGCCACCTCGGAGGCGAAGGAGTCGAGCCAGGCGCCGAGCGGCACCCGCTCCCTGGCGATCACGATGCCGCCGACGACGCGCGCGATCTCGCCCTGCCAGCCGCCGCGCTCATGACGCAGCGTGCAGCGGCGGTCCGCGCCGTCGAGAGCGACCGCGACGGCTCGGCCCTGCTGCCCGCTGAGCCGGTCGCGCAGCGTCCGCTCCCGCTCCACCTCGACGACCGCATCGGGGGAGGCCCGTCGGGCTCCCGCGGCGAGCCGCTCGAGGAACGCATCCGGCTCCTCGCTCACCTGCCGCCGTCCGTCAGCGGCAGCACGAGCTGCGGCGTCGCGATGACGTGGTCGTCGCGGAGCGGGCGCACGGCCGTGCCGATCGCGAAGAACTCCGTCGTGTGGCCGCCCCACCGGTGCGCGAGCGACCGCAGCTGCACGCCGACGATGCCCTCGGCCGCGAGGTGCTCCGCCTCCGCCTGCATGCGGCTCATCGCGAGCTCACGGGCGTCGTAGAGCGCCTCCGTGAACTGGGGGATCTCGACGTTCTGCCCCACCCGGCCGAGCGACGACATCACACCCTGATGCGCGATGTGGTACACGCAGGTCCCCATCACGAGGCCGAGCGGCGCGTACCCGGCCTGGATCAGCGTCCAGAAGTCCTGACCGGAGAGGTCGGAGGTGAACGGCAGGCTCCTCGCGTTCCGCCACTTCCCCGTCGGCGGCGGCGCATCGGCGACGACGGCCGTGCCGACCGCGATGAACTCGGCGAGGTCGTTGCCGTACTCCTTGAACTCGATCTCGAGCCGCACCCCGACGATGCCGTCGGCGCCGAGGCGGTCCGCCTCCGCCTCCATCCGCGTCATGGCCAGCTCGCGGGCGTGGTACATCGCCTCGCTCAGCTTGTCGAGCTCCATGTTCTGGCTCCATCGCCCGACCTGGATGCCCACGTGGTACACGCTCGTGCCGAGCACCAGCCCGACCGGGCGGAACCCCGCCTGCTTGACCAGCAGGAACTCGTTCACGGAGAGGTCGGACGTGAACAGCTTGCCGCGGTTCTCCTCCAGCCGAGCGGCGGCATCGCGGGGGAGGTGGACGGCGGAGAGGTCGGGTGCGTCGGTCATGGTGCTCCTCAGAAGCGACGGCGGTCGGTGACGGGCAGCACGGACAGCACCTGGGCGGTCCCCGGCCGGTCGGACGTGCGGAAGGCGGCGTGCGGTGCCGGGACGAGGACCGTGCCCTGGAGCACCGTCTCGGCGTGGAGGTCGCTCTCCTTGTCGCCGCACGCGGTGTCGAACTCGCGGGTGCCCATCGCGGTGATGACGAGCGTGCCGCCGCCGAGCCGGTTCGCCGAGGCGGTGATCCGGTTGCGGGCCGCCTCGCGGGACGCGTGCAGCATCTCGGTGAGGCCGGTGACCTCCGTACCGGTCCAGCTCGAGCGCTGCTGCTGCAGCTGCCAGTCCTCGTGCTTCGTGGAGACCGCCAGGCCGAAGGCGATGCCGCCGGGCCGGCGCCCGGAATGGATCGCCGCCGCGACGTCCTCGGCGGAGAGGTCGGCGGCCCACACCCGCCGCTGGGGGTCGTGGCCGACGAGGGAGGCGTCGATCACGCGGACCGCGGTGCCGAGCGCCGCGAACTCCCATGCGGTGCCGGTGAGGTGCGTCCGGGTCACGCGGACGCCCACGACCCCCTCCGCCCCGAGCGCGGCGGCCTCGAGCAGCATGCGGTGCACGGCGTCGTGCCAAGCGGCCTCGTAGGCCTGCACATAGGGGCCGAACGCGTTCCACCCGTTGCCCTCGGTGGTCAGCACGGGACTGATCCAGCCACCCCCGTAGCCGCCCATGTTGCCGCTGAAGCCCGACCGGTACGCGCCGCAGCCCATGGAACCCGTCCAGCCGACGTTCATCGCGACGCATCCGAAGACCTCCCCGGCCGCGGCGAGACCGGCACCCCGGATCGCGGCCGTGGCCGGCGCGGACAGCAGGGACCCGGCGACGCCGCTCTCGCGCTGTTTCGCGATACGGGCCTGGGCGGCGGGGGGCAGCTCGGTGAACCTCATCGTCCTCCGGCTCCTCCCGCCCGCGGGTGCATGAGCGGGACGGTAGACCATCGGCATCCGCGGCGACCGGCCGCCGGAGCCGGACGTGCAGGCTCCGTGCAGGTGCGGGGACCCGCGGACCTCGTCCCACCCCGGCAGGGGCGTGGGGCCAGCGACGAGCAGGCGGGTGCATCGCGCACGACGGGGACCTGCGCGGCGGGCGTCAGCACGTGGCGTCCGGCCCCGCGTCGCCCTCCGGAACCGTGCGGAGCCGCACGATCCTGCGGCGCAGGTCGGGTGCGGCGAGTTCGTCGCCGACGGGATCGACCATGTTCATCGACCTGGCCGACAGCGTCCCCGACCCGAGCAGCAGCGTCACCGTGATGCGCGTGCTCCCCGCATCGCGGGCGGAGAGCCGGACCAGATCGCTCCGGCCGTGCGTGACCAGCTCGAACGCGTAGTCCATGAGCGCGTCCGTGACGTCGTCGTCGATCACGAAGGGCTCGGCTCCGGAGTACTGCACGAGCTGCACGGACCCTCCGATCGGGTCATGACGCGCCGCGCCTCGGGTATCGGAGGCGGCGAGCCGTCAGTGTATGGCGGCCGTGTGGTCCGGGTGGGCGCCGCCGCCCGACCCGGGGGGAGTGCTCCGGGAACGCTCAGCCGAGGGTGAGGGAGGGGGTCGACGGTCACCCGCTGATACCCCAGGGGGGTACGCTGTCGGTATGCACGAGCAGGTGGGGTACGTCGCCAACAAGGACGACCTGCTGAAGCGGCTCCGCCGCGCGGAAGGACAGGTCCGCGGCATCCAGCGGATGGTCGAGGACGACACCTACTGCATCGACGTCCTGACCCAGGTGTCCGCCGCGACGAAGGCGCTCGAGACCGTGGCCCTCGCGCTCCTCGACGACCACCTCGCGCACTGCGTCGCCGAGGCGAGCGCCGAGGGCGGCCCGGTCGCGGAGGAGAAGCTCCGCGAGGCGTCGGCGGCCATCGCCCGGCTCGTGCGCTGAAGAGCAGACCGAAGGATCGAGGAGGAACCATGCAGGATCTCGGACTCACCGACATCAGCGCGGCCGGCGGCGGCAGCTGCGCCTGCGGCGGCGCGGGCTGCGGCGCCCACTCGCACGGCGCAGGGCACGCGGACGGCGGCCGGCACGCGGAGGGCGTCCAGTCCTTCCAGGTCGCCGGCATGACCTGCGAGCACTGCGTCGCGAGCGTGACGGAGGAGCTCACGGCGCTCGGCGGCGTCGAGGCCGTGTCCGTCGACCTGCACCCGGGCGCGGCCTCCACGGTCGTCGTCGACGCCTCCCGCGCGCTCAGCGCCGACGAGATCCGCGCCGCCGTCGAGGATGCGGGCTACACGCTCGCCCACTGATGCAGGCGGACACCGAGGTCCGGCTCGACATCACCGGCATGACCTGCGCGGCGTGCGCCACGCGGGTCGAGCGCCGGCTCAACCGGGTTCCGGGCACGACCGCGACGGTGAACTTCGCGACGGAGGTCGCCGTCGTCCGCGGTGGCGCGTCCCTGCCGGACCTCGTGGCCGCGGTCGAGGCGGCCGGCTACGGCGCCCGGCCAGCCGGCACGGGCCAGGAGCAGCGGGACAGGCGCGGCCTGCGGGCGCGCCTCGTGGTTGCGGTCGTGCTCGCGCTCCCGGTGATCGTGCTCTCGATGGTCCCGGCGCTGCACGGCCCGGGCTCGGGGTGGGTCACGGCGCTCCTCGCGCTCCCGGTCGTGACCTGGTGCGCCTGGCCGTTCCACCGCTCCGCGGTACTCGGTCTGCGGCACGGCGCGACGACGATGGACACGCTCGTGAGCCTCGGGGTGGTGGCGGCGACCGCCTGGTCGGCTGTCGTGCTCGTCCGCGGCGCGGGCGAGAGCTACCTCGAGGTCGGGGTGGTCGTCACCGCGTTCGTGCTCGCCGGCCGGGTCGCGGAGGCGGCGGCTCGGCGGCGCGCGGGCGCGGCGCTGCGGGCGCTCATCTCGCTCGGCGCGAAAGACGCGCTCCGGGTGCGGAACGGGGTGGAGCAGCGCGTGCCGGTCTCGGCGCTGGCCGTCGGCGACGAGGTGGTCGTGCGTCCCGGCGACACGGTGCCGAGCGACGGGGTCGTGATGGACGGGACGTCCGCGATCGACGCCTCCCTCCTCACCGGCGAGTCCGTGCCCGTCGAGGTCGGCCCCGGCGGCCGGATCGCAGGCGGCACGGTCGCGGTCGGCGGGGGCCGCCTGCTCGTCCGGCTCGATCGCGTGGGCGCCGACACCGAGCTCGCCCGGATCGGCCGGCTCGTCGCACGGGCGCAGGACGGCAAGGCGTCCGTGCAGCGGCTGGCCGATCGGGTGTCGGCGGTGTTCGTCCCGGTCGTGCTGGTCCTCGCGGTGGTGGCGTTCGCGGGCTGGCTCCTCGCCGGTGACCTCGACCGGGCGATCACCGCAGCGGTGACGACGCTGATCATCGCCTGCCCGTGCGCGCTCGGGCTCGCGACACCGACGGCGCTGCTGGTCGGCACGGGACGCGGCGCCCAGCTGGGGGTGCTGATCCGCGGGCCGGAGGTGCTGGAGCGCACCCGCCGCATCGACACCGTCGTGCTCGACAAGACCGGCACGCTCACCACCGGACGGATGACCCTGAGCCGCACCGTCCCGCTCGCAGGCGTCACCGCCGAGGAGGTGCGCCGCCTCGCCGCCGCCGCCGAGCACGACTCCGAGCACCCCGTCGGCCGCGCGCTGGCCGTCGCGAGCGCCACCCGGGCTTCGAGCGATTTCACCGCGGTCGCGGGCGGCGGCGTGATCGCGGACGTCGACGGCGCCCGCATCCGGGTCGGTCGGGTCGGCTGGCTGGAAGGCGCGGGGATCGACGTGACCGCCGCGGCGGCGGCGGTGGGCGACGCGGAGGAGCGCGGTGCGACCGCGGTCGTCGTCGCTCGCGGGGACACGGCGATCGGCGTCCTGGAGATCACCGACTCCCTCCGGCCCGGCGCGCCCGTCGCCGTCTCGACGCTCGTCGGCCTCGGGCTCGCGCCCGTGCTGCTGACCGGCGACAACGCCGGCGCCGCCGCCGCGATCGCCGCGGAGGCCGGCATCACGACGGTCTTCGCGGGCGAGTCGCCCCAGGGGAAGCTCGCTCGCATCCGCGCCCTGCAGGCCCAGGGGCACGTCGTCGCGATGGTCGGCGACGGCGTGAACGACGCTGCTGCGCTCGCGGCGGCCGATCTCGGCGTCGCGATGGGAGGCGGCACCGACGTCGCCGGAGCCGCGGCGGACCTCGTGCTCGTCCGCGACGACCCGGCGCTCATCGCGACTGCCGTCCGGCTCTCGCGGGCGACGCTCAGGATCATCCGGGGCAACCTGTTCTGGGCGTTCGCGTACAACGCGGCCGCCCTGCCGGTCGCGATGCTGGGCCTGCTGAACCCGATCGTCGCAGGAGGCGCCATGGCCGCATCGTCCGTCCTCGTGGTCGGCAACAGCCTGCGCCTCGCCCGCTTCCGGGCGTGACCCGCCGCCCCGCTCCCGGAGGCGCGCACCCGTGGGGGTGATGTCGTCGCTCGCGCTGCTCCGGGTCCACGTGCTCGTCGTGGAGCTGCCGGGGCGCCCGGTCCTGCGCCTCCGCGCCGAGGCCGCGGTGCGCGACCGCGGCTGGATCGTCACCCGCGAGCCGGCGGACACCGACGTGCTCCTGGTGTGCGGCACGCCACGCGCGGCGATCGCGGACGCGGTGCACGCGCTCTGGTCGGACGTGCCCTCGCCGAGGGCGCGCCGCACCGTGCGCGCCGTCGCCGACCTGGGGGAGGTGCTCGACAGCGCCGCTCGCGTGCTCGAGGACCGGGTGCTGCAGCGACGGGCCGCGGCCGAGGCGGCACCCGCGCCCGCAGGGCCGCCACCCGGCCGGTTCGGGCCCCTGCTGCCGGACTGGCCGGCCGGGCTCGTGCTCGACTGCGCGCCAGGGGCGGACGGCCGGATCGCCGCCGTCGGCGCGCGACGGCTGGCCGCGGAACCCGAGGACGACGCGCTGCCCGCGGCGGTGCTCGCCGTCGCCGACGCGGCCCGCCTGCTCCGGCTCGCCGGGTGGGCCGCGCCGGCCCTCCGCCTCGACCGCGTCGTCGACCTGTCGGTCGCGGGCGTCGCTCCGGAGCGGTTGCGGCCGCGCCTCCGCTCCGTCGCCGGGCGGGCGCGCGGCTCGGGAACGCTGCGGACCGTGCTCCGCGACGCGGCGCCGTCGGTCGACGTGCATGCCCGGTTGCTCTCGCTGCTGGACGCCGCGATCGACGACGACGCACCCCCGCCGCCGGCTTCGCGCGTACTGATCGGCACGGCGCCGGACGCGGTGCCGCTGCTCGTCGCGGCGACGGAGCCCGGTCGTGGCTGATGCGGCCGTCGCCGTCGTCGCGCTGCTCGTCCTCGGCCCGGGGGCGGTGGCGCTGCGAGGGGTGCTGGACGGCCTGCGCATCGGGATACCGGCATCGATCGCAGTCCTGGCGCCGCTCGCTGAGGGAGCGCGGCTCGTCCGGAGATGGGGGGTCCGCTCCGGTGCGCGGCCCGTGCTCGCGGGCGCGACGCTCGTCGTCGCGACGCTGCTGCGGGTGCTCGTCCCCGCCCTCGCCGGGCCGCTCGGCATCGGCGGGTTCCTCGTCGCCGACGCCGTGTGGTGGGCCGGCGGCCTCCTGCTCGCCCGGCGACGGCGGCGGTTCCTGCTCGGTGCTCTGGCCCTCGAGGCACCGCTCGTCGTGGTGGTCGCCGCACCGGCCGTCGCAGCCGGGGGTGTGCGGATCGGTGCCGTCGCCGCCGCGCAGCAGGGCCTGCCGTTCGCCGCGACGATGCCCGTGGCCTTCCTCCTCCTGCTCGCGGTGGTCGGCGTGCTGCTGCCCTGGGCGGTGCAGGCGGACGTGCGGCGGCTCGGCGGGACCGCTCGGCTGCTCGGCGGCGCCGCGCTCGCAGCGCAGCCGGTGTCCGCGGCTGCAGCGGCCTCGGTGCTCTTCCTCGGTCTCGGTGCGGGGTGGGCGGTCGTCGCCACGGCGCTGCTGACCGCGGTCGTGGTCGTCGCGGAACGGTGGTTCCCGCGGCCGGCCCTCGCTCGGCTCACGCGGGTCTCGCTCGCCGTGCTCCTCCCGCTCGGTGCCGTGCAGCTGGCGATCGTGGTCGTCCTCGCCGTCCTCGCCGTCCTCGCCGGCTGAGCCCGGCTGCGAGCGGCATGCTCTGGGTATGACGACGTCCGAGCATCTCCGCGCCCTGTTCTCCCTCGAGGGTCGCAGCGCGGTCGTCACCGGCGGCAGCTCGGGCATCGGGCGGGCGATCGCGGCGGCGCTCGCCGGCGCCGGGGCGCGGACGCTGCTCGTCGCCCGGGATCCGGAGCGGCTGGAGGCGTCGGCGCAGCTCCTGCGCGCGGACGGCGGCGACATCGCGGTCCTGGCCGCCGATCTCGGCAGCCGCGACGCGGTGCGGACGGCAGCCGACGCGATCGCGGCCGAGATCGGCGAGCCGGACATCGTCGTCAGCGCCGCCGGCCTGAACCTGCGCCCGCCGATGGCGGACATCGACGAGGGCGTCTGGGACGCGACGATGCGACTCAACCTCGACGCCCCGTTCCTCCTGGGGCAGCGATTCGCGCCGGGGATGGCCGCGCGCGGGTACGGTCGCCTGATCGCGATCAGTTCGCAGCAGGCGCATCGCGCGTTCGTGGACAGCGGCGTGTACGGCGTCTCGAAGGCGGCGCTGGAGGCGCTCGCGCGGTCGCAGGCGGAGGCGTGGTCCGCATCCGGGGTCACGAGCAACGTGCTCGTCCCCGGATTCGTGCTCACCCCGCTGAACGCCCGACTCCAGGAGGATCCCGTGCGGGTCGCCGCGCTGGCAGCCCGCACCATGGTCGGGCGCAACGGCATCCCGGAGGACTTCGCGGCGGCCGCGCTGTTCCTGATGAGTCCCGCCTCCGCCTACGTGACCGGTCAGTCGATCCACGTCGACGGCGGCTTCTCCGTCCACTGAGCACAGTGAGCCTGTAAGGATCCGGCGGGAGCCGACACCATGCAGGGTGCGGGTCCGACGGACGAGGTGAGCGACACCGCCGTCGCGCCCGCGTTCGCGGCGTTCTACCGGCGGCATGACGGCGCGCTGACGCTCGACTCCGCGGCGTCGGGGCCCTTCTCGAGCGCGACGTTCACTCGCTGACGGGAGGCTCCGCTGCACGGTGGACCGTGCGCACCGTACACAGTGCAGCGGAGCGTCCGACTAGTGGGAGGAGCCGGCCGACTCGATCTCCGTGCGGTCGCCGCTCCACAGCGTGTGGAAGGTGCCCGGCTTGTCGATGCGGCCGTAGGTGTGCGCGCCGAAGAAGTCGCGCAGACCCTGGATCAGCGCCGCCGGGAGGCGGTCGGAGGAGAGCGAGTCGTAGTACGACAGGGCGGAGGAGAAGCCCGGCGCGGGCACCCCGGAGAGCGCCGCGGTCGACACCACGCGGCGCCACGCCGCCTCGCCGTCGGCAACGATCTTCGCGAAGTACTCGTCCGCCAGCAGGGTGGGGAGCTCGGGGTTGCGTTCGTACGCCTCCACGATGCGGTTCAGGAACCGGGCGCGGATGATGCAGCCCGCCCGCCAGATCTTCGCGACCGCGCCCTTGTCGATCTGCCAGCCGTACTGCTCGGCGCCGGCGATGATGATGTCGAACCCCTGCGCGTACGCGACGACCTTGGAGGCGTAGAGGGCAGCGCGCACGTCGTCCTCGAACCCGTCCGGCTTCGCGACCGGGCTCGGCCGGCCCTTCTCCAGCGCGCGGACCGCCTCCCGCTGCTTCGGCTTGGACGACACGGCGCGCGCGAACACGGCCTCGCCGATGCCGGAGACCGGGATGCCGAGGCCGACCGCGTTCTGCACGGTCCAGACACCGGTGCCCTTCGAACCCGCCTGGTCGAGGATCAGGTCGACGAGCGGCTCGCCCGTCTCGGCGTCCTTCTGCTTCAGCACCTCGGCCGTGATCTCGATCAGGTAGGACTCGAGGTCGCCCTCGTTCCACTCCTCGAACACCTTCACGAGGGCGTCGGTGTCGTGGCCGCCGACGCGCCGGAGGAGGTCGTACGCCTCCGCGATCAGCTGCATGTCGGCGTACTCGATGCCGTTGTGCACCATCTTGACGAAGTGACCGGCGCCATCATGGCCGATGTGGGTGACGCAGGGCTCGCCCTCCGCCTCCGCCGCGATGGACTCGAGGATCGGCTTCAGCCGGTCCCACGCCTCGTCGGAGCCGCCCGGCATGATCGACGGACCGTTCAGGGCGCCCTCCTCGCCGCCGGAGATGCCGGTGCCGGCGAAGTTCAGGTTGCGCTCGCGCAGGTCCTTCTCACGGCGGATGGTGTCGAGGAAGTTCGCGTTGCCACCGTCGACGATGATGTCGCCCGGTTCGAAGCGGTCCGCCAGCTGGTCGATGACCGCGTCGGTGCCGCGGCCCGCCTGGACCATGATGATCGCGACGCGCGGCTTCTTCAGGCTCGCGACGAAGTCGTCGATGTCGTGGCTCGGCACGAACTCGCCCTCCGAGCCGTGCTCGGCGATCACCTCGTCCGTCTTCGACGCGGTGCGGTTGTAGACGGCCGTCACGTTGCCGTGATGCGCGAGGTTCCGCGCCAGGTTCGACCCCATGACCGCCATACCGACGACCCCGATGTCGGCCACGCCGACCGGCTTCTCGCTCACG
>JABBOB010000023.1 GCA_019352055.1 Acidobacteriota bacterium
GTCTCGAGGTCGCCGAACACCGTCATCGCGACGGTCCGCGGGATCGGGGTCGCCGTCATCACGAGCGTGTGCGGGGCCGACCCCTTCCGTCGCAGCACCTCCCGCTGCTCGACGCCGAAGCGGTGCTGCTCGTCGACGACGACGAGCCCGAGGTCCTCGAACTCGGTCGTGTCCGACAGCAGGGCGTGCGTGCCGATGACGATCTTCGCCCGGCCGGTGATGATCTGGAGTGCGGCCTTCCTGCGGGCCTGGACGCCCATCTGGCCGGTCACGAGCGTGGGCATCAGCTCGGCCGAGAGGTCCGGCCCGAGGACGCGCGCGATGGATCGCAGATGCTGCGCGGCGAGGACCTCCGTCGGGGCGAGCAGCGCGGACTGGCCGCCGGACTCGGCGACCGCGAGCATCGCACGCAGCGCGACCAGGGTCTTGCCGGAGGCGACCTCGCCCTGCAGCAGACGGTGCATCGGGGCGTCGCCGGCGAGGTCGGCCATGATCTCCCCGCCGACCGTGCGCTGGTCCGCCGTCAGCTCGAACGGCAGCACCGCGTCGAACCGCGCGAGGTAGCCGCCGGGCGCCGGCACCCGCGGGGTCGCGGCGAACATCGCACGGACGGCGCGCCGCTGCAGCAGCGAGGTCTGCAGCAGGAAGGCCTCGTGGAAACGGAGCGTGCGCTTCGCCTGGACCCAGTCGGCGTCGTGCGCCGGCCGATGGATGCGGCGGAGCGCCGCCTCGTAGCCCATCAGCCGGGCGACGCGGCAGACCTCGAGCGGCATGGGGTCGTCGAGGCCGGTGATCCCCTCGAGCGCGAGCTCGATCGCCTTCTCGATCTTCCAGGAGGTGAGCGCCGCGGTCGCCGGATAGATCGGCAGCGGGGTCTCCTCCCATCGCTTCGCCCCCTCCGGGTCCACCTCGGGATCGGGAGGCTCCTGGCCCTCCTCGGTGAACATCTGGTGCTGCGGGTGCGCGAGCTGGCGCATGCCGTTGTAGAGCTTGACCTTGCCGCTGAACAAGCCGCGCCGGCCGGGCACGAGCGCGTTCGGGTACTTCTCGTCGGTGATGAACGGCTGGTTGAAGAAGACGAGCGAGAGCGTGCCGGTGCCGTCGGAGATCAGCACCTCCTGCATCGACCCGCGCCGGGCGCGGAGGGCGCGGCTGGTGCAGCGCAGCACGTCGGCGACGATGGTCACGTCGGTCTCGAGCGGCAGCGCGTCGAGCCTGCTGAGCTCGCCACGCTTGATGTACCGCCGCGGGTAGTGCGCCAGCAGATCCCCGACGGTGCGGATCTGGAGCTGCTTCTCGAGCAGCTTCGCCGTGCGATCGCCCACGACGGCATCGAGACGCTGATCGAGCGGCCCCGCCATGGCCCCATCGTACGAACCCTCGCCGACATCGCGGGAGCACCGCCTCCTGAGGCTCGCGGATCCGGAGATCCTGGACGACATGCCGCGTCGATGCCCCGGCCCCGGGGTGTCGCCGAACTCCTCCGGATCCGCGAGGGGAACCCGGATCCGCGAAGGTGCGGGAGGCTTGGGGGGTGCCGAGGATCGTCGCCGGGTGGGCCGGCTCGCTGCAGCTGGCCGTGCCGCCCGACGGCACGCGCCCGACGAGCGACCGCACCCGGGAGGCCTTGTTCTCGATGCTCGAGGCGCGGGACGCGATCACGGGCGCCGCGGTGCTCGACCTCTACGCCGGCTCGGGCGCGTTCGGGCTGGAGGCGCTGAGCCGCGGGGCCGCCTCAGCCGTGCTCGTCGAGAAGGCGGCGCGCGCCGCCCGGGTCATCCGCGGGAACCTCGCACGGCTGCGGATTGCGGCTCCGGGGCCGCTCGCTGCGGAGGTGGTGCAGCGGTCCGTCACCGCCTACCTCGCGAACGGCAGGGCGGGCGTCGGGCTGGCGTTCCTCGACCCGCCGTACGACCTGTCGGATGCGGACGTCGCGGCCGACCTGGTCGCGCTCGCGCCGCTGCTCGCGGCGGAGGCGGTGGTGCTCGTGGAGCGCTCATCCCGGTCTCCCGCGCCCGAGCTGCCGTCCTCCCTCGTCCTGGCACGCACCCGGGGGTACGGCGACACCGCGGTCCACCTGCTCACCCGGCGCTGACACCCGCCACCAGCGCCGTGCTCGTGAGCACGGCGGGTCAGGAGGTGGAGTGGGCGAAGCTGTCCCAGCCGGTCGGATCCACCGGCGCGCCGTCGATGAGCACCGCGGCGTCCCCCTCGTGGACGATGCCCAGCACCCGGAACGCCTCGGGGACCGCACCCGGAAAGCAGGCGAGCAGGCCGTGATCCTCGCCGCCGCCCAGCACGAGCGCGAGCGCCTCGTGAGGTCCGAGCCGCGGGGCCGACGAGTCGAGCCCCTCGGCGGCCGACGCCGCCACGACGGTCTGCGCCCAGCCGTCGAGCGCCCCGCCGTTCAGGTCGAGCACCACGCCGCTCGCCTCCGCGATCCGGCTCGCGTCGAGCAGGAGGCCGTCGGACACGTCGAGCATGGCGCTCGCTCCCGCCTCGGCAGCGACGACCCCGTCCCGGATGGGCGGCCGCGGCGCGAGCTGCTCCGCGAGGAGGCCCGGCTTGGCGCGGCGCAGGTCGGCCACGGCGTCCGGATCGTCCTCGCCGGCCGCGAACAGGAACCGGAGGGCCGCAGCCGCGAGGCCGAGCCGGCCCGAGTACGCGACGGTGTCACCGGGGCGCGCACCGGATCGGAGCACGGCGGGCCGCCCGTCGAGGCTGCCCGTCACCGTGACCGCGAGGGACAGCACCGGCGAGCGCGTCAGGTCGCCGCCGACCACGCCGACGCCGGGTGCCAGCCGTTCGCACGCCGCGGCCATGCCGTCCGCGATCGCCTCGAGGTAGGCGACGGGCGTGTCCCCGGGCGCAGCGAGAGCGACCACCAGCCCGGTCGGCCTGCCTCCCATGGCGGCGATGTCGGCGAGGTTCGTCGCGACGGCCTTCCAACCCAGCTCGGCGGGCGAGGACCACGCGCGCCGGAAGTCGGGCCCGTCCACCATCGCGTCGGTGCTGAGCAGCACGCGCCCGTCCGGCGCCGCCACGATCGCGGCGTCGTCGCCGGGGCCGAGCAGCGCCTCCGCCTTCGCCAGGCGCGGGACGATCCGGGCGAGCGCCGCGCGCTCCCCCACGGTCGCGAGGTCGTCGGTCACGAGGCGGTCCCCGAGTCCGACAGGCATCGCGCTCCGGTCGTCCTGGTCGCGGCGGCGACCGGGTCGGACAGCGCGTTCAGCACGGTGTCCGCGGTGGGCCCGGACGGATCGAGGACGATCTGCGTCCCCGGGCTGCGGCCGTAGGTGGTGAGCACCTGCCGCTGCACCCCGTCGATCCTCTGCTCGCCGAGCAGCCAGTCGACGCCGCCGATCGTCTGGCACGGCGTCCCCGTCACCGTCGGGGTCGCCACCCCGCAGGTGAGCGTGATGCTCGCCGGGATGCCCCACGCGGCGGTGCCCTGCGCGTCGGTGGTCCTCCGGGTCGCGCTGCCGATCGCGTCCGGGAGCCGGACGATCACGCCGGCGCAGCCCACGGTCGTCGCCTGCGGGGCCGGGTGGAGGGACACCGTCGGCGCGCAGCCGGCCAGCAGCAGGACGGCGGGCGCGACGAGCAGGAGGTGCGCCCGCCTCATCGAGCGAGCTCGATGAGCTCCGCGATCAGGTCCGGGTAGGCGAGGCCCGACTCCTGCCAGCACCGCGGGAAC
Source organism: Acidobacteriota bacterium (assembly GCA_019352055.1). GTDB lineage: Bacteria > Actinomycetota > Actinomycetes > Actinomycetales > Microbacteriaceae > Amnibacterium. The sequence goes on from JABBOB010000023.1 coordinate 3,698, forward strand.
ATCGAGATCGGGGTGAAGCCCGGCATGGTGTTGATCTCGTTGACGACGAAGCCCTCCTCCGTCAGGAAGAGGTCCACGCGGGCGAGCCCGCGTCCGTCGATCGCCTCGAACGCGCGCTGCGCGGTCCGCTCGAGGTCGAGCTGCTCGCCGTCGCCGAGCCGGGCCGGGCAGATCAGGTCGATGCCGGGCGCATCGAGGTACTTCGCGTCGAAGTCGTAGAAGTCGCGACCGGTGACGACGATCTCGCCGACGGAGGAGGTACGGGCGGGGCCGCCGGTCCGGCTGCCGAGCACCCCGATCTCGAGCTCGCGGCCGACCACGCCGCGTTCCACGAGCACCTTCGAATCCTCCGCGAACGCCTTGTCGAGCGCGTGCTCCAGCCCGGCGGCGTCGTCGACCTTCGAGACGCCGACTGACGAACCGGCGCGGGCCGGCTTGACGAACACCGGGTAGCCGAGCGCCGCGACGCGGCGGTGAAGGTACACCGGGTCGCCGGCGCGGTCGCTCCGGTGCAGCGTGATCCAGGGCGCGACGAGCACGCCTGCGGCCTGCAGCACGGTCTTCGTGAAGTGCTTGTCCATACCCATCGCGGAGGCGAGCACGCCGTTGCCGACGTAGGGCAGGCCGATCAGCTCGAACAGCCCCTGGATCGTCCCGTCCTCGCCGAACGGTCCGTGCAGGATCGGGAACGCGACGTCGATGCGCCCGAGCGACTCCTCGCCGCCGCCGGACCGGCGGACCCGCAGCTCGCGGTGCTTCGTCGAGTCCGGCCACAGCACGCGCGACCCGTCGTCGCGCACCTCCGGCAGGTGGTCCGGGTCGAGCGCGAACGCGGCAGGGTCGTCGCGCTCGAGCACGAACGCCCCGTCGCGCGTCACACCGATCGGCACGACCTCGTAGCGGTCCCGGTCGATCGCGCCGAGCACACCGCCCGCGGTCGCGCAGGAGATGCTGTGCTCGCTCGATCGTCCACCGAACACGAGCGCGATCCGGGTCTTCTCCGCCACGACACCCGAGGCTACCCGGACGGATCGGGCTACTCCCCGACGGGGAGGGGGTCCTTCGCGGTGTGCGGGGCGATGTCGCGCGGGTCGAGGGTGCCGGCGATGACCTGCGAGACCTGCGTGCAGATCGGCATCGTCACCCCCTTCGCGGCGGCGAGCGCGAGCACCGGCTCGAGGGACGCGAGCCCCTCCGCCACCTGGTCCATGGTGCGCAGCACGTCGTCCTTCGTGTAGCCCTGGCCCAGGAGGCGTCCGGCCCGGTTGTTCCGGGAGCGGGGCGACTCGCTCGTCGCGATCAGGTCGCCCATGCCCGCGAGGCCCGCGAGGGTGTCGGGCTGCGCGCCGAACGCGGCGGCGAACGCGCTCATCTCGGCCAGGCCCCGCGTGAGGATCGAGGCCTTCGTGTTGTCGCCGTAGCCGACCCCGACGACGATGCCGACGGCGAGCGCGATCAGGTTCTTCAGCACGCCGCCGAACTCGGTGCCGATCACGTCCGTGTTCACGAACGTGCCGAAGTAGCGGTTGGCGCACACGGACGCGACGCGCATCGCGGTCGCCAAGGAGGAGGACGCGACGACCGCGGCGGTCGGCTCCTCCCGGGCGATCTCGAGCGCGAGGTTCGGTCCGGAGACGACGGCGATGCGCTCGTCGGGCAGCTCGAGCACGCTCCGGATGACCTCGCTCATCCGCAGGCCGGTGCCGTCCTCCACGCCCTTCATCAGACTGACGACGACCGCGCCGGGCGGCAGTGCGGGCCGGACGTCGCAGAGGAGGCCGCGGAGCGACTGGCTCGGCACGGACAGGAAGACGATCTCCGCGTCGCGGAGCGCGAGGCGCAGGTCGCTCGTCGCTTCGATGCCCGTCGGCAGCGCGACGCCCGGCAGGTAGTCGTCGTTCCGGCGCCGGTGCGCGATCGCCTGCGCGACGGCGTCGCGCCGCGCCCAGAGCGCGACGTCGTTGCCGCAATCGGCGAGCACCTTGGCGAAGACGGTCCCCCAGCTGCCGGCGCCGAGCACGGCGACCTTCACGACGGGCTCCGGGCCGCGAGCAGGCGAGGTGCGTTTTGAAGGGGTTTCTGCGCGCCGCAGGCCGCAGAAACCCCTTCAAAACGCACCTGGGGCGGAGCCATCAGAAGGTGCCGGTCTCGGTCTGACCGTGCTTCGCGGGGTCCCATCGCTCGACGGGCGCGCTCTCGCCGCGGAGCTCCTCGAGCAGCCCGGTGATCGCAGCCATGATCCGGTCGGTCGCGGCCTGCATCGCCGCCTTGTCGGCGACGCGGCCGAGGTCGGACAGGTCGACCGGGTCGCCGAACAGCAGCCGGACGCGCGCCCGCGGCCGGAGGCGCAGCTTCGTGGTGTTCACCGGCATCAGCACCTGCGAGCCCCAGTGCGCCACGGGGATGACCGGCAGTCCGAGCTGCAGCGCGAGCCGGGCTGCACCCGTCTTGCCCCGCATCGGCCAGAGGCCCGGGTCGCGCGTGAGGGACCCCTCCGGGTACACGATCACGCCCTGGCCCTCCGCGATCAGCCGCTTCGCCGCCGACAGCGGGATCGCGCCGCGGGACGCACCGCCGCGTTCCACCGGGATCTGTCCGAGGGCGCGCAGCATCGCGCCGACCACGGGCACGCCGAACAACGACGCCTTCGCGAGGAACCGCGGAGCACGGCCGAGGCGCCAGACGGCCTCGCCCACGACCACGGGGTCGATGTTGGTCATGTGGTTCGGCACGAGGATGTAGGGCCCGACCGCGGGCAGCTTCTCGCCGTGGAGGATCCGGGTCCTCGCCAGCAGATGCGCGATCGGCGCCGCGGGCCCGGCGAGGAGCCACCACACCGAGGGGCGCCGCTTCTCCGACTTCGGCCGCATCGGCTTCCCGCGGAGGGGCACGAGCCCCTCGGACGGATCAGCCATCGACGGTGAAGCGCGCCCCCAGGCCCTTCAGCTTGTCGCCGAAGTTCTCGTAGCCGCGGCTGATGATCCCCACGTTCCGGACGGTGCTGGTGCCCTCGGCCGTCAGCGCCGCGATCAGGTGCGAGAAGCCGCCGCGGAGGTCCGGCACCTCGATGTCGGCGCCGTGCAGCGGCGTCGGACCCGTGATGACGGCTGCCTGCTCGAGCTCGCGCCGCGGCACTCGGCGGTTCGGCGCCGCGAAGCCCCGCGGGTGGACGCGGATGTCCGCACCCATCTTCTGCAGCGCCTCCGTGAAGCCGAAGCGGTTCTCGTAGACGGTCTCGTGGATGGTGGAGACGCCGTCCGCCTGCGTGAGCGCGACGACGAGCGGCTGCTGCCAGTCCGTCATGAAGCCGGGGTGCACGTCCGTCTCGATCACGACCGGCTTCAGCGCGCCGCCGGGGTGCCAGAAGCGGATGCCGTCCTCCTGCACGTCGAACTCGCCGCCGACCTTCCTGAACACGTTCAGGAAGGTCATCATGTGCTCCTGCTTCGCGCCCTTGACGAACACGTCGCCCCTGGTCGCGAGCGCAGCGGAAGCCCACGACGCGGCCTCGTTGCGGTCGAAGATCGCGCGGTGCGTGTAGCCCCGCAGGTCCCGGACGCCCTCGATGAGGATGACGCGGTTGGGCTCGACCGAGATGATCGCGCCCATCTTCTGCAGCACCGCGATCAGGTCCATGATCTCGGGCTCGATGGCGGCGTTGCGCAGCTCGGTGACCCCCTCCGCGCGCACGGCGGTGAGCAGCACCTGCTCGGTCGCGCCGACACTCGGGTAGGGGAGGTGGATGTGCGCGCCGTGCAGGCCGTTCGGCGCGGACAGCCGGATGCCGGTGGGCAGCTTGTCGACGATGGCGCCGAATCGGCGGAGCGCGTCGAGGTGGAAGTTGATCGGCCGGTCGCCGATGCGGCAGCCGCCGAGGTCGGGGATGAACGCCTCGCCGAGCTGGTGCAGCAGCGGTCCGCAGAACAGGATCGGGATGCGGCTCGCACCGGCGTGCGCGTCGATCTCGCGCATGTGCGCCTGGCGGACGTTGCCCGCGTCGAGCAGCAGCTCGCCGGACTCCACGCCCGGCGTCACGGTGACGCCGTGGATCTCGAGGAGGCCGCGCACGACACGGACGTCGCTGATGTCCGGCACGTCGCGCAGCACGCTGACGTCCTCGGAGAGCAGCGAGGCCACCATCGCCTTGGTGACGAGGTTCTTCGCCCCGCGGACGTCGACCTCGCCCTCCAGCGGCTTGCCGCCCTCGATGGTCAGACGGTCGAAGTTCAGGCCGACGGATGCGCCCGCACGGGCACCCTCGGTGATCAGATTGCTCAACGTTCCCTTACCGGCAAGGTCTGGGGTCGCCACGCTTCGCGGCCCTGTTCGAACTGGGTGATGCGCGACTCGTCACGCAGGGTCAGACCGATGTCGTCCAGGCCCTCCAGGAGGCGCCATCGAGTGTAGGCATCGATCTCGAACGGGTAGGTCTCCCCCGAAAGGGTGACGGTGCCCGCCTGGAGGTCGACGGTAGCCGCCGCCCCGGGATCCGCTTCGATCGCGGCCCAGCATGTCGCGATCACCTCCTCGGACAGCACCCCGGTCAGCAGGCCCTGCTTGCCGGAGTTGCCGCGGAAGATGTCGCCGAACCGCGGCGCGAAGACGGCGCGGAAGCCGGAGTCGCGGAGCGCCCAGACGGCGTGCTCGCGGCTGGAGCCCGTACCGAAGTCCGGACCCGCGAACAGGATGGAGCCCTGCGCGTAGACCGGGTCGTTCAGCACGAAGGCCGGGTCCTGCCGCAGGTGGGCGAACAGCGCGTCCTCGAACCCGGTCTTGGTGACCCGCTTCAGGTAGACGGCCGGGATGATCTGGTCGGTGTCGACGGCGGACCGCTTCAGCGGGACGGCGACGCCGGTGTACGTGGTGAAGGCGTCCATCAGACCAGGGCCTCCGCCTCGACGTCGGAGGGGGAGGACAGGGTGCCGCGGATGGCGGTCGCCGCGGCGACGAGCGGCGAGACCAGATGGGTGCGGCCGCCCTTGCCCTGCCGGCCCTCGAAGTTCCGGTTGGAGGTGGAGGCGCACCGCTCACCGGGGGCGAGCTGGTCCGGGTTCATCCCGAGGCACATCGAGCAGCCCGCGAAGCGCCACTCGGCGCCGAAGTCGGTGAAGATCTTGTCGAGCCCCTCCGCCTCCGCCTCGAGCCGGACGCGGGCGGATCCGGGCACGACCATGACGCGCACGTGGTCGGCCTTGCGCCGTCCCTTGACGATCGACGCGAACGCGCGCAGGTCCTCCACCCGGCTGTTGGTGCAGGAGCCCATGAAGACGGCGTCGACCTTGATGTCCTTCAGCCGGGTGCCCGGCGTCAGGTCCATGTACTCGAGCGCGCGCTGCGCGGAGTCCCGCAGCTGGGGGTCGGCGATGGCGGCGGGATCGGGCACCTCGCCGGCGAGGGTCGTGCCCTGGCCCGGGTTCGTGCCCCAGGTGACGAACGGCTCGAGCTCGTCGGCGTCGAGGAGCACCTCGGCGTCGAACACCGCGCCCTCGTCGGAGGGCAACGTCCTCCAGTACGCGACCGCGGCGTCCCAGTCGGCGCCCTTCGGCGCGTGCGGGCGGCCCTCGAGGTAGTCGAACGTGGTCTGATCGGGGGCGACCATGCCGGCGCGCGCGCCCGCCTCGATCGACATGTTGCAGATCGTCATGCGGCCCTCCATGGAGAGCGCGCGGATCGCGCTGCCGCGGTACTCGAGCACGTGGCCCTGACCGCCGTTGGTCCCGATCTTCGCGATGACGGCCAGGATGACGTCCTTCGCCGTCACACCGGGCTTCAGCGCGCCCTCGACCGTGATCGCCATCGTCTTGAACGGCTTCAGCGGCAGCGTCTGCGTGGCGAGCACGTGCTCGACCTCGCTCGTGCCGATGCCGAACGCCATCGCGCCGAACGCGCCGTGCGTGGAGGTGTGGGAGTCCCCGCAGACCACCGTGATGCCCGGCATCGTGAGCCCCAGCTGCGGGCCGACGATGTGCACGATCCCCTGCTCGACGTCGCCGAGGGAGTGCAGCCGGATCCCGAACTCCTCCGCGTTGCGGCGGAGGGTCTCGATCTGGGTGCGGCTCGTGATGTCCGCGATCGGCTTGTCGATGTCGATCGTCGGGGTGTTGTGGTCCTCGGTCGCGATCGTCAGGTCGGGCCGGCGGACGGGGCGGCCCTCGGCGCGCAGCCCGTCGAACGCCTGCGGGCTGGTGACCTCGTGCAGGAGGTGCAGGTCGATGTAGACGAGGTCGGGGGCTCCGTCCTCACCGCGCTTGACGAGGTGGTCGGCCCAGACCTTCTCGGCCAGGGTGCGGGCGCCGGCACGACGCGGTGCCTGGGGCGCGGGAGCGGTCTCGCTCATGGATGTCCTCCGGATGGAACGAACTGGAAGTGTCGTGGACGGACACAGGCCGGCAGGTCGAGCCCTCCGCGACGAGGGAGCCGGTGGTTCAGACCTCGTCGCGGCGCGGAAGGAGCAGCGTGCCACGGAGCATGAGCGCAGGTTACCACCGTGTTACGGCCGCGATGCGGCGCGCATCGGCCGCCGTCGGTGCACGCCCGGGAGGCACCGTGCAGAATCCACCGCATGGAGCCGCAGGAGGTCGCCGCCGGACGTGAGCGCCCCGTGCCCGCCGGGTGGGACCGGATCCGGAGGCACGGCACCTCGGCATGGACGGAGGCGGTCCGCGCCGTCCGTGCGGGCTCGCTCGACGCGGATGCGGCCGCCGACCGGCTGATCGGTCTCCTCACCGACGACGAGCTGCTCCGCCTGCTCGACGGCGACTCCCCGAGGCGGCTGCTGCCGCTGATCCCGGTGCTGCTCGGACGGCGCCCGTTCGTCGCCGGCGCGGTCCCGCGGCTCGGCATCCCGGGGATCCGGTTCAGCGACGGCGCGCGCGGCGTCGTGATCGGCGCCTCCACCGCCTTCCCGGTCACCATGGCGCGGGCGGCGACCTGGGACCCGGCGCTGGAGGAGCAGGTCGGGCGGGCGATCGGGCTGGAGACCAGTGCCAGGGGAGCCAACTACTCCGCCTCCGTCTGCGTCAACCTGCTGCGGCACCCCGCGTGGGGCCGGGCGCAGGAGTGCTACGGCGAGGACCCGGTGCTGACCGGCCGGATGGGTTCGGCCATGACCCGAGGCGTCCGGGAGCACGTGATGGCCTGCGTGAAGCACTTCGCGCTCAACTCCATGGAGGACGAGCGGTTCGAGGTCGACGTCTCCGTCGACGACCACGCCCTGCACGAGGTCTACCTGCCGCACTTCAGAGCCGTCGTCGACGCCGGAGTCGACTCCGTGATGAGCGCCTACAACCGGGTGCGCGGCGAGTACATGGACGTCAACCGCCCATTGCTCACCGACGTGCTGCGCGACGAATGGGGCTTCACGGGGTTCGTGACGAGCGACTGGGTGTTCGGCACCCACGACGCCGTCGCCGGTCTGGAGGCGGGCCTGGACATCGAGATGCCGCTGCGGATGCAGCGGGCGCGCGAGCTGCCTGCGGCGCTCGCGCGCGGCGCGGTGCCGCGGGCGACGGTGCTGCGGTCGGCGCACCGGATCCTGCGCACCTGCGTGCTGCATGCCGCGACCCACGACGCGCGACGCCCGAGCCCGTCCGTGGTCGCCTCCCCGGCCCATCGGGCGCTGGCCCGACGCGCCGCGACCGAAGCGATCGTGCTGCTGCAGAACGACGCGGTCGAGGGCGCGCCGGTGCTGCCGCTCGGACCGGCCGTGCACCGCATCGCGGTGATCGGCGGCCTCGCCACCAGGGCGAACCTCGGCGACCACGGATCGTCGCGCGTCCGGCCCCCCACCACCGTCTCACCGCTGCAGGGGCTCCGGGAAGCGCTGCCCGCGGCGCGGATCGCCGCTGTCGACGGCCGCGACGCCGGAGTCGCCGCCGATGCCGCACGCGACGCCGACGTCGCCGTCGTCGTCGTGGGCCTGGACCAGCACGACGAGGGCGAGTCCGTCGTCACCGGCAGCGTCGACGTCGGAGCGATCAGCCGCGCGTTCCGCTCGGGCCCGCTGCGGGCCGCGCTGACCGCGGTCGCGCACCTGGCCTCGCACTTCGTCCGCGGCGGCGACCGCGGCTCGCTCGACCTGCGGGCCGCCGACGTGCGCCTCGTCCGCGCGGTCGCAGCGGCCAACCCGCGGACGGTCGTCGTGCTCGTCGGCGGCAGCGCGATCCTGATGGAGGCCTGGCGGCGCGAGGTGCCCGCGATCCTGATCGCCTGGTACGGCGGGATGGAGGGCGGCCACGCGCTCGCCGACGTGCTCACCGGCGCGGCCGAGCCGAGCGGCCGACTGCCCTTCGTGATCCCGACCGACGCCGCGCACCTGCCGCCGTTCGACCGCACCGCCAAGGCCGTGGTGTACGACGACCGGTGGGGCCAGCGGCGGCTCGACGGCGACGGCCACCGTCCCGCGTTCCCGTTCGGGTTCGGGCTCGGCTACACGACGTTCGAGCACCGCCTGCTCGGCCACCGCTTCGGCGAGGGCGGCGGCGGCGCGGACGTGCTGGTGACGAACACCGGCGACCGCGCCGGTTCCACGGTCGTGCAGGTCTACGCCGCGGACGTGTCGGCGGCGCGCCCGGTGGCGCAGCTGCTCGGGTTCGAGAAGGTGACGCTGCCGGCTCACGGGTCGCGGACGGTCCACGTCGTGCTCGACGCGGGCCCGACGCTGCAGCGCGACCCGGAGACCCGGCGCTGGTCCGGCAGACCGGGCGAATGGGCGCTGCTGGCTGCGGCGCACAGCCCGTCCCACTGGGGCGACGCGGTCCCGCTGCGCACCGCGGGCGCCCCGGCGCCGCTGGTCTGATCCGGGCGGATCCCCGGCCGCGTCAGGCCCAGGGCGTGTCCGGGAGCCTCTCGACGCGCACGGGCAGCGCGTCGTCGCCCCGCAGCACGCCCCGGAGCAGGCGGCGCACCTCCCAGCCGAACGGCAGCGACGCCTGAGTCCGCCGCAGCACCAGCTCCTCCCCCGGCTCGGCGTGCCGTTCCCGCAGGTCGTCGAGCTGCTCGGCGCGGAGCACCGCGACCGTGCTGCCGGTGCCCGTCTCGACGAGACGGACCAGGGAGGCGGGGCCTGTGAGGTCGCTCGCGACGATGCGTCGCTCGCTCGCGTCGAGGATCGTCCGCTGCGCTGCGCGGGTCACGATCATGGGTCGGGCCGGCCCGTCCAGCACGCGGCCCAGCGCGTCCGCCGCTGCGTCGGGGCGCCCGACGCGCGCTGCGGCGGCCTGCATGCGCTGCAGCCGGCCGGGCTCGCGCAGCACCTCGTCGATCTTCCAGCCGATCGTCGCGATGGTGTTGCAGCGGACCGCGGCGCCCTGCTCCATCAGGTAGTCCCCGTTGCGCACCTCCTGGCCCGGGATCGGGTTCACCAGCACCATCGGCAGCCCGGCGGCCATGCACTCCGACGCCGACAGGCCCCCCGGCTTGCCCACGAACAGATCGGCGCGGTGCAGCAGCTGCTGCATCTCGGCGGTGAAGCCGAGCACCCGGTAGCGGTCACCGGCCGACGCGACGAGCTGCTCGATGCGTCGCTGCAGCACCACGTTGCGGCCGCAGACGATCGTCGCGGTGAACGGGGCGCGCATGTGCATCGTCTGGCGCACCACCGCGAGCGCGTAGTCGCCCCCCGCGGCACCCGCGGAGATCAGCAGCATCGGGGGACGACCGCCGCTGCGCGCGGGCGGATCCGCCGGTTGCGCGGCGATCGGGATGCCGGTCGCCGCGATGCGGTCGGGCGGCAGACCGAGCGACGTCAGCTGCGCGCGTCCCTCCGCCCTCGCCACCACCATCGAGTGGAACGCGCTCGTGAGCCACAGCCCCTGGAAGTCGTAGTCCGTCGTGACCACCTGCGTGCGGGCGTCGATCACCCCGCGCAGCAGCAGCGATGCGACCAGCTGGGCGGGGAGGAAGTGCGTGCAGATGATCACGGTCGGACGGAAGCGTTTGATCGCACTGACCGCGGGGAGGGAGTTCGCGCGGGTCCACGAGTCGAGCGGGCCCCGCCGGCGGAACGGCTGGTCGCTGATGTCGTAGCCCCACTCCACCAGCCATGGCACGCCCTCCACGAGCACGAAGTAGCCCTTGCCGAGCAGGTCCCGGTACAGCGCGCTGCTCACCTGGAGCACGTCGAGCACCTGCACCTCGGCGACGTCCTCGCGGGCGGCGCACGCGGCCTGCAGCGCGGCAGCGGCGCTGTTGTGACCGGCGCCCACGCCGGCCGAGAGGACCAGCACGCGCTCGCCGTCGGCGATGGCGGCGACCTGACCCGGCGTGGTGCTCACGGGCAGACGATAACGGGCGCCGGTGGCCGGCTCAGCGCCAGCGCGGGCTCAGACCCGGTTCTCGCTGAGCCGCGCCGCGACGACCTGCGGCATGAGGGCGGCGAGGTCCGACTGCACGTGGAGCGCCATCTCGACGTCGTCCGCCTCCGACGTGTTCGCGCCGATCAGCAGCTCGTGGAACCCGTCGGGCCACGGCGTCTCGGTGACGGCGGCCCAGGTGCGCCAGGCGACGAACGAGGCCTCGAGCGGCTGTGCGGCGACGACGTCCTCGACCTCGTGCGAGACCGTCTCGACCATTTCGCCGATCGACAGCCGTTCGCCGCGATGCGCGCGGATCCGCTGGTCGGCCAGCTGCGTGATCGGCATCCAGGCGTCCGTCCGCAGCAGCTGGGAGGGATGCCGGGGCAACCGCACGGCGGCGGGAGGCGGGTCGGTCCGACCGAAGCCGAGCACGTGGTGCTCGGTCGCCCGCCGTCGCCACACGGCGGATCGTCGGATCCTCCCGAACATGCCGCTCAGCACACCGCTGATGGTATGCGCCCACGGTGTCCGTTCTGAAGGGACTTCTGCGGCCCGGCTGCGGGGTCAGGGATGCCGCTCGTCGGTGTCCTCGTGGGCGGACGGCTTCAGGTCGGCGAACGACGCCGCCGGGTCCCGCTTGATGCTGATCAGGCTCGCGATCGTCGCGACCGCCATCGAGGCCACGATCGCGATCAGCGACGCCCCCGTGCCGATCTCGGGGACCGGGATGTGCTCGCCGCCGTTCAGGAACGGCAGCTCGTTCTCGTGCAGCGCGTGCAGGATCAGCTTCACACCGATGAAGGCGAGGATGAACGCGATCCCGTACTTCAGGTACCTCAGGCGCTCGACGAGGTCGCCCAGCAGGAAGAACAGCTGGCGGAGGCCCATCAGCGCGAAGACGTTCGCCGTGAACACGATGAACGGGCTGTCGGTGATGCCGAAGATCGCCGGGATGGAGTCCAGCGCGAACAGCAGGTCCGTGGCGCCGAGCGAGATCAGGACGATGACGATCGGCGTGAACATGCGCTTGCCGTCCACGGTCGTGCGCCACCGGCCTCCGTCGTACTCGTCGGTGACGGACAGGTGCCGCTTCACGAACCGGATCAGGGCGCTGTCGGTGCGGTCGCCGTGCTCGCTGCCGAAGGCCTGCGTGATGGCGGTGTAGACCAGGAACGCGCCGAAGAGGTAGAAGATCCAGCTGAAGCGCTCGATCAGCTGGGCACCGATCAGGATGAAGACCAGGCGGAACACCAGGGCCAGGATGATGCCCGCCATCAGCACCTCCTGCTGCCGCTGCTTCGGCACGGCGAACCCCGCCATGATCACGATGAAGACGAACAGGTTGTCGATCGAGAGCGAGTACTCGGTCAGCCAGCCGGCGACGAACTCGGTCGCGTGGGTCGGGCCGTCGACGACGAGCAGGATGCCCGCGAACAGCAGCGCGAGCACGACGTAGAACACGACCCAGAGGGTCGACTCCCGGGTCGACGGCACGTGCGGTCGCCGGTAGGCGAGCACGATGTCGGTGATGAGGATCAGCAGGATCACCGCGAGCGAGGCGATCTCGAACGGCAGCGGGACGATGGTCACAGGGGGAGCTCCTCGAGGGCACGGACTGTCCTCGAACGTCTCTCCCTCGCCCGGTGCGGGCGCCGCACCCCCGGATCCGCAGACGGTGCGGATCGTGCTGACGAGTGGTGCGGTGTCGGGATACTCCCCTTCGCGCCCCGAACCCTACCGGGTCCGGGTCCGGGTCCGGGTCCGGGTCCGGGGCGCGGAGGCCGAGGTGACGGGCAGCGGGCGACCACGCGCGACGAGCACCATCGCGGCGACCCCGATCACGAGCAGCAGATGCCACAGGGAGACGGTCATCAGCCGGGTGCCGGCGATGCCGACGAACGCCTGTGCGGACCGGGCGCGCATCAGGGCGTCCAGCGCGGTCTGGCCGACGCCGATGAGGACGAGCGGGAGGGTCGGCGGGTTCAGGTCGTCCAGGATGTCCGGCGAGGAGAGCCCGGAGGAGCCGAGCGCGCCGGCGGCGCCGGACGCCACGGCTGCGATTCCGAGCAGCGCCGGGCGCCGCAGGCGGGCGGCCCCGCGGAGCGCGTCGACCGCGATCACCGCGATCAGCAGCACCGCGAAGGTCGCGATCGGGCGCGTGGTGTGCGGCCGGATCATCACGGGCACCGCCGCCTGGCGCACCAGCGAGGCGGCGAGGCCACGTCGGCCGATCAGCGCCTGGCGGTCGGCGATCGTCATCGGTTCGGGCACGCGCCATGGTGGGGCATCGCACCCGGATGCCGCGGATCGTTCTGCACCGCCGCCAGCACCGCCCCGGTGCCGCGGCGGGCCTGGCAGGGCGTCGGGCACCGCCCGGCCCCTGCTTCCCGGGGTCGTCGGGCCTGCCCGCCGTTCAGCGGCGGCGGCCGCGGGCGACCCACATGAGGAGATCCTGCGCCTCGTCGAGGCGGTCGGCGGCCACCCAGAGGTCGTGCGGCGCCTCGGCGGACCGGTGGTCGACGCCGGGGAGCCTGGCTGCAGCGGCCCACGCGGCGATGTCGTGCTCCCGCAGGGCGGCGAGGGCCGGCTCGACCCGCTCGGCCGGGACCCGTTCCCCCGGTGTCCAGAACAGCGCCTCGAGCCCGTTCCCGTGCCCGAACGGCGGCAGCTGGTACGCGCGCCCGAACTGGAGCGGGTTCACCGCCGGCATCGGCGCCTCGTACGACGTGGCCGAGCGGTCGCGCCAGGGCAGGCGGACCGGAGCGACGTCGCGCCGACGCGACAGCCCGAGCACGATCGTGACCGCGGAGCGCAGGAGACCGGACCGGCGAGCGGCGGTCGACCTGCGTCGGCGCATCAGTAGCGGCGGGGCCGGTTCGCTCCGCCGTCGGCGCCGCCCTTGCGGAGCGGGCCGCCGTCGGGGCGCAGCTGGATCAGCTTCCCGCTGATCCGCGTGCCGCTGAGCTTGTCGAGCACGTCGCCGGAGAGATCCACCGGCAGCTCGATGAGCGAGAAGTCCTGGCGGATGTCGATGCCGCCGAAGTCCTCACGACCCAGGCCGCCCTCGTTCGCGAGCGCGCCGATGATCTGCCGCGGCTCGACCCGCTGCCGCCTGCCGACCTCGAGCCGGTAGGTGGTACGCGGCCCGGACGGCCGGGCGCGCCGCTCGGGGCGGTCCGGACGGTCACCGCGCTCACGGTCCTCGCGGTCGAACGAACGCTGCGGGCGGTCGTCCTCCGGGGAGAGCAGGAGCGGCGTCTCGCCCTGCGCGACGACGGCGAGCGCGGCGGCGACGTCCGCCTCCGGCACGTCGTGGTGCTCCACGTAGTGGCCGATGATGTCGCGGAACCGGGCGATCCGGCTCTCCTGCTCGAGCGCGGCCGTGATCTGGTCGTCGAAGCGGGTGAGGCGCGTCGCGTTGACGTCCTCCGCGGTGGGCAGCTGCATCTGCGTCACCGGCTGGTGCGTGGCGCGCTCGATGGAGGTGAGCATGCGGCGCTCGCGCGGGGTGACGAAGCTGATCGCCTGGCCGGAACGCCCGGCGCGACCGGTGCGGCCGATGCGGTGCACGTACGACTCGGTGTCGATGGGCAGGTCGTAGTTGACGACGTGACTGATCCGCTCGACGTCGAGGCCACGGGCCGCGACGTCGGTCGCGACGAGGATGTCGAGCTTCCCCGACTTCAGCTGGTTCACCGTGCGCTCTCGCTGCGCCTGGGCGACGTCGCCGCTGATCGCGGCGGCCGTGTAGCCGCGGGCGCGCAGCTTCTCCGCCAGCGTCTCGGTCTCGTTCTTCGTGCGGACGAAGACGATCATCCCCTCGAAGTTCTCGACCTCGAGGATGCGCGTGAGGGCGTCGACCTTCTGCGGGTAGGCCACGACCAGGTACCGCTGCGTGATCGTCGCGGAGGTCGTGGTCGTCGTGGCGACCGTGATCTCCTCGGGGTCGTGCAGGTACTGCTGGGAGATGCGGCGGATCTGCGACGGCATGGTCGCCGAGAAGAGCGCGACCTGCTTCGTGTCCGGGGTGTCCGCGAGGATCGTCGCCACGTCCTCCGCGAAGCCCATCTTCAGCATCTCGTCGGCCTCGTCGAGCACGAGGTACTTCAGCTCGGAGAGGTCGAGGGTGCCCTTCTCCAGATGGTCCATGATCCGGCCGGGGGTGCCGACCACGATGTGCACGCCGCGGCGGAGCGCCGACAGCTGCTGCCCGTACGCCTGGCCGCCGTAGACCGGGAGCAGGCGGACGCCCTTCATGTGCGAGGCGTAGCTCTCGAACGCCTCGCAGACCTGCAGCGCGAGCTCGCGCGTCGGCGCGAGGACGAGCGCCTGCGGGTTCGACTGGGCGAGGTCGAGTCGGGACAGGATCGGCAGCGCGAACGCGGCCGTCTTCCCGGTGCCCGTCTGGGCGCGGCCGACGACGTCGCGGCCGGCGAGCAGGGACGGGATCGTGGCGGCCTGGATGGCCGACGGCGACTCGTACCCGAGGTCCTTCAGTCCCTTGAGGACCGCTGCGTCGAGGCCGAGGTCGGCGAATGAGGGCGTTGCAGGAACGGGGTCGACCACGTCCTGCTCGATCGAGTCAGAAACGGGCATCGGACGATGGTACCGGTCATCAGGGATTCCCCAGACAGACCCCGACCCTTCGTTTTGTAGGACGCTGCGTCCTACAAAACGAAGGGTGCGCGGCAGGTCAGGGAGCGCGGAGGGCCCGGAGGAGGGCGGCGCCCGTCTCCGGGGCGATGGGGTAGCTCGCGCTGAACGAGAGGCGCGTGATCAGCCCGGTGAAGCGCGACCGCAGCTCGGCGGCGACCTCGGCGGCCGAGCCCACCGCCGCGAACGCGGCCAGCACGTCGTCCGAGACGAGACCGGCCATCGCCGCCCAGTCGCCGCGTCGCGAGGCGATGTGCAGCTGCTCGTGCAGGCCGCCCCAACCGTGCGCCTCCAGCACCGGGAGGTAGGCGGGCGTGCTGCCGTAGAACGCGATCTGGGACCGCGTCGCCCCTATCGCCACGTCGAGGGACGCCCGGTCGTCGCCCATCGCGATGAGCGCGGGCAGCGCGACGCCCACGTCCGACGCGTCCCGCCCGGCCGCGGCCGCACCGCGACGGAGGGCGGGGAGGCTCACCTCCGTCAGGTACCGCGCGGTCGTGAAGCTGTGGGCGTGCAGGCCGTCGCCGACCCGGCCGGCCGTCTCGGTCATCCGCTCCCCCACGGCCGCGATCCACACGGGCGGCGGCCCTCCGGGCAGGGGGTCCGGGCTGAAGAACGGGGTCATCAGCGTGTGGCGGTAGAACTCGCCCTGGAACCGCAGCGGGTCGCCCGTCTGCCAGGTCGCCCAGATCGCCCTGACGGCTTCGACGAACTCCGCCATCCGCGCCGCGGGGCGCGACCAGGGCATCGAGAACCGCCGCTCGATGTGCGGCTTCACCTGCGAGCCGAGGCCGAGCAGGAACCGGCCGCCGGAGATCCCCTGCAGGTCGTGCGCGGTCTGCGCGACGGTCATCGGGTTCCGCGCGAACGCGACCGCGATCGTCGACAGCAGCTCGACGCGGCTCGTCTCCCGCGCCGCGAGCGCCAGGGAGAGGAAGGGGTCGTGCCGGGTCTCGGACGCGCCGACGCCGTCGTACCCCTCCGCCTCCGCTTCCGCGGCCCGGCGGGCCAGCCCGAGCGCGTCCAGGCCCGGATCCCCTCCGAGGTCGATCCGGAACGGGACCGCGTTGTCCGCCACCATGCGTCGATGCCTCCTGGGTGCCGAGCGAAGGCTATGCCGACTCGCGGAGCAGAAGGCGATGGGGCACCGCGCGCGATCCGGAGGAGCCGTGCCGCACCTCCCCCACGAGGTCGAGCGCCGCGGTCGCGACGGCGTCGAAGTCCACCGCGAGGGTGGTCAGCGCCGGCGCCAGCAGCGCCCCGAGCGGGAGGCCGTCGACCCCCGCGACCCGGACGTCGCCCGGCACGTCGACGCCGGCGCGGCGGCAGGCGGCGAGCACGCCGATCGCCATCACGTCGTTGAAGGCGACGATCGCATCCGGGGGGCCGGCGGAGGCGATCAGCGCGCTCGCCGCATCGGCGGCCGCCGCCGCGGTGGGCTCGGCGAGCGGCACGACGGCGGCGACGAGCCCGCGTCGGTCGAACGCATCCCGCACGAGGGCGGCCCGTCGGCTCGTCCCCGGCGCCCGCGGTGCGTCGAGCACCACCGGCGCCGCGGCGCCGGCGGCGACGAGGTGGGCGACGAGCTCCTCGACGGCACTCGTCGGGTCCAGGTGCACCGCGCCTCTCGTGACCGGACCCGCCGGATCCAGCTCGACCACCGGCACGCTGCCGAGCAGGCCGATCCAATCGGCCGCGCGCAGGCCGAAGTAGCCGATCACCGCATCGGTCTGGGCCCCGAGGGACGCGACCATCCGGTCCGCGTCACCCGCCAGCGCCACGTCGGCGAGCATCACGTTCCAGCCTCGGGCCGCGGCGACCCGGACCACCGCGGCGGCGAGCTCGGGCGAGTAGGGGTTCCGCAGGTCGTCCACGATCAGCCCGAGCTGCCGCTCCCCGCCGAGCACCAGGCCACGACCGAAGCGGGAGGGGCGGTAGCCGAGCCGCTCCGCGACGGCGAGCACCCGCTCCTTCGTCGCCGCGTTGATGCCGGGCATGTCGTTCATCGCCCGGGTCACGGTCTGCCGGGACACCCCGGCGGCCGCGGCGACGTCGAGGATCGTCGCGCGGCCGGCGGGATCGCTCAGGCGCGGAGGTCCAGCCACGCCACCTGCTCCGGCGAGAGCTCGACCGTGAGGCCCTGCATCGACGACCGCGCCTCAGCGATCGACCGCGGGCCGAAGAGCGGGAACGTCGGGAACGGCTGGGCGAGGACGTACGCGAGCGCGACCGCGGTGGCCGGCACCCCCAGCTCACCGCCGAGCTGCTGCGCTCGGCGCAACCGCTCGAAGTTGTCGTCGCTGTAGTAGCAGCGCACCAGCTCGGCATCCCCGTGGAAGTCCGGCCGGGCGCGGGCGAAGAACCCGCGCGCCTGCGACGACCACGGCAGCAGCGGCACCTGCCGCTCCTCCAGCCAGCGCTTCGACGCGGGGTCCGTGACGTGGCGGCAGCCCGCCCACGGCACGTCGTAGGCCTCCGCGAGCCCGAAGTGGTTGCTCAGCACGCCGAGCTCGAAGCGCCCGTTCGCCCGGGCGTAGGCATTCGCCTCGTCGAAGCGCTGGAGGCTCCAGTTCGAGACGCCGTAGGCGCGGATGCGGCCCGCGCGGCGGTGCTCGTCCATGACGTCGACGAACTCCCCGACCGGCACGTCCGGGTTGTCGCGGTGCATCAGGTAGATGTCCGCGTAGCCGGTGCCCTGGCGGTCGAGGCTCTCGAGCAGCTGGCTGCTCAACGACTCCGGGTCGCAGTGCGGCGTGTGCGCGCCCTTCGTGATGATCACGAGGTCCTCGCGGATGCCGCGGTTCGCGATCCAGCGGCCGAGACGGGTCTCGTACGCACCGCGCCCGTACTGCCACGCCGTGTCGAAGGCGTTGCCGCCGTGCTCGACGAAGTGGTCGAACAGCGCGGACGCGTGGGTGAGGTCCGGCTGGTTGTCGCAGCCCATCACGAGCCGGGACATCCGCTTGCCGACGCCCGGGATCCCGCCCATCGGCATGACGGTGTCGGGCCGCACCGCGAGCGGCCGGCCGGACACGGTGGGGACGTCCGCGTCCTCCGCCTCGAACGGGTAGCGCAGACCGATCGCGGCGCGCCAGCGGTCGAGCGCGCGCGCGGCGGCGAGCGACTCGTCGAGGGTCATCTGCGGCGCCTCGATCGCGCCCGAGCGGAGGGCCTCGAGCGTCGCGTCCGCCTCGAGCGCGTAGGGACGCTCCACCGGGTAGGTGAGCGACCGGGGCGCCTCGTCGGTCGCGGCGATGTCGATGGTCGGCAGCAGGCCGACCGAGTATGGGAGCGGGAGGTGGATGCGGCCGCGCGAGCCGAGGATCGTGACGTCGTTCACGTCCCCCACCCGCACGCCCGTGCGGAGGGTGGCGGTGATCCCGCCCGGGTACACGAGGTCCGCGACCGACCACTCGTCGACCCCGGTCGGGCCGATCGTGCCCGCGGCGGTCAGCTCGGTGGGCTCCGCGACGGCGACGCCGGTCGCGGCGGCGGCGACCATCGCGGCGAAGGTGAGCGGGTAGCAGCCGACGTCGAGGATCCCGCCGCCGGCGGTCGCGGTCTCGAAGAGCCGCCCCTCGCGCTCCTCCTTGCGGAACGCGAACGACGCGTCGATGTGGCGCACGTCGCCGATGGCGCCGCTCCGGATCAGCTCGAGCAGCGCTGTGGTCTGCGGGTGGAAGCGGTACACGAATGCCTCGACCAGCGGGACGCCGGCCTGCCGTGCGGCGTCGACCAGGACCATGGCGGTGCCGTGATCGACCGCCAGGGGCTTCTCGCAGAGCACCGCCTTGCCCGCCTCCAGCGCCGCGAGCACCAGCCGGGCGTGCCCGGTGTGCACCGTCGCGACGTAGACGGCGTCGACCCTCGGGTCGGCGAGCGCCTCCTCGTAGGTGCCCGCGGTGACCTCCTCGTACCCGAGCTCCGCCGCCTCCGCCGCGAACGCCGCCGACCGCGCCCGGTCGCTGCTGCCCACCGCGACCAGCGTGCCCGTGCTCGCGGGCAACGCCTGCAGGAACGTCCGGGCGATGCTCCCCGGACCGAGCACGGCCCATCCCGCCTGCTGTGCTGACATCGTCGTCCTCCCGACCGACCGTGAACGTTCACGGTGCTGCTCGACGGTACTCCGGTCCCGCCCCTGATTCGGTGAGGAGGCGCGATCGGGGTGTCAGTCGTGGCTGAGGAGCGCCCGCCGCGTCGCGAGCCGCATCTCGAGCTCGTGCGTGATCATCCGACCGAGGCGGTCGAGGATGTCGAGCTCCTCGCCGGTCAGGGTGCGCGGGCGGTAGTCCGCCACGCTCAGCGAGCCGAGCGCGTAGCCGTCCACGCTCGTGAGCGGCACACCCGCGTACGACTGCAGGGCGATGTCGCCGGCGATGAGCGGGTTGTCTCGCGTCGACGGGTCGGCGCGAGCGTCCGACACGTACACCGGCGCACCCGTCTCGACGACCGTGGCGCAGAGGCCGGGGTCGCGACCGATCTCCCCGCCCTCGAGGCCGTAGTGCGACTTGAACCAGATCCGGTCGCGGTCGACGATGCTCACCGTCGACACCGGCATGTGCAGCGCCCGCGCGGCGAGGGTGGTGATCCGGTCGAACGCGCCCTCCGGCGGGGTGTCGAGGAGGTCGTAGCGGTGCAGTGCCGCGAGGCGCGCCTCCTCGTCGGCCGCTGACCGGAGCGACGGATCCAGTCGGCGGTGCCGGCCGAACTCCTCCGCGATGAAGCGCCGGAAGCCCACCGCGAGCTCGGTGGAGCCGGGACGCTCGGCGGGATCGGTCGAGGTCGCCCCTCGCAGCAGGGCGGCGAGGCCCGCCGGCGTGCCGTCGGGGACGGTCGGCGCGGCGTCGGGGTGCGCCGCGCGGTCGACCGGGTCCGGGAACGCCGCGCGGCCCGTCAGGGCCTCCAGCACCAGGAGGCCGAGCATGTAGACGTCGCCGGCAGCGGACGCGGGCTCGCCGCGCAGCCGCTCGGGCGCCCAGACGGTCACGGTCGGGCGGCTGTCGACGGGGACCTGCGTCGGGTCGTCCGCGCGGACCGCGGAGGCGAGGTCGGCGAGCTGCGCACGGAGGAAGCCGTCGTCCTGCTCCGCCAGGAAGACGGCCGCGGGCGTGATGCCGTGCAGCACGATGCCCCGTTCGTGCAGGTGCTCGAACGCCTCCGCGAGGTCGAAGCCGAGGTAGGCGGCCTGCTTGGTCGTGAGCGGGACGCCTTCGCGGAGCCGGTTGCGGAGGCTCCGCCCCTGCGCCATCTCGAGCACGACCAGGAGGCTCACCGTGCCGTCGACGTCGTCGATCCGCTGGTAGTCGAGCACGGGCACGAGGTTGTGATGCGACAGGGACGCCACGAGGCGCGCCGCCTGCTGGTGGCGGGTCCCGTCGGCGACGTCGCCGGACGGGTAGGTGGAGAGGGTCGCGAGGACCTCCCGCTGGAGCAGCAGGTCGAACGCGCGATGGACCTGCACCGGACCGCCGTGCCGGAGCAGCTCTTCGAGGCGGTAGCGGGCCTGGAGCACCGGGCGGGGATCGACTGCCATGAGCGGATCCTAGAGAGCCGCGGCCCCACGACGGCCGGGAACCAGGTGCCGGCGGACGGCGCGTCGCAGCTCGATCTCGTGCATCGCCATGTCGGCGATGTCCTGCACGGTCGCGACGTCGTCGTCGGAGAACGGGCGCGGCGCACGCGACCACACGGCGGCGACGCCGATCGCGATGCCGTCGTGGGTCCTGAGCGGCGCGGAGGCGTAGGCCCCGACGCCCTCGCAGAGCAGGGGGGCGCCGACGGCCGCTCCGACGTCGGGCAGCGTGAGCGCCCGGTCCTCGAGCACGCCGTCGACGTACCGGCTTCGTGCGGCGACGGCCAGCGGCACGCCCGCTGCAGCACGGACGAGCACGCGGTCCTCGTCGGCGATCGCGATCACCGCACCGTCCGCGCCGAGCAGCCGGTTCGCCAAGGCGCACAGCTGATCGAGGTCCGGGTCGTCCCCGGGCGCGAGCACGGCGTACCGGTGCACGGCCGCGAGGCGCGACGCGGTCCCGAGCGGGTCCGCGGTGTCGGACCGGACGATCTCGGCCATCAGGATCTGCCGGAACGTCTCGGCCGCCTCGGCAGCGGTCGGGCGGTCCTGCGGCAACCGCCGCGTCATCGCGGTCAGGACGTCCAGCCACTCGCGCGGCAGGTCGTCGGGCACGACGGGGTCGCGGTCGAGCCGCGCCAGCGCGCTCTCGATGATGCCGCCGGGGAACACGGTCCGCCCGGTGATCGTCTCCAGCACGACGAGCCCGAGCGCGTAGACGTCGGAGGCCCGCGTGATCTCGTCGCCGGCGGCCTGCTCGGGGCTCAGGTAGGCGGCCGTTCCGGTCGTCTCCGACCGCTCCAGCCCCGCCAGCTGCTCGTTCCGCATCGCGATGCCGAAGTCGGTGAGCTTCACGCGCGGGCGGCGCCCCTCCGAGTGCTGCACGAGCAGCACGTTCGCGGGCTTCACGTCACGGTGCACGATGCCGCTGGCATGCAGGTAGGCGAGCCCCTCCGCGAGGTCGTAGGCGACGTGGGCCGCGTGCAGGAGCGGCAGCGCGCCGGCCCGGA
Organism: Acidobacteriota bacterium; assembly: GCA_019352055.1. Lineage (GTDB taxonomy): Bacteria > Actinomycetota > Actinomycetes > Actinomycetales > Microbacteriaceae > Amnibacterium. Next base: position 25,228 of record JABBOB010000023.1, read on the forward strand.
GGCGGACCCGGAGGTCGCTGCCGTCCACGAGCTCCGTGACGAGGAACATCCGCGGCGACCCGTCGGGCAGGAAGTCCACGCCGACGTCGTACAGCCGCACGACGCTGTGGTGGCTCGAGGCGGCGAGCAGCCGCGCCTCCCGCTGCTGCGCCCGCAGCTCGGTGTCGTCGGCCGCGCTCGCCGCGAACACCTTGATCGCCACGTCGCGGTCGAGCACCGTGTCCCGGCCGCGGAAGACCGTGGACATGCCACCGCGGCCCAGCGGGGCATCGATGCGGTATCGGGCCTGCTGCGCGTTGAACCGGTCGATGTCTGGACGAGTGAAGATGCGATGAATCTAAGGGATCGCGAGCGCACCGGAAGCGTCCTGACCTGCACAGGTGTGCTGGTCAGTCCTGCAGCGGCCGCGGCTCAGAGGGTCGACTGCGTCTCGTACTTCGTGAGGGTCGGTGCCCCGGCGAGCAGCTCACCGAGGTTCGATGCGCCCTCCGGCGTCTCGCGCCAGGCCCGGTAGGCCTCGTCGCGCTCGATCGAGGTCCAGCGCTCGACGACCGTGTAGTGGGTGGGGTCGCCCAGGTCGACGAGGACCTCGAGCCCCTCGTTGCCCTCGAACCCACGGGTCTGCCGCAGGATCGCGGCGATCGCGTCCGGGGCCTCGTCGAGCTTGTCGGCGCGCAGATGCAGATCGAGCACAGCGGTCACGGCCATCGGGTTCCTCCTCGGTGCAGCGGACGATCCGGATGGTAGGCGCGCCCTCCTGCGCCTCCGCTCAGAGCGCGATCGCGTACTGCCGGAAGTCGGTGAGCGAGGCGACGCGGTCGTACAGCGCGCGGGCGGTCGTGTTCCCCTCCTGGGTCAGCCAGTAGACCTTCGCGGCACCGGCCGCCTCCGCCTGCGCCCGCACGTGGGCGATGAGCGCCGTACCGGCGCCGGCGCCGCGCGCGTCGGGCGAGACGTACAGGTCCTCCAGGTAGCAGTAGGCGGTCGTCGACCAGGTCGCCGGGTGGAACAGCCAGTGCACGAGGCCGATCGCACGGCCGTCGTCGTCCCGCGCGAGCGCGCCGTGCAGGTCGACGCCGCGGGTGAGGCGCGCGAACGCGTCCGCCGTCACCTCCGAGGCGAGCTCCGTCTCGTAGAACGTGAGGTAGCCGTGCCAGAGCGGCCGCCAGTCGTCCTCGTCCGCCGCGGTGATCGGTTCGATCGTGGTCACCCGGCGACGGTACCCGGACGCGGCCAGCCCTTCGCTCCCGATCGGAACCGCTGCCGGCGCGGGCTACCCCTTCAGCAGACCGAGGTCGCGCAGGCTCTCCGCCGTCTCGACGATCGTGACCTCGGCCGGGCGCGGCCGGAAGCCGAGCTCGCGCTTCGCCCGCTCGTTGCGGATGACGAGCGGAGCCGGCTCCTCCCCCGGCTCCTCCCCCGGCACCTCCCGGGTCGGCACGAGCTCGGCGAGCAGGCCGAGCCGTTCGCGGAGCACCTGGGCGACCTGGAGGAAGGTGAACGTGGGACCGTCGGCGAGCGCGAGGTACCGCTTGCCCGCCGCCTCCGGCGTGCGCATCGCCGCGATGTGCAGCGCCGCCACGTCGCGGACGTCGGCGATGCCGAAGCGCTGCCGCGGCACGGCCGGCATGAGGCCGTCCAGCATCGCCGCGAAGAACCCGAGGGACGAGCGCGCCGTCCCGGTCAGCGTCGGCCCCGCGATCCAGGTCGGGTTGATCACGACCAGCTCGGTGTCGCCGCCGTCGTGCTCGACCAGGTCCCAGGCCGCCCGCTCGGCCACCGCCTTCGAGCGCGGGTACGCGGGCAGCCCCGGCGTCGCCGGGTCGGTCCAGTCGGTCTCGTCGTAGTCCCGCACGGGCTTGGGGGTGTACCCGACTGCTGCGAACGACGACGTGAGCACCACCCGCGGCACGCCCGAAGCGACGGCGGCACGGAGGACGTGCAGCGTGCCCTCGCGGGCGGGCACCACGACCTCGTCCGGGTCCTGCGTCTGGATCATCGGGGAGGCGACGTGATGGACGCCGGCGACGCCTGCCACGGCGGCCGCCCAGCCGGAGGGCTCCGTCAGGCTCGCGACGACGACCTCGAGGCCGTCGTCGTCCGCGCCCGCGCGGCGGACCGCCGCTCGCAGCCCGGCCTCGCTGTCGAGCGAGCGGACGGTCGTGCGCACGGGGGTGCCCTCCAGCAGCAGGTCGGCGACGAGTCGGGTGCCGAGGTAGCCGGATCCACCGGTCACGAGCTCGGTCATCGGATCGTCGCCTCGAGGCGCGGGACGATCGCGTGGACGCGGGCCTGCGCCGCCGCCTCCGCAGCGGAGTCGCCGCGGTCGCGGGCGTCCCAGAGGCCCGACTTCGCGTGCAGGTACTCGAGGTGCACCCGGAGGGTCTCGATCTCGCGCTCGACCCGATCGACGTGCCGCAGCAGCAGGTCGCGCTGGTCGGCCGCCGCGACGTTCCCGAGCGCCCGGTTCGCCTGGTAGGTCCGCATGTCCTCGATGCCGACGCCCATCGACCGGAGGCAGGCGAGGGCCTGCAGGGCGTCGAGGTCGCGCTCCCCGTAGCGGCGGTGGCCGCTGCCGGGATCGCGGAGGATCGGGCCGATCAGCCCGACCTCCTCGTAGTACCGCAGCGTGGGTCCGGTGAGACCGCTCCGCTGCGACGCGGTGTGGATGGACACCGCCTGGACGGTCGTCGTCGTGCTCATGGAGCAAGCACAACAGACCTCAAGCGCTGGAGGTCAAGCCCGCCGCTGCCGCTTCGCGCGGCGGCGCTCGCGCCAGGTCATCGCGGCGAGCTCGGCTTCCTCCCGAGCGCGCTCCGCCGCGGCGGCCCGCTCCCTCGCCGCCCGTCTCGCGCTCGCGCGCTCCCGCCAGGCCGCCACCTGCCCATCGACGTCCCGCGGGCTCGTCAGCACGGGAGGACCGCCGAGCAGCTGCAGCCGCGCCTCGCGCACCCGCTTGTTGAAGTCCTCGAGCACCTCCCGCACCTGGTGCTCGGTGTGGAGGCGGTCGAGGCGGTCGTCCAGCTGCGCGTCCTCAGTCCGCAGCGTCAGCGCGGGAGGCCCCAGTCCGGTGAGGTGCTCGCGCTCGATCTTCCGGCGGATCCACCAGTTCGGGTCCCGCACCCCGTCGAGGCCGGCGAGCGGCTTGCCGGCCCCGGGAAGGTTCTCGAAGTCGCCCCGCCGCATCGCCTGCTGGACGGCGATCTCGACCGCCATCGCGCGCTCGTCCGCGCCGGCCTGCCCGCGGTCGACCGGTTCGTCGTCGTCGCTCCGCATCTCGGGCGGGAGGGCGTGCTCGGCGGCGTAGCGCGCCGCGGAGAGCCGGCCGTCCTCGGGTGGTCGTCGTGCCATACGCCGATCAGGCTACGTCGGGACGGGCGTGGCGTGGCGTGGGCGGAACGCGCCTGGAGCGGGAACGCCGCCCTAGCGTGGGGACATGGCTCCGCAACGCCTCCGCCGGGTCGCCGTGCTCGTGCTCGAGGGCGCGAAGCCGCTCGACGTCGGGATCCCCGCGCAGGTCTTCACGACGCGCCCGAGCATGCCGTACGAGGTGCGGGTGTGCGGCCCGGCGGTCGGCCCGGTCGCCGGAGGCGACGGGCTCGCGTACTCGGTCGCGAACGGTCTCGAGGCGCTCGAGTGGGCCGACATCGTGTTCGTCCCCGGCTACCGCTTCCCCGATCGCGAGGACCCGCCGCGGGCCGTGCTCGACGCGCTCCTCGCCGCGTCGGCTCGCGGCGCCCGGCTCGCCGCGATCTCCACCGGCGCCTTCGCGCTGGCCGCGACCGGGTTGCTCGACGGCAGGCGGGCGACGACGCACTGGCACTACACCCGCGCGCTGGCAGCGCGTCACCCGCTCGTCCGGGTCGACGAGCACGTGCTGTTCGTCGACGAGGGCGCGGTGCTGACCTCCGCCGGCGCGGCGTCCGGGATCGACCTCTGCCTGCACATCCTGCGATCCGACCTCGGCGTCGCCGCATCGAACCACGCCGCTCGCCGCCTCGTCGCAGCGCCCTACCGGAGCGGCGGGCAGGCGCAGTACGTGCCGCGGAGCGTGCCGGAACCGCTCGGCGAACGCTTCTCGGCGACCCGGGAGTGGGCCCTGCACCGCCTCGACGGCCCGCTCGGCCTGGAGGCGCTCGCCCGGCACGCCGCGGTCTCGCCGCGGACCTTCTCGCGCCGCTTCGCGGAGGACACCGGCACCACCCCGATGCAGTGGGTGATGCGGGCCCGCATCGACGTCGCGCGCGAGCTGCTGGAACGCAGCGAGCGGAGCGTCGAGCAGATCGCCGCCGACGTCGGCCTCGGCACGGCGACGAACCTGCGGCTGCACTTCCAGCGCATCCTCGGCACCACCCCCGGCGAGTACCGGAGGACCTTCACGCCGTCGGACCGAGACTGGCGGGATCCTTTCGGAGCATGACGCTGCAGCCACTGGTCCGGACCGGCACGGGCCGCGAACGTGGTCGGCGGGAGAAAGGAACCCCATGACCCGCATCGCCATCAACGGCTTCGGTCGGATCGGCCGCAACACGCTCCGCGCCCTGCTCGAGCGCTCCTCCGATCTGGAGGTCGTCGCCGTGAACGACCTCACCGAGCCCGCCGCGCTGGCACGGCTCCTCGCCTTCGACTCGACCGCCGGGCGGCTCGGCCGCCCGGTCTCGGTGGAGGGGGACGTGCTCGTCGTCGACGGCCGCCGCATCCGGGTGCTCGCCGAGCGGGACCCGAAGGACCTGCCGTGGGCCGAGCTCGGCGTCGACATCGTGCTCGAGTCGACCGGCCGGTTCACCTCCGCCTCCGCCGCCCGCGCGCACCTCGACGCCGGCGCGAAGCGCGTGCTGGTGAGCGCGCCCGCCGACGGTGCCGACGTCACGCTGGCCTACGGCGTGAACACGGCCGCGTACGACCCGGCCGAGCACACGATCGTGTCGAACGCCTCCTGCACCACGAACGCGCTCGCCCCGCTCGCGGCCGTGCTCGACGAGCTCGCCGACGTCGAGCACGCGTTCATGACGACCGTCCACGCGTACACGCAGGAGCAGAACCTGCAGGACGGCCCGCATCGCGATCCGCGGCGGGCCCGGGCGGCCGGGGTGAACATCGTGCCGACGACGACCGGCGCCGCGAAGGCCATCGGCCTCGTCCTGCCGAGGCTCGACGGGAAGCTGTCCGGGGACTCGATCCGGGTGCCCGTGCCGGTCGGCTCCGTCGTCGAGCTGAACGCCACCGTCGCCCGAGACGTCACCCGCGAGCAGGTCCTCGACGCCTACCGCGCCGCTGCAGCGGGCCCGCTCGCCGGGATCCTGGAGTATTCCGAGGACGCGCTGGTCTCCTCCGACATCGTCGGGAACCCCGCGTCGTCGATCTTCGACTCCGCGCTCACCCGCGTCGACGGCAGGCACGTGAAGGTCGTCGCCTGGTACGACAACGAGTGGGGCTTCTCCAACCGCGTCGTGGACACCCTGGAGCTGCTCGCGGCCTCCTGATCCGCGCCCGCGGCGTCCTTCAGCCGAAGGACGCCGCGACGCCGTTGCGGTAGTAGTCGAAGACGATGCTCGTCCGCGTCGACGCGACGGTCGGCTTCGACGACAGGTGGTCGACCACGAACGCGCGCAGCGCCGAGGAGTCGGCGACCGCCACGTGCACGATGAAGTCGTCGATGCCGCCGAGGAAGAAGACCTGGAGCACCTGCGGGAGACCGCGGATCTCGCCGGCGAAGCCCGTGATGCTGGCCTGCCGCGCGCCGGGGCGCAGACCGACGTGGATCAGCGCCTGCAGCCCGCGCCCGAGCCGCCGGTGGTCGACGCTCGTCACGAAACCCGTGAGGATGCCGCGCTCCCGGAGGGACCGGAGGCGCACGTGCGCGGTGGAGGGAGCGACGCCGACCGCGGCGGCGAGTTCCGCGTTCGACATCCGGGCGTCGTCCCGCAGCACCGCGAGGATCCGACGATCGAGATCGTCGATGCCGTCGGGCGGTCGAACGTCCTTCGACATGCGACCGCTGTCGAAGACCTCCTCCGGTCGATCCATCCCCGGATCGTACGACTGGACGAAGGTCCTTCGGAACTCTGGCGGGTCGCGCGCGTGATCTCCACACTCGGACCATGCGCGTCGGCATCCCCACCGAGATCAAGAACAACGAGAACCGCGTGGCGATCACGCCGGCCGGCGTGCACACCCTCGCCCTCCACGGCCACGAGGTGCTCGTGCAGGCGGGCGCCGGGACCGGATCGCGGATCCTGGACGCGGCCTACGCGGAGGCCGGCGCCACGATCGTCCCGGATGCGGACGGCGTCTGGAGCGCGGCCGACCTGCTCGTGAAGGTCAAGGAGCCGGTGCCCGCCGAGTACGGGCACCTCCGCGAGGACCAGGCGCTGTTCGCCTACCTCCACCTCGCGGCGGACCGGCCGCTCACCGAGGCGCTGCTCGCCGCACGGACGACGGCCATCGCCTACGAGACCGTCCAGCTGCCCGACCGCAGCCTCCCCCTGCTGTCCCCGATGAGCGAGGTCGCGGGGCGCCTGTCCATCCAGGTCGGCGGCTACCACCTCATGCGCGCGGCGGGCGGCCGCGGTGTGCTGCTCGGCGGCGTGCCCGGCACCCCGAAAGCGCGCGTCGTCGTGATCGGCGGCGGCGTCGCCGGCGAGCACGCGGCTGCGAACGCGCTCGGTATGGGTGCGGACGTCACCGTGATCGACGTGTCGCTGCCCCGCCTGCGCGCGCTCGAGATCCAGTTCGGCGGCCGCATCCAGACGCGGGCGTCGTCGCCGTACGAGATCGCGGCGCAGCTCGCCGACGCGGACCTCGTGATCGGCTCGGTGCTCATCCCGGGCGCCGCCGCGCCGAAGATCGTCACCGACGCGATGGTCGCCGGAATGAAGCCCGGCAGCGTGCTCGTCGACATCGCGATCGACCAGGGCGGCTGCTTCGAGGGATCCCGCCCGACGACGCACGACGACCCGACGTTCGCCGTGCACGACTCCGTCTACTACTGCGTCGCCAACATGCCGGGCGCGGTGCCGGAGACGTCGACGCGCGCGCTGACGAACGCGACGCTGCCCTACCTCGTCGCGCTCGCGGACGCCGGGGTGGACGCCTCCGTCGCCGCGTCGCCCGCCCTGGCCGCCGGCCTGAACACCCGCGCCGGCTCGGTCACGAACCGGGGCGTCGCGGAGGCGCTGGACCTGCCCCGGTAGGGAGCGGGGTCGAAGGTGCCGTTGCGCTCCCGGAACGACGTCGCCGTCCCCGGCCACAGCACGGTGAGCCGACCGGTCGCGGGGTCGCGGTACCAGCTGTCGCAGGCCGTCCACACCATCCCCGCGGCGGCCGACGCGACGGCCGACGTGTAGGCCTCCTCCGCCTCCTCCGTGACGTCGAGGACCGCGCCGCCCCGCACGTGCCGCACCGCGCCGAGCACGTACGCGATCTGGGTCTCGATGACGTGGACGGCCGAGTTGTGGCTCAGCGCCGCGTTCGGCCCGTCGAGCACGAACAGGTTCGGGAAGGACGGGACGGCCACCGAGGCGTAGGCGCGCATGCCGTGCCGCCAGGCGTCGGCGAGCGTCCCGGAGGTACCCCGGACCACGGCGGAGATCGGCGGCCGCGCGGTCGCGAACCCCGTCGCGAGGACGAGCGCGTCGAGCCCTCCCACCCGGCGCCCCGACTCGGCGACCGCCGTCCGTCCCTCCAGCGCGACGAGCGCGGAGGGCTCCACCAGCACGGCTCCGCGCGCGATCGCCGGGTACCAGTCGTCGCTCAGCGCGATGCGCTTGCAGCCGATCTCGACCGACGGCGTCACCGTGTCGCGGAGGGGTCCCGGCGGCACCTGGGCACGGAGGTGGGCGAGCGCGCGCTCCCGCAGCTCGGCCTGCTCGGGTGACCCGCTCCGCCGGGCCGAGAACACCGCCTCCTGCTCCTCGAAGAGGTGCTCCCGGTGGGCTCGGCGCGCGGCGTCGTCGCGCGCGAAGGCCGCCTGCTCGTCCGGGCTGTAGGCGCGGTCCTCGCGAGGCAGCACCCAGGGCGCGCTGCGCTGGAAGACGGTGACCCGCGCACCGCGCTCGACGAGGCGCGGCACGAGCTGCACGGCCGACGCGCCGGTGCCGGCCACCCCGACGTGGCGGCCGCCGACGCTCTCCCGCTCGTCCCAGCGGGCGGTGTGCAGCACCGGGCCGGGGAACCCGTCGAGACCGGGGAGGTCCGGGACGCGTGGTTCGGCGAGCCGGCCGACCGCCAGCACGAGGACGTCCGCCGCCAGCTCAGTGGCCGGGGTCCGGACGCGCCAGACGGCCGCGGCCGCGTCCCAGGCCGCGGCGACGACCGGCTCGCCGAGCCGGATGCGGTCCGCGACGCCGAGCGCGCACCGCTCGAGGTACCGCCGCACCTCGGCGCCGGCCGGGAAGCGGCTGTTCCAGTCCGGCTTCGGGGCGAAGGAGTAGGAGTACAGGTGCGCCGGGATGTCGCAGGCGACCCCGGGGTACCGGTTGTCGTGCCAGGTGCCGCCGACGCCCTCTCGCCGCTCGAGGACGACGACGTCGTCGATCCCCTCGCCCGCGAGCCGGAGCGCGAGGCCGATCCCGGCGATGCCCGCGCCGACGACGCAGACGCCGACGTGCTCGGTCACGATGCGGCGACCGGGAGCAGCCGGCGCCCGAGCGCGCCCGCGACCGGGAGCGCCCGCTCCCGCGCCGAGCGGACGGCGTCGACGCGTTCCGCATCCGCCCGGCCGTAGCGCGTCGTGCGCTGCACGACGGTGCGCCCCAGCGACGCCGCGATCGCGTCGACGTCGTCGACCGTGATCGTCCTGCCCGCCTCGGCACCCGCGTCCGGGTGCGCCAGGCCGGGGAGCAGCAGGCCGCCGAGGTCGTCCGCACCGCCGCCGAGCACGGCTCGCGCGCCGTCGAGGCCGAGCTTCGGCCAGGCGCCCTGCACGTGGTCGAGCCGTCCGCGCAGCAGCAGCCGGGCGACCGCGTGGACGGCGCGGCTCTCCCGCAGCGTCGGGCCGGGCCGACTCCCCGGGGGGAGGCCGACCGCCGAGTCCGCGGGCACGAACGGCATCGCGATGAGCTCGCTGAACCCGTGCGTCTCGTCCTGGATCGCAGCGAGCCGGCGGAGGTGGGCGACGACCTGCCGCGGCGTCTCCACGTGGCCGTACACCAGCGTCGCGGTCGTCGGGAGGCCCTCCCGGTGCGCGGCGCGGACGACGGCCTCCCAGTCGGCGACGGACGGGTCGGCACCGTCGGAGAGCAGCGCGCGGACCCGGTCGTCGAGGATCCGGGCGCCGGTGCCGGGCACGCTCCCGACCCCGGCGTCCCGCAGCCGCGCGAGGAAGGCGGCGGGACCGACGCCGAGCCGCCGCGCGCCGTCCAGCACCTCGGCCGGGCGGAAGGCGTGGATGTGGATCTCCGGAGCACCGTCCTTCAGCGCCCGCACGAGGTCGAACGCGGCGTCGCCGGGCAGGTCGGGGTGCAGGGGGCCCTGCACGCAGACCTCCGTCGCGCCCGCCGTCCACGCCTCGGCGGCCAGGAGCGCGACCTCGTCCGCGTCGAGACCGCCCCGCCCGTGCTCCGGATCCCACTGCGCGGCGTCGAGGTTGCGGTTCGCGACGAAGGTGAGCACGTCGCCGGTCGTCGCCGCCCGGGCGCGATCGGCCGCGGCCGCGAGCGCGTCGAGGTCGTCCCCGCCCGCGCCGAGCAGGCTCGCCCAGTCCGCGTCCGTCGCCGTCCCGGGATCCGCCTCCGCACGCTCGATCAGGGCACCCAGCGTCGGCGCGGGCCGGGACGGCCGCACCCGGGCGGGGGCGCCCTCCTCGGCGGCGAGCCCGGTCGCGTCCGAGTGCGCGTCCACCGCGGCGCGGAGCCCGGGATCGATCCACTCCTCGCCGAGCCAGCGCGGATGGGTCGTGAGCCGCTGCCGCAGCCGGAACCCGTTGTCGGCGGTGAGCCGCGCGAGGTCGGCGAGGTGCGGCCAGGGGCGCTCCGGGTTCACGTGGTCGGGGGTGACCGGGCTGACGCCGCCCCAGTCGTCGATCCCGGCCCGCAGCAGCAGCCCGAGCTCGGTCGCGTCGGTGAGGTTCGGCGGCGCCTGCAGGTGCGCTTCCGGTCCGAGCACGAGGCGTGCCGTCGCGACGGCGGCGATGTAGCGGTCGGTCGCGAGGTCGGCGACGCCCTGCATCGCGGTCCGCGGCTTCGCCCGGAAGTTCTGCACGATCGTCTCCTGCACGTGCCCCCACCGCTCGTGCGCCTCTCGGATCGCGACGAGCGAGTCCGCGGCGTCGCGCATGGTCTCGCCGATGCCGAGCAGCACCCCCGTCGTGAACGGCACGCGGCTGCGGCCCGCGTCCTCGAGCACCTCGAGCCGGAGCGCCGGGTCCTTGTCGGGCGAGCCGAAGTGCGCTCCTCCGCGCTCGGCCCAGAGCCGGACCGAGGTCGTCTCGAGCATCATCCCCATGGACGGCGCGACCGGCCGGAGCCGCTGCAGCTCCGCCCAGGTGAGCACGCCCGGGTTGAGGTGCGGGAGCAGCCCGGTCTCCTGCTGCACGAGCCGCGCCATGGCTCCGAGGTAGTCGAGGGTCGAGCGGTGCCCGTGCTCCGCGAGCCAGGCCGCTGCGACGGGCCAGCGCGCCTCGGGCCGGTCGCCGAGCGTGAACAGGGCCTCCCGGCATCCCGTCGCGGCGCCCTCCCGCGCGATCGCGAGCACCTGCTCGGGCTCGAGGAACGGGGCGACGCCCTTGCGGAGCAGCCCGTGCGGGGTGTCGACGAACGTGCAGTAGTGGCAGCGGTCGCGGCACAGCGTCGTGAGCGGGATGAACACCTTGCGCGAGTAGGTGATGACACGGCCCGTGTCGCCGCCCCGCGCTGCGGCGCCCGCGTCCCGGCTCGCCGACGCGAGGCCGAGCAGGGCCTCGAGCTCCTCGCCCCGCGCGGCGAGGAGCGGCGTCGCGGTGTCGGCGTCGAGCCGGTCGCCGCCACCGGCGCGCGCGAGCGCTGCCCGGATGCGTGCGACGGGAACAGGGGTCTCGGGCTCGGTCCGCTGCACCGCTCCAGTCTGCGGGACGCCCGCCCGTGGTCCCGCCGCGCCGCCTGCACGACGCCGGCCGGTTCGGCGCGAGCCGGCGGAACGCCTCGCGGCATGAGCGGGGCGGCTGGATCGCGCCCCGCGGCGCGATCCACCCGACCTACGCGGCGGCCTGCCGCGGGATGACGACCTGCTCGAGGATCAGGAGGGCAGCGGCGGCGACCGGGATCGCGATGAGCGCACCGAGGACGCCGAGCAGGGTGCCCCCGGCGAGCGCCGCGACCACCACGACGACCCCCGGCACCTTCACCGCTCGGTTCATGATGTTCGGGCTGAGCAGGTAGGCCTCCGCCTGCATGTAGACCGCGTAGTAGACGGCGACCGCGATCCACGTCGCCGGGTGGTCCGACACGAGGGCGAGCTGGGCGAGGACGATGACCACGGCGGCCGAGATGGTGCCGACGAGCGGGATCAGGCTGCCGAGGAAGGCGATCAGCGCGAAGATCGCCGGCAGCTTCGCGCCGATGATCGAGAGGAACACGAAGCTGAGCACGCCGTTCACCAGGGCGAGCGACACCTGGCCGACGACGTAGCGGCCGACGGACGCGAAGATCTGGTCCGCGATCTGGCTGAACCCCTCCCGCTTCGTCATCGGGACGAGGCGGTAGCCGGCGGCCTTGAACGCCGGCAGCGACGCGGCGAAGTACAGCGTGAGGATGATCACGACCACCGTGCCCGCCACGCCCTGGACCACGCCGAAGCCGACGGCGAGCACCCCGCCGCCGATCGTGCCGGCGTTCTTCTGGAGGTAGCTCGCGGCGTTCGAGAAGAGCGAGGAGACGTCGATCGACGGGCCGGCGACGCCTTGCATCTGCTTGACGAGGTGCTGCTGCGCCGATGCGCTGCTGTACTGCCCGATCGTCGTCGCGAGCGAAGCCGCCTGCTGCGCGATCAGCGGCACGACCGCGAAGACCAGCCCGGCGACGACCAGGAGCAGCACGATCACGACGACCACCAGGGCCGCCCACCGCGGCAGCCGGAGGCGCTGCAGCACCCCGAGGATCGGCTCGAGCCCGAGCGCGAGGAACACCGCGGTGAGCAGGTAGGTGAGCACGGTCGCGAGCGAACCGATGGCGCTCCCGATGACGAGCGCGAGCAGCACGCCGAGGCCGCCGAGCAGCCCGATCCGGAAGGGGTTCATGATTCGCACCCGAGGATGATTCCGTATTCGGCGCTATTCCCGCATTCCCGTTTCGGGGGTGGAATTCGTCTCCACTATTCCACTATCGGGTCCGGTCGCCGCCGCTCCCCCGCTCCGGCGCGGCTCAGCACTCGACGACGTTGACGGCGAGGCCTCCCATGGAGGTCTCCTTGTACTTGCTGCTCATGTCGGCGCCGGTCTGCCGCATCGTCTCGATGACCGTGTCCAGCGAGACGACGTGCCGGCCGTCGCCGTAGAGCGCCATGCGCGTCGCGGTCATCGCGCGGGACGCGCCGACCGCGTTGCGCTCGATGCACGGCACCTGCACGAGGCCCCCGACCGGGTCGCACGTCAGGCCGAGGTTGTGCTCGAGGGCGATCTCGGCCGCGTTCTCGATCTGTTCGGGCGTCCCGCCCAGCACCGCGGTCGCCCCGGCCGCCGCCATGGCGCAGGCTGCCCCGACCTCGCCCTGGCAGCCCGCCTCCGCTCCGGAGATCGACGCGTTCGCCGCGATCAGAGACCCCACGGCGGTCGCGGTGAGGAAGTAGTCCGCGATCCGCTCGCCGCCCAGGTGCATCAGCACGGCCGGCACGATGCCGGCCGCCCCGTTCGTCGGTGCGGTCACCACCCGCTGCCCTGCGGCGTTCTGCTCGTTGACCGCGAGCGCGTAGGCGTGCAGCCACTCCTCCGAGTCGAGGGGGACGTCCCGCTCGACCAGGCGCCGTCGCAGCGCCGACGCCCGGCGCCGCACCCCGAGCGGCCCGGGAAGCACCCCCTCCGCGGCCATGCCGCCCTCGATGCAGCCGCGCATCGCGGCCCAGATCGCGCCGATCCCGTCGAGCGCCGCCTGCCGCGGGCCGAGCGCCTCCTCGTTGGCGAGCGCGATCTGGGCGATGGAGCGGCCGTGCTCCGCACACAGCCGCAGCAGCCCCGCGGCGGAGGTGTAGGCGAACGGGAGCGGCACCTCCGGATGGGCGACGACGTCGTCGCCCTCGATGAACCCGCCGCCGATCGAGTAGAAGGTGCGGGTCAGCACCTCCTCCCCCGCGGCGTCGACCGCGGTGAAGCGCATGCCGTTGGTGTGCCGGTCCAGGCGCGTCAGCGGTGCGAGCTCCACGTCGCGCTGCGCCAGCACCACCGGGTGCACGCCGCCGAGCAGGACCACGCCGCTGTCGCCGATCGCCGCCCACGTCGCCGACAGCACCGCCGGGTCGCAGGTCTCCGGATCGTGGCCCGCGAGCCCCGCCACGACGGCGCCGGGCGTGCCGTGACCGATCCCCGTCGCACCGAGCGAGCCGTAGAGCCGGACCCTGACCCCCTCCACCCGGCCGAGATCGGGGCCCAACGCGTCGACGAACGCCTTCGCCGCCCGCATCGGACCGACCGTGTGCGAGCTCGACGGACCGATGCCGATCGAGAAGAGCTCCCGGACGGAGACGTAGGCGCGCATCAGGGCAGTGTGCACCCGCAGCCCTCGACACGGCCCCGAACGCGACCCCGGGCGCGTACGGTCAGGCTCACGCGATCCGAGGAGGAAGCCCGTGGCCGACAAGTCCCCCAAGAAGTCCAGCGGCAAGACCGCAGCGGCGAAGACGCTCAAGGAGAAGCGGGTCGAGAAGAAGGACAAGACCGCCGCGAAGCGCAAAGCGGAGTGATCTCGGGCGGTGCCGCGGCCGGGACGGCGCGGCACCGCATCCGAGCGCTCGAAGCGAGCGGCTCGACCGCCACGACTCAGCCCGCGTCGCCCTCCGCCGCCCGGTCGGTCAGCAACCGGTCGAGCATGGCCAGCGCGCCCACCTGGTCGACGCCCGGGTCGAGCAGCCATTGGGTCTGCAGGCCGTCGGACGCGGCGATCACGAGGGCGGCGACCTGGCCGGCGTCGAGATCCCGACGGATCCGACCGCTCGCCTGAGCGTCGCGCACCTGCTCGGTCAGCGCAGCGCGGGCCTGCGCGAACCGTTCCGTCGCGAAGGCCGTCGCCGCCGGATGCCCCACCTCGAGCGCGGTCGCGACGAGCGACGTGTAGAGCTGCACCATGCCAGGGACGCCGTGGTTGCGCTCCGCGGACAGCCGCATCCTCTCGACGGGTGAGACGCCGCCCGGCACCGGGTGCTCCCGCTCGAGCCGGCGCGCGGACTCCGAGTAGACCTCCACGAGCAGCTGCTCGAGCGTGCCGAAGTGGTGGATCAGGGCGGCGTGGGTGACACCGACCTCCTCCGCGATCGCGCGCAGGCTCGTGCGGCCGGCACCCCGCTGCGCGAACACCTCGATCGCGGAATCGAGGATCTCCTGGCGCATCGCGATCCCCTTCGCGTAGGAGCCCCGGGCGCGCGGGGACCCCGGGGAAGGCTGCGCCATGCCGCGATGGTAGCTCAATACATCCACTCGGATGCATTCGTGTACTGTCGCAGCGGCACCGAACGGTGCTCGACGTGACGAAGAAGGACGACGTGGCCCGACCAGAAGCATCCGTGCAGCTCTACTCACTCGCGGAGGAGTTCTCCGCCGACATGGGCGGGTCGCTCGACCGGCTCGCCGCCATCGGCCTGCAGCACGTCGAGGCGTTCGACTTCGTCGGCCGGCCTACGGAGATCCGTGCCGCGCTCGACGCCGCCGGACTCGACTCCCCCACCGGCCACGCCCCGCTGCTGTCCGACACGCTGTGGACGCCGGACGGGTCCATCCCGACCCCGAAGCCCGAGGTCGTGTTCGAGGCGGCGGCCACGATCGGCATGAAGACCGTCATCGACCCGTTCGTCGCGCCCGAGCGCTGGCTCACCGAGGACGGCGTCAAGGACATCGCCGACCGCATCAACGCGGCGGCGGAGGTCGCGGCCGGGTTCGGCCTGACCGTCGGCTACCACAACCACGCGCAGGAGTTCATCGCCTCCTTCGACGGACAGACCGCCTACGAGCGCTTCATCGCCCTCACCGAGGACCGTGTCGCGATCGAGCTCGACCTCTTCTGGGCGCTCACCGGCGGACAGGACGTTGTCGCCCTGACGGCGGACCTCGGCGACCGCCTCATCGCGCAGCACATCAAGGACGGCGTCGCCCCCGCGAGCAACCCGTTCGCACCCGGCGCCCCGCCGTTCGGCTCGGACAGCCTCGACCAGCGGCGTGCAGGCGAGGGCGACGTGCGGCTGGCGGCGGCGCTGCAGGCCGCCACGGCGCTGCAGTACGCCGTCATCGAGTACGACCACGCCCCCGGCGACGTCTTCGAGGACATCGCCGCCTCCTACGCCTTCCTGAAGGACGGCGGCTTCATCCGATGAGCGCCGTCGGTGTCGGCCTCATCGGGGCCGGGGTCATCAGCGACACGTACCTGCAGAACCTGAGGTCGTTCCCTGACGTCGAGGTGCTGATCGTCGGCGACCTGCTCCTGGACCGCGCCAAGGCGCAGGCCGAGAAGCACGGCGTGCCCGCGCACGGCTCCGCCGAGGACGTGCTGGCGCACCCGGACGTGCAGCTGGTCGTGAACCTGACGGTCCCGGCCGCGCACGTGGAGGTCTCGTCCGCCGCGATCGCCGCGGGCAAGCACGTCTGGAGCGAGAAGCCGCTCGGTCTCGACCGCGACGCGGTCTCCGCCCTCCTCGAGCAGGCCGCCGCCGCCGGGGTCCGGATCGGCTCGGCACCCGACACCCTCCTGGGTCCGGGCTTCCAGAGCGCGAAGCGCGCGATCCTGGCCGGCGTGATCGGCGAGCCGCTGTTCGCGCAGACCGCGTTCCAGACCCAGGGGCCGGACCTGTGGCACCCGAACCCCGGGTTCCTCTTCGCGAAGGGTGCCGGCCCGCTGCTCGACATGGGGCCGTACTACTTCTCCGCGCTCGTCAGCCTGCTCGGCCCGGTCGACCGGGTCGCGGCCGTCGGGATGAAGAAGCAGGAGGAGCGGAGGATCCACACGGGCCCGGACGCGGGGACGACGTTCCCGGTCGAGGTGCCGTCGACGATCCAGATCCTCACGGCGTTCGAGAGCGGCAAGCAGGCGCAGAGCCTGCTGAGCTTCGACTCGGCGCTCGAGCGGCACGGGATCCTCGAGATCCACGGCACCGAGGGCTCGATCGTCCTGCCCGACCCGAACATGTTCACGGGGAAGACGACCTACGTGAAGCCGCTCGGCGTGCTCACCGACGGGATGTCGGTCGAGCAGCCGCCGATCGAGGTCCCGGAGGAGGGCACGGTCACCGGCCGCGGCCTCGGCGTGCTCGACATGGTCCGCTCGATCGCGGCCGGCCGCCCGCACGTCGCCTCCGGCGAGCTCGGCCGTCACGTCGTCGACGTCCTGCTCTCCGCGCAGGACTCAGCCGCAACCGAGCAGTTCGTCACGGTCGAGAGCACGGTCGGCCCCGTCCCGCTGCTGCCGGACGGCTTCGACCCGCTCGCGTCGACCCTGTAGCGCCCGATCGAAGCGGAGCGCCCCGAACCCTCGAGGTCCGGGGCGCTCCGTCGTTCGTGGGCAGGGGGAATTCGCTCAGGCGGTCAGATCGAGCGGTGGCATCGGGCCGCCGGGGCGTCGCCGACCGGTGGGGTCGACGTGGGGTGGTGGCGTCCACCACCATCGCCCGTGCTCACGGGTGACCTGCCAACCGTGCTGGTCCAGCAGCTGGTGGCAGTGCCAGCAGAGCAGGATCCCGTTCTCGATCGACGTCGGTCCGTAGCCCGCCGGCCGGATGTGCGCCGCGTCGCACCAGGAGGGTGGGGCGCCGCCGCAGATCCCGGCGCAGCCGCCGTCCCGGGCCACCATGGCGCGGCGCTGCGCCTCGGTGAAGAACCGTCGCCCCGTGCCCAGATCCAGCGGTTGCGACTGCCCGCCGAGCACCACCGGGATGATCTCGGCCTCAGCAGCGAGCATCCGGGCGGTGGATGCGGAGATCTCGCCCAGGCACCCCGGGATCGCCGCGGCACCCAGACCGGTCCGCAACCCCTCCTCGGTCATGGTGACCAGCAGGGTGACCGCCGTACCCGCGACCTGCCCGTCGTCCACCTTCAGGGCCTTCTTCGCCAGCAGGCGGACCCCGTCGACCCGACGGCGCTTCAAGGGCTTGCGCTGCTCCGCGATCTCGTCCGGCGTCGGCTGGGGCTCGTCGGCGAGGTGCATCCGGAACCGGCGCAGCGCGGTGTTCGCATCGAGCGCGGTGGTGAAGAACCCGTCGGTGAGCGGGTCGAGGTCGAGGGTCCAGCGGGTCAACCCGTTCGCGAGCGTCCGCCGGGACACCGACGCCTGAGCGACGAGGTCGGCCTCCCGCTCCTCGACACCGGCCGGGTCGAGCTGCGAGGGCACGGTGCGCAACCAGTCGAGGAACCGGTCGGCGCTCTCCCCGGCCAGCGCGCGCTCCACGATCGCGCCCTCCACCGCGCCCAGGTGCTCTGCGGGGATCGTCTTCACGAGGGTCTGCATCATCCGCCGGATCGCCGTGGCGACCTCGAACGGGAGGCGGCCGGCGGCGACAGCCTGCGCGAGGTGCGGTCGCACGGCCGGCGCGGGATCGCCTTCCGGGGTCTCCCGCGGACGGATCGCAGCCCCGAGCCGCACCAGCGATCCCGCCGCCTCCCGGGTGGTCCCGGAGAGGTCGGCGACCAGGGCGACGGCGTTCACCGCGCCCATCCGTGTCGCCAGCCCGCCGTCGTGACCTTCGGAGCGACGGGCGATCTCCCCGGCCAGCTTCGCGTCCTCGGCCTGCGCGAATCGGAGAATCGCCGCCATCCGCGACTTCGCGTGCTGCAGCTCGGCGTCTGCCAGCACCCGGATCGGGCCGGCCGACCCGGCGTCGTCGAACCGGCCGCCTTCGGACACCCGGTCGAGCAGGTGGACGTAGTCGTCCACCTGCTCGATCAGCGCCGCCGCGTCCCGGTTCATGCTCGTATCAGACCATGGGGGTACGACATTCGAACCGCTTCTGGACCAGGTGGTTTCCGTTCAGTGGAACGGCGCGCCTCCATCGTTCGGCACGGCGGGACAGCGCCGCTCAGACGGTTCGCTGCGACAGCGCGATTAGCCTCGCGGAGCGCTGATCACCACCGTACGAAGGAGTCGCGTTGCCCACGATCGCCGTGCAGTCC
>JABBOB010000076.1 GCA_019352055.1 Acidobacteriota bacterium
TTCAGCCTGCACATGATCCTGCACATGTCGCTGAACATGCTCGGGCCGCTCCTGCTCGTGCTGGGCGGACCGATCACGCTCGCGCTGCGGGCGCTCCCGACCCACGGGCGCTCCCGGGCCGCGGGGGTGCGGGAGTGGATCGCCGCGATGCTCGCGTGGCGGGTGACGCACGTGCTGTTCAACCCGCTGTTCGTCTTCATCCGCTTCATCGGCGCCTACTACCTGCTCTACTTCACGCCGATCTTCGACCAGGCGCTGCGGTACCACTGGGCGCACCAGCTCATGAACGCGGAGTTCCTCGTCGTCGGCATCATGTTCTACGGGCTGGTCATCGGGGTCGACGCGCCGCCGCGCCCGCTGCCCCACATCGGGAAGCTCGGGATGGTGCTCGCGGCGCTGCCGTTCCACGCGTTCTTCGGGGTCGCCGTCATGACGAGCAGGATCGTCATCGCGCAGGACTTCTACCAGTACATCGACGCGCCCTGGATGGGGAGCCTCCGGGCGGACCAGGCGGTCGGCGGCGGCATCGCGTGGGGCGCCGGCGAGCTGCCGCTCATCATCGTCATCGTCGCCCTCGTCACCCAGTGGTCGCGGCAGGACAGCCGTGTCGCGACCCGGGTCGACCGGCACCTCGACCAGGGCACCGACGACAGCTTCGAGGCCTACAACGCGATGCTCGCCAAGCTGCAGTCCCGCGACCATGCCCCGGCGCCCACCTCCGCGCCTCCCGACGCCTCCTGAGCCCCCCAGCGGGAGATCCCGAGCACGACAGCAGGAACCAGCCGCTTCAGCAGGAACAAATACGCCTCTCGTTCCTGCCGAACGTGCTCGTTCCTGCTGTCGTGCTCCCGGTCGGCTCCGAACCGTGCCTGAAACAGACGGCGGTTAGAGTCGCCGCACCGAGGGCGGAGGAGGTGGCGTGTCGGCGACGGAGGTGACCGCGATCGAGTCGTCGCCGCGGCCGGAACGCCGCCTGCTCCGGTTGCTCGGGCCCGCGTTCGTCGCCGCGATCGCCTACGTCGACCCGGGGAACGTCGCCGCCAACCTGTCCGCGGGCGCGAAGTACCAGTACCTGCTCGTCTGGGTGCTCGTCGCCGCGAACGCGATCGCCGTGGTCGTGCAGTACCTCTCCGCGAAGCTCGGCGTCGTCACGGGCCGCTCGCTGCCCGAGGTGCTCGGCGACCGTCTCCCGCGCGCCGGCCGGCTCGCGTTCTGGGTGCAGGCGGAGCTCGTCGCCGCCGCGACGGACGTCGCGGAGGTGATCGGCGGCGCCATCGCGCTGCAGATCCTGTTCGCGATCCCGCTGCTGCCCGGCGGTGCGCTGATCGGCGTGATCTCGGTCGCGATCCTCGCGATCCAGTCCGCCCGGGGCCAGCGGACGTTCGAGGCGCTCGTGGTCGCGCTGCTCGCCGTCATCACCGTCGGCTTCGTCGCCGGGGTCGTCGTCAGCCCGGTGGACTGGGGTGCGGCGGCCGCGGGGCTCGTCCCGCGGTTCGCCGACTCCGGTTCCGTGGTGCTCGCCGCGAGCATGCTCGGCGCGACCGTCATGCCGCATGCGATCTACCTGCACTCCGCGCTCGCGAGAGACCGGCACGGCACCACCAGCGACCCCCTCCGGGTCCGTCACCTGCTGCGGGCGACCCGGCTCGACGTCGTGCTGGCGCTCGTCATCGCGGGGTCGGTGAACGTCGCGATGCTGCTGCTCGCCGCCTCCTCGCTGTCCGGCGTCCCCGGCACGGAGACCATCGAGGGCGCGCACGCCGCGATCGGCGCGGCGCTCGGACCGGTCGTCGCCGCCGTGTTCGGCATCGGGCTGCTCGCCTCCGGCCTCGCCTCGACCTCGGTCGGCGCGTACGCCGGAGCGACGATCATGGCCGGGCTGCTGCGCGTCTCCGTGCCGCTGCTCGTCCGCCGTGTGATCACCCTGATCCCCGCGCTGGTGATCCTCGGGCTCGGCGTCGATCCGACGCGCGCGCTGGTGCTCAGCCAGGTCGTGCTGTCGCTCGGCATCCCGTTCGCGCTGATCCCGCTCGCGGTGCTGACCAGCCGTCGCTCGGTCATGGGCGCGTTCGCGAACCCGGTCGCCCTCCGTGTCGCGGCGGTCGTCGTGACGGCCCTGGTCGTCGCGCTGAACCTCACCCTCCTGGCCCTCACCGTCACCGGCTGACTCGCCGCCTCGACCGCCGACTCTCCGTCTCGGAGGATGGAGGTTCCTCCGAGAGAGTCAGCGGTGGGGGAGGACGGCCGCCAGCCGTTCTGCCCGGCCGGAGGCGAACACGTCCTCGAGCGAGAGCGGCTGCCCGTCCGGGCCGGACAGCGGGACGCGCCAGTTCGGGTACTCGTCGACCGTGCCCGGCTGGTTCTGGGTACGCCGGTCGCCGACCAGGTCGACCAGCGCGGCGCCGACGAGACGGGCCGGCGTGAGGTTCAGGTAGCGGTGCAGCGCGAGCACCGTCTCCTCCTCCCCGCCGGGAGCCGGCGCCAGCAGCCCGCGCCGCCGGACCTCGTCGAGCCAGACCCGCTGCTCCGCGCGGTCCGCCGCGAGCTCCTCCTCCACGGGCCGGGTCAGCAGACCGAGCGTCGCGCGCAGCCGCACGTGCGCCCCCTCCAGGTACCCCGCCGTCGGCGGCAGGTCGTGCGTCGTGACGGAGGCGAGGCAGGCCTCCCGCCACCGCTCGGCAGGCAGCGGACCGCTGTCGGCGGTCTCGAACCACAGGATCGAGGTACCGAGGATGCCGCGGGAGGCGAAGAAGTCGCGCGCCGCCGGGTCGACCACGCCGAGGTCCTCGCCGACGACGACGGCGTGTGCGCGCGCGGCTTCGAGCGCGAGCACCCCGATCAGCGCCTCGTGGTCGTAGTAGACGTACGCGCCCTGGTCGGCCTCCTGCCCGGCCGGTACCCACCACAGCCGGAACAGCCCGATGATGTGATCCACCCGGACGCCGCCCGCGTGCCGGAGCACCGCGCGGATCATGTCCCGGAACGGTGCGTACGCGGAGGCCTCCAGCGCGTCCGGCCGCCAGGGCGGCTGCAACCAGTTCTGGCCGAGCTGGTTGAACGGGTCGGGCGGCGCACCCACCGAGACGCCCCGGGCGTAGGCGTCGCCGAGGCGCCACGCGTCCGCGCCGCCGGGGTGCACGCCCACCGCGAGGTCGTGCATGACGCCGATCCCCATCCCGGTCGCGACGGCCTTGTCCTGGGCGTGCGCGAGCTGCTCGTCCAGCAGCCACTGCAGCCAGCAGGCGAACGCGACGTCGTCGGCGTGCGCCTCCGCGAACGAGGCGACGGCCGGGGAGGTCGGGGTCCGGAGCTCGGCGGGCCACGTCCGCGCGTCGTTGCCGTGCACCTCCGCGAGCACGCTCCAGGTCGCGAAGTCGGTCAGGGCGGCACCCTCCCGGCGCCGGAACCCGGCGAGGTCGAGCTCCCGACCGGCGGACCGCGGGACCGCGAACAGCGACCGCAGCGCCTCCCGCTTCGCGGTCCATGCGGCGTCGCGGTCGATGCCGTCGCCGGCCGCCCGCTCCCGCACCCGGCGGCCGAGCACGGTGATGCGGGCCCGCGCGCGCGACGGGAGGGCCGCGAACTCCGGCACCGCCTCGACCCGCAGGTACAGCGGGTTGAAGAACCGGCGGGAGGAGGGCAGGTACGGCGACGGCTCCAGGTGCGGCAGCGGCTCGGCCGCGTGCAGGGGGTTGACGAGCACGTAGTCCGCGCCGAGGTCCGCGCCCGCCCACACCCCGAGGTCGGTCAGATCGGTGAGGTCCCCGACGCCCCACGAACCGGCGGATCGGACGCTGTAGAGCTGCGCGGAGAGACCCCAGCCGCGGCGGTCGCCCATCCGGTCCGGCATGCGCACCTGCGCTGGGGTGACGAGCAGCGGCGCTTCGGCGATCACGCCCTCCGAGGTCGCGACGAGACGGTGGTAGCCGAGCGGCAGGTCGCCCGGGATCCGGAACGTGGCCTCGCCGACGAGTGCGCCGTCGACCTCGCGCGGAGGGACCCACTGGTCGACCTGCTCGAGCTCGCGACGGCCACCGAGCTCGAGCTCGACCGCGAGGGCGGCCGGAGCGCCGTCGGGCACGTGCATCCACACCAGGCGCGCGGTTCCGCGCACGGCGGTGGTGCAGGCGGGCAGCGTGGAGCGCCACGGTGCGTCCCACGCGTCCTGCAGCGCGGCGGCCGGATCGGCCGGGTCGACACCGAGGGCGACGAGCACCGCGGACAGCGTCTCCGCCGAGACGGCCTGCGTGACCCCCTTCCAGTCGGTGAAGGAGGTGGACACGTGGTGGGCGTGCGCGAGGTCGATCAGGGGCTGGTAAGGCAGCGTCACCCCGCGATTCTGGCCTGCGCGCCTGGAACCGGGGTCGCGCTCAGCCGGGGACGGGAACAGTAGGGGTATGGCACTTCCCCGTTCGACCCCCTCCGCCCAGGGCGTCGCCGCCTCCGGCGTCACCGCGTTCGTCGACGCCCTCGAGCAGCACCCCGGGATCGACCCGCACGGCGTCATGCTCGTGCGGCACGGTCACGTGGTCGCGGAGGGGTGGTGGGCGCCCTACTCGGCCGACCGGGTCCACCTCCTGTACTCGCTGAGCAAGACGTTCATGTCGACGGCGGTGGGCTTCGCGGTGCAGGAGGGGCTGCTGTCGCTCGACGACGCGGTCGCCGACCACTTCCCGGAGTTCCGCGACGAGCTGCCGGAGGCGAGCAGGCGGATCCTCGTGCGGCACGCCCTGGCGATGGCGTCCGGGCACGACGCGGAGATGGTGCAGGCGGCGTTCGGGGCGGACCCCGTCGAGCCCGTCCGCGGCTTCCTGCTGCACGCCCCCGAGCACGAGCCCGGCAGCTGGTTCGCCTACAACCAGCCCGCGAACTACACGGTGGCCGCGATCCTGCAGCGCGCCGCGGGCACCGACCTCGTGTCCTACCTCCGCCCGCGGCTGCTCGACCCGCTGGGCGTCGGGCCGGTGGGCTGGCAGGAGTACCCGCCGGGGCGCTCGCTCGGGTTCTCCGGGCTGCACGCAACGACCGAGGCGATCGCCAGGAGTACCCGCCGGGGCGCTCGCTCGGGTTCTCCGGGCTGCACGCCACGACCGAGGCGATCGCGAAGCTGGGGCTGCTGCACCTGGACGACGGCGTGTGGGAGGGGGAGCAGCTCCTGCCCGAGGGCTGGGCCGCGGCGGTGCGGACGAACCGCGTCTCGACGGCGCGGGAGACCAACGCCGACTGGGCGCAGGGCTACGGCTACCAGGTCTGGATGGCGCGGCACGGGTATCGCGGCGACGGCGCATACGGGCAGTTCATGGTGATCCTGCCGGAGCAGGACGTGGTGCTCGCGATCAACTCCGCGGAGGTCGACATGCAGGCCGTCCTCGACGCCGCGTGGGCCCACCTCCTGCCGGCGTTCGGTGAGCAGGGCGACGGGGCGGAGGCGGACGCGGCGCTCGCCGCGCGGCTCGCCGACCTCGAGCTGCCGGCGACCACGGGCGCGGCGGCGCCGACCGGCACGGTGCCCGGGACGTGGGCCGGCTCCGGCCTGACCGCGTCCCGCGAGGGCGACGGGGTGACCCTCACCGACCCGCGGATCACGCTCACCGTCCCGCTCGGCGCGACCGGCTGGACCGTCATCGAGGGTGCGGACGCACCGCCGGTCGCGGTGTCCGGCGGCTGGGCCGGCGACACCGCGCACCTGGACCTCCTGTTCCTGGAGAGCCCGCACCGCCTGTTCGTTGACCTGCTGCCCGACGGCTCGATCGCCGCGCGGTGGGGCACCACCCCGCTCGACTTCCAGCCCGAGGCGACGACCCTCGACCAGCGTGCACCGCGCCCCCTGCACTGAGAGAGCACCTCGGCAGGCTCCGTTCGCTCCAGCAGGCCCAGCAGGCGCTCCGGGGCCTGCCGAAGCGCGACCGGCCTGCTCGGGTGCTCGTGCGGCCTGCTGAAGTGCCGGGCTCGACGGGCTCCATAGGCTGACGGGATGGCACTTCCTCCCATCGCCGTGCTCGGCGGCGGCAACCTCGGTTCCGCGATCCTGACCGGTCTGACCGACGCTGGGGTCCAGGACCTGCGCGTCACCACCCGCAGCGCCGCCTCCGCGGCGCGGTACGCGGGCGGCCCGGTGACCGCCGCGGCGCTCGAGGACGACCCCGATGCGAACCGGCGGGCGGTCGCGGGCGCCGGGATCGTGATCTCGGGGGTGAAGCCGGCCGGCACGCCGGAGCTGCTGCGCACCATCGGCCCCGCCCTCGCGCCCGGCGCCGTGATCGTGAGCCTCGCGGTCGGCACGCCGCTCGCTCCGCTCGAGGCGGCGCTGCCCGCCGGTGTGCAGGTCGTTCGGGCGATGCCGAACACCCCGGTACGGGTGCGGCGGGGTGTCACGGGGCTGGCGCGGGGATCCGCCGTGACCGACACCGGTTTCGCCGCGGTGCAGGAGGCGTTCGGGCTGCTCGGCGAGGTCGTGGTGCTGGACGACGGGGCGATCGACCGCATCTCCACGATCTCCGGCAGCGGTCCCGCCTACGTCTACCTGCTGCTCGAGCGGTTCGCGGACGCGGCCGTCGGGCTCGGGTTCGAGCGCGGCGACGCCGAACGCGCCGTCGCGCAGACCTTCGCGGGCGCGCTCGCGCTGCTCGACGCCTCGGGCGCGACCCCGACCTCGTTGCGCCGTGCGGTGACGAGCCCCGGGGGCACGACCGCCGCGGCCGTCGCGGTGTTCGAGGAGCGCGACCTCGGCGGCCTGATCGCCGACGCGCTCGCCGGAGCGCTCCGCCGAGCGGACGAGCTCGCCGCGCGCTGAGCGCCGGAGGTGGGCGACCCGCCTACGTCGCGCCCTGGGGTGGGTCGAGGAGCAGGCCGACGCGCTCGTCGAGGTACGGCTGCAGGTCGCGCGCCGCGTCGTCGCTGGCGGAGAGGCTCCACCGGACGACGACACGACCCCCGCGGAGGAGGAGCGGGCCGGCCGCGCCGCGGAGCGCCTCCGCGGTCAGTTCGATGACCGGAGCGTCGAAGTAGACGGTGGCGCCAGGAGGGAACGGCCCGCGGAACGCGGCGGCGCGGACCTCCCGCCGCTCCTCCGTGGAGGCCGCCATGTGCCCCGGGTGCCCGGGCGCGACGGCGCGGGTGACCGAGCCGGTGGCCCGGACGGTGCCGTCGGCGGACAGCAGCAGCACGCCGAGGCGCCACGCCCTGGCCACCGGCCGCAGCCGTGCCGGGCGCAGGATGCCCAGCCGCCGACGCGCGGGTTCGAGCTCCGCGACCGCGTCGTCGGGCGCGTCGGCGAGCCGAGCGGCGGCCTGGGCGAAGGCGGCCCGAGCCGACTCGATCGCCTCCGTCTCGGTCACGTCCGGAGGGTACGGCCCCAGCACTGGGGGTACGCAGACGAGCTTTCCGCGGGAGGTGCATCGACGAACGACTCCGTGCGACCAGCACCATGAAGTCCATGGCCCGAGGCATCCCGGGCACGTCCTGGTCGTCCGACCCGAACGGAGCGCCCGTGCGTCGCACCAAGCATCGACACCTCGAGCAGGAGGAGGTCGTGACGGCCGCCGTCGGCGTCGCCTTCGATCTCGGCCTGCACGCCGTCACGACCGCGAACGTCGCCGCCCGGATGACGGTCGCGGAACGGTCCGTCGTCGTCGCATGTCCGGACGCCGACGATCTCGTCGCGACCACCTTCTCCCGCATCGTCGCCACGGAGCTCGCCGAGGTGAAGCGCGAGGTGCTCGCCCACCCCGGGCCGGTACGGCAGCTGTCGGTGCTGCTCGAGACCTTGGCCGAGCCGGTCCGCGCGGACGTGGACGCGGTGTGGCTCGAGTCGTGGAGCCTCGGCCGCCGGAATCCGACGCTCGGCGAAGCCGTGCGGACG
Source organism: Acidobacteriota bacterium (assembly GCA_019352055.1). Classification (GTDB taxonomy): domain Bacteria; phylum Actinomycetota; class Actinomycetes; order Actinomycetales; family Microbacteriaceae; genus Amnibacterium. The sequence continues at coordinate 7,862 of JABBOB010000076.1, forward strand.
GAGGAGGGCGCGTGGCACGTGTTCGTCGCCTCCGTCGTCCGGCGCGGGGTGAAGTCCGGCGACTACCTCGACGTCGATCCCGATGACGTCGCCGCGCACCTGCTCGCCGTCATCGACGGCGTCAACGCGTACTCCCTCGTCGGATACCGCACCGACCTCGACCGGCTGGGACTGCTGCACGCGGTCGCGCGCACGCACCTGGGCACCCGGTTCGCGCCGGAGGCGGAGACGGTGCCGGTCAGCACCGGCTGATCGCCGCACGGCATCCTGTGCGGATGGCCGTCCGGTTCTTCGACCTCCTCGCTGAGCTCCAGGCGCACACCCCCGACGACGCGGAGTTCCTGTACGACGCGCGCACACCCGATGGCGCGCTGCGCCTCGCCAACGTGCGCCGCTACCTCGAGCTGAGCGCGGGCGCGACGACCCTGCTCGTCGGCGAGGCGCCCGGGTGGCGGGGCGCGACCGTGACCGGGGTGCCGTTCATGAGCGTCCGGGAGCTGACCGCCCGGCCGGGCCTGCTGACCGGCGATCCCGAGGGGGACGGCTTCACGACCCCCGACCACCCCGTGGTGCGCTGGGAGCTGTCCGCCTCGATCGTCCAGAAGGCGTGCCGGAGCTGGGGCGTGCAGCCCCTGCACTGGCCCATCTACCCCAACCACCCGTTCTCGGCGCCCGACCGGGCGACGAACCGCGCACCGCGGGTGCCGGAGGTGCGCGCGGGTGCGCCGCTCGCGGTCGAGCTGGTGCGATGGATGTCCATCCGCCGGGTCGTCGCGGTCGGGCGGAAGGCCGAGCACGCGCTCGCCGCGTTCGGTGTCCCTGCGACCGCCGTCCGCCACCCGGCCCAGGGCGGTGCCGCGCTCTTCGCCGCGCAGATGGCCGAGCTGGGGCGCGCCGCATGACCGCGCAGGGACGGCTGGCGACGCTCGACGCCGCGCTCGAGGTGCTGGCGTGCCCGGTCTGCCTCGGTCCGCTCCGCCGTGACGGCGGCGCGCTGAACTGCCCGGATGGTCACGCCTTCGACGTCGCGCGACAGGGCTACGCCGCGCTCGCGACGGGCGCCGCGGTGCCTGGCGACACCGCGGCGATGGTGCGCGACCGCGTCGACTTCCTCTCCGCCGGGCACTACGCCGTGATCGCGGAGGCGGTCCTGGCGACAGTGCCGGCGGACGCGCGCTGGATCGCCGATCTCGCATCCGGTCCCGGCGGCTACCTCGCGGTGGTGCTCGACGCCCGGCCGGAGGGGCGGGGCGTCGCGCTCGACGCATCGGCGGCCGCCGTCCGCGTCGCCGCCGGCGTGCACCCTCGAGCGGCTGCCGCGACCGCGGATCTCCGTGTGCGGATCCCGCTCCGGAGCGCCTCGATCGATGCCGCGCTGATCGTGTTCGGGCCGCGCGACGGCGTCGAGCTCGAACGGGTGCTCGCCTCGGACGGCGTCGTCACGGTCGTGGTGCCGGAGGCCGCCCACCTGGCCGAGCTGCGCGAGCCGTTCGGCACCCTCGGGGTCGCGCCCGACAAGGAGCGGCGCCTGCTCGATCGGATGCGGCCCCTTCGGCTCGCCGGGGAGGAGCGGTTGGCCGTGCAGCGGACGCTGGGGCCTTCCGATGTCGCCCGGGTGGTGCTGATGGGGCCGAACGGCCACCATCTGGACCACGACGAGGTGCGGCGCAGGGCCGA
>JABBOB010000024.1 GCA_019352055.1 Acidobacteriota bacterium
TGCTCGCGCTTCTCGCCGCTGCATTCGAGACGCAGCGGCAAGAGGGGTCCGCGACGTCGTGGGGTGGGAGGATCCGGGCATGCATCTGGGTGTCGACAGCTTCGTCTCCGCGGTCGAGGACCCGCGCTCCGGCCGCGTCATCGGCCCGGTGGAACGCATGCGCGACCTGCTCGAGGAGATCGCCCTCGCCGACCGGGCCGGACTGCACTCCTTCGGCATCGGCGAGCACCACCGCAGCGAGTACTACGACTCCGCGCCGCAGGTGATCCTCGCCGCCGCAGCAGCCCGCACGGAGCGGATCCGGCTCGGCAGCGCGGTCAAGGTGCTCAGCGCGGACGACCCGGTGCGGGTCTTCCAGCAGTTCGCCACGCTCGACCTGATCTCCGGTGGCCGCATCGATCTCGTCGTGGGCCGCGGATCCTTCACCGAGGCGTTCCCGCTGTTCGGCCTCGACCTCGCCGACTACGACTCGCTCTTCGAAGAGAAGCTCGACCTCCTGCTCCGCCTGCGGGAGTCGGTCGAGGTGACCTGGTCCGGGCGCCACCGTCCGCCGCTCGTCCAGCAGAGCGTCTACCCCCGCCCCGTCCAGGACCCGCTGCCGATCTGGGTCGGTGTCGGCGGCACGCCCGAGTCGTTCGTGCGCGCCGGGCTGCTCGGACTGCCGCTGATGGTCGCGATCATCGGAGGGGAACCCCGCCAGTTCGCGCCGCTCATCGACCTGTACCGCCGAGCGGGCGCGCACGCCGGGCACGCGCCCGAGCAGCTGCAGGTCGGACTGCACGTGTTCGGCTACGTCGGGGAGAGCATGCAGGCGGCGAGCGACACGATCTACCCGGGTTGGCACCGGATGTTCACGGCCGTCTCGCGGGAGCGGGGCTTCGCGCCGCCCAGCAGGGCGCAGTTCGATGCGACCTCCGGGCCGGACGGGGCGTTCTTCATGGGCGATCCGCGGACCGTCGCGGACAAGATCCGGCGCGTGGCCGAGCAGGTCGGCGGCGTCGACCGCCTCTCGCTCCAGATGACGAACCCGCTGCTGGCGCATGAGGACCTCCTCCGCGGCATCGAGCTGCTCGGCACGGAGGTGGCGCCGCTCGTCGCGGACGTCTGACCGCGACGGGAGGATCCGGCGGTGACCGACGAACTGGAACGCGCTCGCCCAGGCGTTGGACGACGAGCCGGACCACGGCCCCCGTGATCAGGCGGTCCGCGCCGCTTGGTGGTCGGTGCTCGAGCCCGAGCTGCCGGAGGCGCCGGCGACCGCCGCCGACCATGCCTGCGGCACGGGCAGCCTGAGCCTGCTGCTCACGGATCGCCGCTCCGACGTGACCGGGGTCGATCTCGCACCGGCGGTGGCCGTGGTCGGGCGGTGGAGCCGCCTCCTCGCGCCCCGCGGCCGCCCCCTGCTGATCGAGGGCTTGCCGCACACCGAGGCGGGCCTGCACGGCGCCGACGTCGAGCGGATCGTCCGGGCGTCCCGGGACGATGCGCTCGCCGTCAGGCTCGACGACCGGCCCGAGCTCCGGGGCGGCCCGGCCCCGGATGAACGGTTCCTGGTCGCCAGTCGGCGCTGAGCAGCGGGATCCGCTGACGATCGCCTCCGGCCCGGCCCGGCCCCGCTCGAACTCCTGAAGGATGAGACCCATGCCCGGACAGAACCTGACCCGCCTCGAGGCGGAGGAGCGCGCGGCGCTCGTCTCCGACCTCGAGTACGACCTCGCGCTCGACCTCACGCGAGGGCCCGATGTCTTCGGGTCGACCACCACGATCCGGTTCCGCGGCATGGAGGGGGCGGTGACCTTCCTCGACGCGATCACCGTCGAGGTCGAGTCGATCCGCTTCAACGGCCGCGACCTCGACCCCTCGGTCGCGGACGGCGCGCGAATCGCGCTGCCGCCGCTCGCGGCCGAGAACGAGCTCACGATCGCCGCGACGATGCGCTACTCCCGGTCCGGTGAGGGCCTGCACCGCTTCGTCGACCCGGCCGACGGGCACGTCTACCTCTACACGCAGCTCGCGACCACGGACGCGCGCCGGGTCTTCCCGTGCTTCGAGCAGCCCGATCTGAAGGGCCGGTTCGCCATGGAGGTCACGGCCCCCGACGGCTGGGAGGTGCGCTCGAACCAACCGCTCGACGTGCAGGAGGCGGTCGGCGGCGGGGACCGCTGGTGGCGCTTCGGGCGCACGAAGCCGCTCTCCACCTACCTGGTCGCGCTCATCGCCGGATCCTGGGTCGCGCACGCGGACGAGCTGACCACCTCCGACGGCCGCACCATCCCGCTCGGCGTGCTGACCCGCGCCTCCCTCGCCCCCTCCATCGACCCGGAGGAGGTCTTCGAGACGACGAAGGGCGGCTTCGGCTTCTACGAGGACGCGTTCGGCATCCCGTTCCCGTTCGACAAGTACGACCAGGTGACGGTGCCGGAGTACAACTGGGGCGCCATGGAGAACCCGGGTCTCGTCACCTTCAACGAGGCGTACGTGTTCCGCTCCACGCCGACGGAGGCGCAGCGCGAGCAGCGCGCCATGGTCGTGCTCCACGAGCTCGCGCACATGTGGTTCGGCGATCTGGTGACGATGCGGTGGTGGGACGACACCTGGCTGAACGAGTCGTTCGCGACGTTCATGTCGTTCCTGGCGACCGCCGAGACCACCCGGTGGACCGACTCGTGGGCGACGTTCACGACGACCGAGAAGAACTGGGGCTACGAGCAGGACCAGCTGCCGTCGACCCACCCCATCACGGCGGACATCTCGTCGGTCGAGGACATCGCAGTGAACTTCGACGGCATCACCTACGCCAAGGGCGGCAGCGTCCTGAAGCAGCTGGTGGCGTACGTCGGTCGTCGCGAGTTCTTCGCGGGGGTCTCCGCGTACCTGAAGGAGAACGCCTGGGGCAACGCGACGCTCGCTGACCTGCTCGCGCACGTCGCCGCGGCGAGCGGCCGCGACCTCGCGGCGTGGAGCGCGGAGTGGCTCGAGACCTCGGGGGTGAACACCCTGGTGCCCGAGGTGGAGACCGATCCGCGCGGCGTGATCACCCGGTTCGTCGTGAAGCAGCTGCCCGCGCCGGTCGGGGACGCGACGATCCGCCCGCACCGGCTCGCGGTCGGCCTGTACCAGCCCGACGGGGAGGACGGGGCGCTCGTGCGGGTGCTCCGGGAGGAGCTCGACGTGGTCGGCGAGCGGACCGAGCTGCCCGCCGTCGTCGGCGGCAAGCGGCCCGCGATCATCCTGGTCAACGACGACGACCTCGCCTACGCGAAGGTGCGGCTCGACCCCGCGTCGCTGTCCGTCGCGCAGCAGGGGCTCTCCTCCGTCGCCGCCGGGCTGCCCCGGACGCTGCTGTGGAGCGCGATCTGGGACATGACGCGCGACGGGGAGGCGTCGCCGTCTGATTTCGTGCGGCTCGTGATCGACCACGTCGGCGCGGAGACGTCCGCCTCCCTCCGGGGCACGCTGCTGAGGCAGGTGGTCGTGGCGGCGGAGGAGTACGTCGACCCGCCAGCCCGGGTGAGCGCGCTCGAGTCGCTCGGCGACGGGCTCCTGCGGCTGCTGGCGGAGGCGAAGCCCGCGTCGGATGCGCAGCTGCAGCTCGCGAAGGCGTTCGCGCGGGTGGCACGCACGCCGGAGCAGCTCGACCGCCTCGTGGACCTCGACGACGGGGCGGCCGAGGGGCTGCCGCTCGACCCCGATCTGCGGTGGGAGCTGCTGACGGGGCTCGTGGTCGGCGGCCGCGCCGGTGAGGCGGAGATCGTCGCCCTGCTCGCCGAGGACGACACCACGAGCGGGCGGGAGCACGCGCTGCTCGCACGTGCCGCGATCGCCACGGAGCACGGCAAGGCGGCCGCCTGGGCCTCGATGTGGGACACGGACGAGTTGACGAACTCGCAGCTCGAGTCCGCGGTGCGCGGCTTCGTCCGGGTGTCGGACCCGGCGCTGCTGGAGCCGTACGTCGACCGCTACTTCGCCGGGATCGAGGCGCTCTGGGCCGACCGGTCGTTCGCCCTGGCGGAGCCGATCGCGCTCGGCGCTTACCCGCGGCCCGTCGCCTCCGAAGCGCTCGCCGCGGCCGCGCGCGCGTGGCTCGACGCGCGACCCGACGCCGCGGCGCCCCTCCGGCGCCTGGTGGGGGAGAACCTCAGCCGTACCGAGCGCGCGCTGGCCGCCCAGGCGCGCGACCGCGCCTGACCCGAGCACTTCGGCAGGCTCCAGAGCACCTGAGCAGGCTCTTCTTCCTTCAGCAGGCCCTGCGGGCGCGCGCGGGCCTGCTGAAGGGAGAAGAGCCTGCCGAAGTGCTGCGGCGGGCCGGTCAGCCGTCGGACGTCAGCTGGAACGTCCAGGAGATGTCGCCGTGGGGGAGCACGGTCCAGTGCTGCGGAGACGGATCCTTCTCTCCGCTGAAGCCGGTGGTGTTCGGCTGGAGCGCTGAGCACCGCGTCCCACGCGTGTTCGTCCCGCCGTCGCCGGTCATGATCTCGAGCCAGCCGTTCCCGCGGCAACTCACCGTGAACGCGATCGCGTTGCCCGGCCTGCGGTACGTCCCTGATGCCGGCGCCCCGCTCCCGCGCGCCTCGGCGAGCACCGTTCCGGATGCCGTCGGATAGGGCAGCGTCGCGTTCGCGGGGGAGTCCTTCGCGCCCACCGGCGCGGGGACCACGAGGAGGGACCACGGCTCGCCGGCGGGCGCGTCGACCTGTGCCGTGGTGCTGGTCGACGTCGGCGTGAAGTCGAACCAGTGGGCGATGGAGTTCATGCAGCCGGACACGGTGTGCCCGGCGACGACGACGTCGGCGCTCGACGACGTCGTCCGGCAGACGAAGTACAGCCGCAGGCGTGCGCCGGGTGTCACGGTGACGGGCCTCGTGCCCCCCGCGCCGGACCCGCCCGCACGGAGCACCGGCGTCGTGTCCCCGACGAGCGCGTCGGGGTCCCGACGGTCGCGAACCTGCGTCAGCGGGTCGATGAGCGCCCCGGGAGACACGGTCGGTGCAGGGCTCGCCATGAGCAGCAGCGTGGAGTCGGTGCGCGTGCCGACCGTCACCTCCACCTCGTGGGTGCCGGGCTTGATCGGCATGTCGTAGGTCGACCCGGAGTCCCTGCTGCAGCCGCCGCTCATCCGACCCTTGCCGTCGATGTCGACGGTGGACTGTCCACTCGGCGCGCAGTTCAGGTACACCCGGACGCTCGTCACACCTGCCGGCACCGAGAAGTCGTGCCCACCGGGGCCGACGGAGCTGATGTGGAGGAGGGTCTGGACCGCCCTGGCGACGTACTCGGGGCTGCTCGGGTCCGTGACCTTCGTGAGCGGATCGACGACGCGGGATCGCCCCGCCGGCTCGGTCGGCGCCGAGGTGAGGTGCAGCACCCCGATCGTCGCAGCCACGAGCACCACCGCGGTCACCACCGCGACCCACACCTGCGGTCGGCGCAGCGCGGCGAACCGCTGAAGAGCAGGCGCCGCCGCCGGATCGTGCGCGTCGGCCAGCGCCTCCAGCTCGTTCCGGAGGGCGGCCGAGAACACGGGATCGAACCGCCTGGTGGTCATCGCGCTGCTCCTTCCTGAAGCGTGCTGCCGAGAAGGTCGAGCGGGGTGCCGAGCCGGCCCTGCAGACGTTTCCGTGCCCGGTGGAGGCGGACCCGCGCGGCGCCGGGGGAGAGGCCGAGCGCCTCCGCGGCCTCGACGGAGGTGAAGCCCTCGAGCGCGGTGAGCAGCACGAGCGCCGCGTCCGGCTCACCGAGCGAGCGCACCGCGTCGAGCAGCTCCTCGCGCCCGATCCGCTCGGTCGCGGTGTCGGCCGGATCCGTCAGATCCGACGAGCGGGGGAGGCGATCGATCGCCGCGCGGTAGCGGCGCAGGCCGCGGCCCGAGTTCCGGGCGAGGTTCGTCGTCGTCACCAGCAGCCAGGGCAGTACGGAGCCGTCGACGACGGGGACGAGGTCGCGCTTCCGCCACAGCTCGAAGAACGCGGCGGCGACGACGTCCTCCGCATCGTGGGCGGAGGCGACGAGGCGGATCGCGTGCCGGAACGCGCGATCCCGGTGGGCGTCGAACAGGGCCGCGAAGGCGCGCCCGTCACCCGTGCGGGCGCGGGACCAGAGCGCGGTCTCGTCGGCGATGGACGTCATCATGCCCCGACATGTTCGCCGGGCCCGGCAGCGTTACAGCCAGTGCGGCACGCGGCGTCCTTCAGTCAGGCCAGGCGCTCCACGATCGCGGTGCCGAGATCGTCGCCCGAGAGCCAGGCGGCCTCGACGCGGCTCCTCTCGCTCCAGCCGTCGCCGCAGAGCCCGATCCCGGTCTCGGGATCGAGGAGGAAGGTGCGCTCGCGCCCCGCGGTCGGCTGGGCGAAGGTCCAGCGATGGGCGAACACGGTCTCCGGTTCGAGCGCCGTGTCGAGCACCAGTCGCATCGCGTCGAGCGCCGGCGCGATCGCGGCGTCCGGGTCGTCGAGGTGCGCGGCCCCGAACTCCTGGGTGGTGTGCGCGACCAGCACCGGGGCGCCGTCGCCGTGACTCCTGCCGTCGTCCGCGAGCCAGCGGATCGGGAGGTCCGAGACGAAGGCGGCGTCGAACTCCGGCCAGGTCCGCTCGGCGAACCGGCCCACGACCGCGATGCCCGCGCCGTACGGCTGATCGGCGGCGGCCGCCAGCTCCGCCTGGTGGTCGCGGAGGAGGCGCTCGGCCTGCGGGCCGGGCATCGCGAGCACGACCACGCGGGCCGGCTCGCCGTCCACCTCCGCTCCGGATCCGATCGGGCCGACCACCCGCTGCTCGACCGCGAGCCCCCTCGCCAGGTCCTCGACGAGGCTGCGCATGCCGGCGGGCGCCCCGTACCGCATCGGGCCGGATTTCGCCTCGCCGAGGCCGCCCGGGCCCCCGACCTGGAACGTGTCGGTCCATTCGCGGAGCAGCCCGCGCTCGATCCAGCGCTCGGCGACCGCCCGGAACCGGTCGTCGGACACCGTGCAATAAGGCGCGCCCAGGTCGACCGAGTGACCCTCCGCGGTGCGCGCCGCGAGCCTGCCGCCGATCCGCCTCCCGCGGTCGAGCACCCGGACCCGGAGCCCGGCGTCGGCGCAGCGCTGCGCCGCCGCGATGCCGCTGATGCCCGCACCGACCACGAGCACGTCGACGCTCACGAGCCGTCCGTGAGCGTCGCGTTGTAGACGACCTTGTCGGGATTCGCCGCGTACCGCTCGAAGACGGCGACGGCCTCGTCGGTGAGCACGCCGACCCGAACCGAGATGCCGCGGTCCTCGAACTGCTGCGCCCAGTCCTCTCGCATCGGGCCCTCGTCGAACCCGGTGAGCACCTCCAGCTCCGGGCCGTCCCCTGCGACGACCAGGCCGCGCACGCCCGACCAGAGCGTCGCGCCGTAGCACATGGCGCACGGTCGCCAGTTGACCCAGAGCTCCAGCGGATCGTCGAGCGAGCCGAGGTCCCAGGTGCCGAGCCGGGCCTGGGTGATGGAGATCGTGACGACCTCCGCGTGCATCGAGGAGAGCCCGGACGCGAGCACCAGGTTCACGCCGGCCGCGACGACCTCGCCCGAGCCGGACCGCACGGCCAGCGCGGAGAACGGGCCACCGCTGCCCTCGGCGACGTTCCGCTCCGCGAGTCGGTTCAGGAGGCGCATCCGCCCTTCGTCCGTGCCGAGGTCGGCCCGCGACGCCGCGACCTCCTCGTCGACCCAGATGGGGAGCTCGGCACTGAACGCGCGAATCGGCATGGGTCGATCCTTCCCCATGCCGATGGGTGGCATCCCGGACGGATCGGCGGCCGGCTGGGCGGGCTGCTCTCCCGGTGTCAGCGCCGGTAGGGCGTCAGCCCGTGCGTCGCGCACACGGCGGTCGTGCCGACGTAGACGTGCAGCACGCCGTCCTCCGCCCGGCACAGCACGCGCGGCATCGCGGTGGGGGATCCGCTCGCCGAGCCCGCCGTGCTCGGGCCGGCGTCGGCACCGAAGGAGGCCGCAGCACATGCCTCGAACGCGGAGACGGGCAGGGCGGACCGGTCGGCGCGCACCGTCGTCGTGGCGGCGCCGTCGTGGCAGACGACGGGGACGGCGGTGGCGGGCGCGCTCGCCGCCGAGCCTCCGGCGCTCCCTGCCGCTCCCACGCCGCTCGACCCCGCGGAGGTGCCGGCCATCGGCCGCAGCAGCGCGAACCCGCCGCCGATGACGAGCACCGCCACCGCGGCACCGGTGATGCCCCGGACGAGGCGCTGAGCGGTCGCCCGGCGGGCGTCGATCCGGCGCTGCACGCCGCGCTCGATGCGCCGCAGTCGATCCTCGGTCGGGAGCTCGTCGCTCATCGCCCGTCCTCCACACCCTGCTCGTGCAGGTCCCGCCGCAGCCGGGCGCGGGCGCGGCTCAGACGGTTCCGGACCGCCCCCTCGCTCAGCCCGAGCCGGGCGGCCGCCTCCGCGGACGTCACGTCCTCGACGAGGCACAGCCGCGCGACCTGCGCGTCGAGCGGCGGAAGCGCGTCGAACGCCTGACGGAGGAGGTCGGCGACCGCGCCGCCATCCGTGTCGATGTCGCTGAAGCGCGGCTCGTGCGCCGCCTCCGACTCGTGCAGGGCACGCCGGATCCGAGCTCGCCGCCGGTTCGCGGCGAGGTGCTTCACCGTGACGATGAGCCACGGCAGCGCGGAGTCCCCGACGAGGTGGATCCGTGCCCGCTTCCGCCACAGCAGCAGGAAGGCGTCCTGCACCACCTCCTCCGCGTCGGGCGCGGAATCGAGCCACCGGTACGCGATCGCGTAGAGCGGGCCGCCGTGCCGGTGCACGATCCGTCCGAACGCGTGCTGCGCACCCGATCCGCTGCGGCCCAGGAGATCGGCGTCGCTCAGCGGCTCGGGCATCACCGCCTCCCACCGGTCGCGCGGTCGGGTCGCATCCTGCCATCCGAGCCGCGCGGAGGGGAGGGGCGTGCTCACGCCGACGTCGGCCGGCCCCGCCGCCGCCGCACCGTCCGCACCACCAGCGCGACGACCGCCCCGGTCCCGGCGAGCACCACCGCCCATGGCAGCACGACGCCGAGCGCCACCGCGAGAGCGGCGAGCGTCGCCACGAGTCCCTGCGTCCCGGCGATCAGACCGGACAGGAAGTCGGCCGGGCCGGGGCGCGGTGCGGCCGCGGGGGTGACGATGGAGACGGACAGGGTGGCGTCGGTGACCTGGTCGGTCAGGGTGCGCTGCTGGGCGAGCAGCTGCTCCAGCGCGCCCTGGCGATCCGTCAGCGCGCCTTCGATCTCCACGAGGTCCGCGCTCGACGCCGCCTTCGACAGCAGCTGCTGGAGTCGGGTGATGGAGGTGCGGAGGTTCGCGATCCGCACGGCGTAGTCGGTGACCTGCGCCGTGACGTCCGTGGCGTTCACGGCGACGTCGCGCAGGTGCCCCTGCTGCTCGATGGCGGTGAGCGTGCTCGGGAACACGCTCGCCGGGATACGCAGCGTCAGGTCGGCGAAGGGATGCCCGGTCGGGTTCTCCGTGCTGCGCGCGACGTGGCCGGACACCGACTCCACGAGCTGCGTGATCCGGTCGGCGACCTGCACCGGTGAGTCCGTGACGAGGTGCACGGTGCCGGTCGTGACGACCGACCGGTCGGCCGTCGGTGCCTTCGCGCCATACGCGGCGGTTCCGGGCGCGTCCGCCCCGAATGCGGGCGCGTCCGCCGCCGAGCCGGCGGACCCACCCGCCGAGGTGGACGACGCCCCGGACGCGGTGCAGCCGGCGAGGGAGGCGGTGGCGAGCGCGGCGACGAGGGCGGCGGTCAGGACTCTGGTGCGCACACCTGACCATGTGCGCCCAGCCCTCTCCGCTCTCACATTTCACGGATCAGGCTCGTTTCGCGACACGCCGCAACCCGGGACCTCCAGAACGGCGTGTCGGCGGATCCGGCCTGATCCGTGAAAAGTCAGCGGGTCGGGAGGGCCTGCTGCAGGTCGTCCCAGAGGTCGTCCGGGTCCTCGAGGCCGACGGAGAGCCGCACGAGGCCCTCCGGGATCGTCGGCGCCTCACCCGCCCAGCGGCGTCGTCGCTCGAGCGTCGACTCCACGCCACCGAGGCTGGTCGCGGCGCGCCAGAGCCGCACGCCGTGCACGAGCGCGTCGGCCGCCTCGGCGTCGGCGAGCACGATCGAGACGATCGCGCCGAAGCCCGGGTAGCGCGTCTCTGCGACGCCGCCGTGCCCCTCCAGGCGGCGCAGGAGCCGCTGGGCGGTCGCCTGCGCGCGCTCGAGCCGAACCGGGAGCGTGCGCATGCCGCGCAGGGCGAGGAAGGCCTCGAACGCCGACGGCACCGCGCCGCCCAGCGTCCTCGTGCCGGTGATCCGCGCGGCGAGGTCGGCGTCTCCGGTCACGACTGCGCCCATCAGCAGGTCGCTGTGCCCCGCGAGGTACTTCGTCACCGAGTGGACGACGAGATCCGCGCCGTGCTCGAGCGGCCGTTGGAGGAGGGGGGTCGCGAACGTGTTGTCGACCGCCACGAGCGCGTCCACCGCGTGCGCGCCGTGGACGATCGCCGCGATGTCCGCCAGCTCGAGGGCCGGGTTCGTCGGCGACTCGAGCCACACCATCGACGCACCGCGCGCCGCCGCCACCACGGCCGCGGTGTCGGTGAGGTCGACCCACACCGGTCGGACCGCGCCCCGCGCCTCCAGCTCTCGGAGCCGGGCGACCGTCCCGGTGTACGAGTGCCGCGGCGCGACCACCGTGCCGGCTGTCGGCACGAGGTCGAGCACGGCGCTGACGGCTGCCATGCCGGAGGCGAACGCGATGCAGGTGCCGCCCTCCAGGTCGCCCAGTGCGGTCTCGAACGCCGACCAGGAGGGGTTCGCGTACCGTCCGTACTCCAGCTCGCCGAAGGAGCCGTAGGTCGAAGCGAGCACCACCGGTGTGTTCAGCGGGGCGTCCGGCGCGGCCGCTGGGCGCCCCGCTGTCACCGCTCGGGTGGTGAAGTGCAGCGGACGCGCGCTCTCGGCCATGCAGCCATCCTGCCGTCTGCGCGGACGCTGCCTGCGGCCGCGGGAACGCGGTCGTCCGACGTCTCGCAGCATGGTGCCCCCCTCCGCGCGTCCACCGGCAGCGGTCACCAGGGGACCGGCGTCCCGTCCCAGGAGAAGAAACCGCCCGTCGGCCCGTCGTCGGCCAGCAGGGCGAGCCGGACGGCGCCCACCGCCGCCTCAGCCGGGTCGCCCCCGCGCTGCATCCCGGCGACGAGCCGGGTCAGCCGGAGACCCGGAGCCAGCGCGTTCACCTTGAACGGCGCCCCCTCCACGTCGAGCGCCTGCGCGGTGTGCAGGGTGACCGCGTTCAGCGCGGTCTTCGAGGACCGGTACGCCGTGCCCCCGCCGCGCACGGCCTGCCAGTCGAACTGCGGGTTGTCGCCGGTGCTCCACGCGAGGGAGGCGGTGCCGCTCGAGACGTTCACGATGCGCGGGTGGGCCGAGCGGCGGAGCACGGGCATGAAGGCGGCGGTGACCGCGACGACCGCGAACACGTTCGTCTCGTAGGCACGGCGGAACTCGTCGATCGGTGCATCGAGCGCGCTCCGGCGTCCCGGGTTGATGCCTGCGTTGTTCACGAGCACGTCGAGCGTGCCGATCGCGGCCGCCGCGGCGTCGATCGACGCCTGGTCGGTGACCTCGAGCAGCACGGGATGCGCGGCGTCCCCGAAGGATGCGAGCGCCTCCATCGTCGCTCGGAGCCGATCGGGGTCCCGGCCTGCGACGTGGACCGTCAGGCCCGCCTCGAGCAGCTGCCGCGCGATCTCCTGCCCGATGCCGCTCGTCGCACCGGTGACGAGTGCGACGGATCCAGCGCCTGGCGCAGTGCGTTCCGACATGAGGAGACCCTTCTCCAGCTCCAACTCCAACGATTGAGTTGGATCGTAAACGCGGTGGCCCGGCCGCGAGCCGTAGCGTGTCCGCGTGGCATGGGACACCGAGGGCACCCGTCGTCGCCTGCTGGCGGCGGCGACCGCGGAGTTCGCGGACCACGGCCCCGACGGCACCACGATGACGCGCATCGCCGAGCTGGCCGGCGTGAACAAGGAGCGCCTGTACAGCTACTTCGGCGACAAGCGGGCGCTCTGGGAGACGGTGCTGACGGCGGAGCTGGACCGGCTCGCCGCCTCCGTCGCGCTCACCGGCGCAGGCCTCGACGACATCGGCGCGTTCGCCGGGGCGACGTTCGACTTCCACGCCGCGAACCCGCGGCTGGCGCGCCTCCTGCAGTGGGAGGGGCTCGTCGGGGGCGAACCCGCGGCGGCCGCGGCACGCGGTGCCCACTACCGCGAGAAGGTCGAGCGGTTCGCGGGCGCTCAGTCGGCGGGCCTGCTCGATGCGACGCTCGACGCCGCCCACATCGTCTTCGCTCTCATCGCGCTCGCCGCGTGGTGGCAGACCGTGCCCCAGCTGGTGGGGATGATCACCGAGGCCGAGCCGGGCGACGAGGCTGAGCTGGCGCGCCGGCGAGCGTTCGTCGTCGAGGTGGCGCGCCGCATGGCGGCTCCGAAGCCGTGACCGTGCCGCGGCGGCCGGTGCGCGTCAGGAGCAGGCAGGAGATCGGATGACCCGGCGAGCGGTCCGGCGGGCGGTGGACGGCACGGTGCTCGAGGAGCTCGACGTGCCCGAGCGGGCGGCGGCGCTCGGCCTCGAACCGCATCCGGAGGGCGGCTGGTACCGGCGCACGTGGGCCTCCCGCTCGGCGGTGGCGACGCCGCGCGGCGGCCGGCCCGCCGCGACGCTGATCCTGTTCCTCCTGCCGCCCGGCGAGGCCTCCGCGTGGCACGCCGTCACATCCGACGAGATCTGGCTCTGGCACGGCCCGGATCCCGTCGTGCTCGAGCTGGGCGGCTCGGGCGAGCGGCCCGCGGAGGGCGAGCGCATCGTCCTCGGTCCCGATCGGACGCAGGGGCTCGTGCCGGCGGGCGTCTGGCAGCGGACGCTGCCGTCCGACGGCGAAGCGCTGGTCAGCTGCGTCGTCAGCCCCGGGTTCGACTTCGCGGACTTCGCCCTCGAGCCCTGAGGTGCGCACGCTCCGCGGTGCAGGCCGGGCCGTCCTGCGAGCGCGTGCCGGGTGGGCTCAGCGCTGCTGGACGCGCACGAGGTTGCCGGAGGGATCGCGGAACGCGGCGTCCCGCGGACCCCAGGGCTGCTCCGCGGGCTCCTGGACGACCTCGGCCCCGTTCGACGAGGCCCGCTCGAACAGCGCGTCCAGGTCGTCCGTCGAGAACACCCAGGGCCCGAAGGCGCCCTTCGCGATGAGTTCCTCCAGCACCTCGCCGTCCTCGGCGGACCGGCCGGCCGAGGGGCCGGAGAGCACGATCTGGGTGCCGCCGGTGTCGCCGAGCGTGATCCAGCGCTGGCCGCCGGCCGCCACGTCCTGCGCGACGGGGAGGCCGAGCGCATCGCGGTAGAACGGGAGCGCCGCCTCGGGGTCCGCGACGGTGATGGGCGAGTAGTGCAGTGAGATCGGCATGCCCCGCACGCTAGGCGGCCGGGCCCCTTCGGGCTTCTCGGATCCTGCTCGTCCTGCCGGCGATCGTGCGGCGCTGCAGGAGACGTGCGGTGCAGTCGGGCATCCGTGACTCCGGGTGCTGCTCGGCGCGGTAGGCGGAGGGCGTCATGCCCACCAGTTCGGTGAACCGGCTGCTGAACGAGCCGAGCGACGTGCAGCCGACCGCCATGCAGGCCTGCGTGACGGAGGCGCCGCCGCGCAGCATCGCGCACGCGCGCTCGATCCGGCGGCTCAGCAGGTACTGGTACGGCGTCTCGCCGTAGGCGGCGCGGAACCGGCGGCTGAAGTGGGCGGCCGACAGGTGCACGGACGCGGCGATCGCGGGCACGTCGAGCGGTTCGGCGTAGCGCCGGTCGATCAGGTCGCGCGCACGCCGGAGGAGCACGAGCTCCTGCCGCCGCTCCGGGGTCACGCGCCGCAGAGTAGCGTCCGCGCGGTTCCGTTTTGAAGGGATTTCTGCGCGGTCGGCGCAGAAGTCCCTTCACAACGCAGGGGGTCAGCGGGAGGCGAGCGGGGCCTGCGCGGAGAGGGTCGCGCTGCGGATCGCCGCAGTGAGCGCCTCCACCGCCGTCTTCGGTGCAGCCGGGTTCGACAGCAGCCGGAAGTCGACGCCGCCGAGCGTCGGCAGCCCGAGGCGCACCTCCACCTTCTGCAGGTCGGAGGGGATCAGCGAGTGCGCCAGCACCGCGATGCCGAGCCCGGCGCGGGTCGCGGCGAGCATCGCGTTGATGTCGCGGACGGTGCAGGCGATGCGCCAGCGTCGGCCGGCGGCCTCGAGCGCGTCGATGGCCATGCTCCGGGTGAAGCTCGGTGCGCGGTGCACGACGAGCGGCACCTGCTCCTGCTTCAGGAACGGCTCCGCGTCCTCGGCGGCCCAGACGAACTGGTCGCGCAGCACGAGGGTCCCCTCACCCGCCTCCACGGAGGGCTGCTTGACGAGCACGAGGTCGAGGTGGCCGGCAGCGAGACGGCGCGTCAGCGCACCGCTCTGGTCCACCGTCAGCTCGAGGTCCACCTGCGGGTTGAGCCGCCGGAACTGGCGGAGGATGCGTGGCAGCTGGGTGATGGCGAGGTCGTCGGCGCTCCCGAACCGCAGTCGTCCGCGGGTGGGGGAGGAGCGGAAGAACGACTCCGCGTCGGCGTGCGCACCCAGGATGCGGTGCGCGAAGCCGGCCAGCGCCTCCCCGGACTCGGTCAGCCGCACACCGCGGGTCTCGCGGATGAACAGGGCCCGGCCGACCTCGTCCTCGAGCCGACGCATCTGCTGGCTCACGGTCGGCTGGCTGATCCCGAGCTGCTGCGCCGCGACGGTGAAGCTGTGGCCGCCCGCGACGGCGAGGAACGTGCGGAGCAGAACCGGGTCGTACATACAACAGCGCCCTTCGAGCCGACTCATTCGAGAATCCAATAGCGGATATCGAAGCACATCACCGAGCGCAATGGGTCGCCAGCCGTAGCGTGGAGAGCAGTCATGTCGTTCGCCCTGCACGTCCCCGCCCGCATCCGTCCCGCCTTCAGCGGCTTCGCGCCGCTCTCCGTGCCCAACTACCGTCGGTTCGCCGGCTCGAACGTGCTCGCGATGAGCGCGACCTGGATGCAGCGCATCGCCCAGGACTGGCTCGTCCTGCAGCTCACCCACAGCGTCGCCGCCGTCGGTGTGACGACCGCAGCGCAGTTCGCGCCCTCGATCCTGTTCGGCCTGCACGGGGGCGTGGTCGTCGACCGGTTCCCGCGCCGCAAGCTGCTGATGGTCACCCAGTCCCTCGTCGGCTCGGTCAGCGTCGTCCTCGCCGTGCTCGCGCTCACGCACACCGCGACGGTCTGGCTCGTCTGGGGTGCGGCGTTCGCGATCGGCTGCGTGACGGTGGTGGACAACCCCGGACGGCAGGTGTTCGTCAACGAGCTCGTCGGACGGCAGCACCTGAAGAACGCGCTGAACCTCAACGCGGCGGTGTTCCAGCTGGGCGCCTTCATCGGTCCCGCGGTGGCGGGCGGCCTGATCGGCGCGGTCGGTGGGGGCTGGGCCTTCGCGATCAACGCGATCGCGTGCTCGGTGACCGTCCTCATGCTCAGCCGTCTCGACGGCTCCGCGTTGCAGCCGGCGCCGAAGCCGCAGCGACGTCCGCACGCCCTCCGGGAGGGGGTCGCGTTCGTGCTGCGGACCCCGGCGATCCGCTACTCGATCCTCATGCTCGCGTTCCTCAGCGTGTTCACGCTGACGATGCCGGTGCTGCTCGCGGCGTTCGCGACGCAGGTGTTCCACCTCGGCGCGTCCGGCTACGGCCTCTTCAACTCGCTGGTCGCCGTCGGAGCGGTCGGCGGGGCGCTCGCCTCCACCCGTCTGACCCGCCTGCGACTCCGCATCGTGGTCCTCTGCGGCACCGGCTGGGCGGCGGTGCTCGCGGTCGCCGCGGTGATGCCGACCGTGCAGACGTTCGGCATCGCCCTCGTGGTCACCGGCATCGGCAGCCAGTACTTCTTCCAGTCGGGCAACCCGCTCGTGCAGCTGAGCACGGTGCCGGAGGTGCGGGGGCGCGTCATCTCCGTCTGGGTGCTCGTGGTGCTCGGCGGGCAGGGGATCGGCGGCCCGATCATGGGCGGCATCGTCGATGCGCTCGGCGCCCGCGGGGGGATGCTCATCGCGGGTGGGGTCCCGGCGATCGCGGGCATCGTGCTCTCGGTCCTGCTGGCACGGAGGGGCTCGCTCCGGCTCTCGGTCTCGTCCAGCCGTCCCCTGGTCGCCATCACCCGGCGCTGACCCACCGCATCGGTGGCGTGGGGTCGCCGTCCACCCCGCGCACGGCTGACGCGGATCGCTCCATCAGCCCGGATTCGTACCGTCGAGTTCGCGGCCGGAATCCCCGGCCGATGCGAGGAGGAACGGTCATGGCGGACATCGATCTCGGCGGGCGCACGGTCCTGGCGGTCGTCACCAACTCCGGCGTCGAGCAGGACGAGCTCGTCATCCCGCTCGAGCACCTGCGCGGCAACGGCGCGACGGTGGACGTGGCGGCCGAGGCCGGTGCCGAGGTCGTGACCCTCGTCGGCGACAAGGACCCGGGCTGCACCGTCTCGCCCACCACGACCATCGGCGCCGTCGACCCGTCCGCGTACGACCTCCTGCTGCTGCCCGGCGGCGCCATCAACGCCGACGCGCTGCGCCTCGACGCCGACGCGGTCGCGATCGCGAAGGCGTTCGTCGCCGCGGGAAGGCCGATCGCGGCGATCTGCCACGCGCCGTGGACGCTCGTGGAGGCGGGCGCGGTCGACGGCAAGCGCCTCACCTCCTTCCGGTCGTTGCGCTCCGACCTGCTGAACGCGGGCGGCGACTGGGTCGACCGGTCCGTCGTCGTCGACGACAGCGCCGGCTGGACGCTCATCACGTCCCGCGACCCGGACGACCTCGACGACTTCGTGGCCGCGATCGACGACGCGCTGGCGGCCGTCCCGGCCTGACGGCACCCGCGCGCTCAGTCGGGCAGGTGGCTCGCGATCATCGCGAGGACCTGGTTCGCGGTCGGCACGCCAGCCGCCCGCCCCAGCTCCTCCCCGTCCGACCCGGTCAGGACGGTCGTGGGCGTCGCCATGATGTCGCGGCGCTCGCTCTCCGCCGGATCGGACGCGACGTTCACCTCGCGGAGCAGTACCCGACCGCCGAGCAGGGAGGTCGCGTCCTCCAGCGCACGCCGCGTTCGGGCGCAGGCACCGCAGAAGCTCGAGCTGAAGAGCGTCAGGACCAGGGGCACAGGGGAGGGAGCAGCGGAGCGGACTGCCGCATTCCCGTATCCCGGCGCTCCGTGCTGCGGGCGGCGCCGTTCCCTTCCCGACGCGGCCATCACCGCAGGGGTTCGAGCACCGGCTCCCTCCCGGGCATCCCGAGAGAGTGGAGCACTGCTGCCGCGTCCGCGACCAGCTCCTGCTCCACGCGCCTGGGCAGCGGTGCGAACGGCGCGATTCGGACGCGGCCGCCGATGATCCGCCACAGGCCCGCGGCCCGACCCTCGACGAACAACCAGGAGCGGAAGACCCCGCCCGCCACCACGTCCGCCTCGTGCGGTCCGAGCACGGCGTCCCGCGACACCCAGCCGTGCAGGATCGGGTCGAAGTTGCCGAGCAGCCTGGTCGGCAACGGCGCAGGGTCGCCCCGTCCCGGCAGGTCGCGGAGGCCGTCGCCGCCGTCCACGGTCTCGATCGCGGCGAGCCCGGCGCGCGCGTCGCGGAGGGGGAGCCTCGCCCACATCGCCAGGTCACGATCGGAGGCGGGGCCGTGCCCGGCGAGGTAGCGGGTCGCCAGGAGCGCGAGCGCGGCGTCGTGCTCCAGCGGTTCGGGAGCGGGACCGATCCAGTCCTCCGCGAGCACCATGCAGTGGTCGGCGCCCCGCATCGGGCCGCGGATCAGCCGATGCCGGAGCGTCGCCGCGAGCAGCACGTGCACGAGCGCCTGCCCCCGCGTCGGCACGCCTGCGGCATCGAGCGCGGCGCGCAGCTCCTCCCGCGTCCTCGGCGCCTCATGGACCGCAGCGACGACCGTGTCGATGCCGCGCTCGGCGAGGACGGGGGAGACGCCCTCCTGCGCGAGACGGCGCAGCGATTCGGCGCCGAGCTGCGGGGTGGTGAGGTCGTGCAGCCACCAGAAGTCCTGCGCCGCGACGAGGTGCAGCGTGCCGCGGTTCAGCCACGACACGACCAGGGAGCGGGACGCGGTCAGCGCCTCCTCGACGTCCGCCGCCGTCACCAGCGAGGTCCTCGCGCGGATCGCGAGCCGGAACCCCCTCGGATCCTGTCCCTGCACGGCCAGCAACCGCTGCACCGCGTCCGCTGCGGTGGACGCGGGCGGCCCGCTCAGCAGCTGCGCGCTGCACCGCGCGGCGACCACGGCAGCACGGTGCATCGGCTCAGTCGATCAGCACGGCCCAGCCGTCGAGCACGCAGCCGTCCTGGTCCAGGCCGTATGCGGCGAGACGCCGGACCCACTCCGCGAGGCCGTCCCGGGTGATCGACACCTCGGAGGTCGTGCCGCGGATCGTCCAGTCGTCCAGCTCGCCCTGGGGCTCGCTCGCGGTCGCCGCGTAGCCCAGGTCGTCGCGGACGCCTTCGAGCAGCGCCGTCGCGACCTCCTCGTTCGGCGCGGAGAACGCGAACTCCAGCCGCGCGGCGTTCGCGACACCGTTCTCGGCGACCGTCGACCAGTCGTCGCTGTTCATCGTCCGGAGCTCGTCCACGACCTCCGCGAGATCCTCCGGGTCGATGTCCTCGGACACCTCGGGAACGGTGTCCTCGATCGCAGTCGCCACGGTCCCATCCTGACCTACCCGAGCGATGCGGCCCACTCCGCGGTCGTCACGACGTCGGCGGCCTTCGGGAACACCGACTCCGTCAGCACGCGGTGCACCTCGGGGTCGGCGTCGGCGCACGCGTCGGCCAGCACGACGAGGTCGAAGTCGAGGTCCGCCGCCTGCGTGAACGTCGACAGCACGACTCCGCTCGTCGCGATGCCGGCGAGGACCAGGCGCTCGGCCCGGTAGCCGCGGAGGAGCGCGTCGAGGTCGCTGCCGGCGAACGCGCTCACCCGCCGCTTGGTGACGACGGGCTCGCCAGGACGCGGTGCGACGGCGTCGTCGATCTGCACGCCGGGCGCCGACTCGCCGCCCGTCGCCCGGGCCCTGGCGGCACCGAACCGCCGGTTCGACGTCGCGATCTCGGGCGCCCCCTCCCGGAACGCCACCCGCACGAACACGACCGGGATCCCGGCGGTGCGGGCGGCCTCGGCGGCCTCCGCGGCGTGCTGCAGGACCGCGGGATCCGGGTAGCGCTCGACGATGTTCCGCTGCAGATCCATGAGCAGGAGGACGGTGCTGGCTTCGGTCACGGATAGGCAGTCTAGACTGGGTATCGTGAGCGAGCCAGACACCGACCCGGCCGCCCGGGCCGCCCGCGAGCTGCGCGTCGCGGTCGGCCGGCTGCACCGCCGTCTCCGCCTCGTCGCGAACGAGGGCGGCCTGTCCGCCTCCCAGTCGTCTGCCCTCGCCCGCATCGCGAAGGGCGAGGCGGACACCGCAGCGGCGCTCGCGGCGATGGACGGCGTGCGCCCCCAGTCGATGGCCGCGACGGTCGCGGCCCTGGAGAAGGACGGCCTGCTCGTGCGCACGGAGGACCCGGCGGACGGTCGCCGCGCGATCCTGCGGATGACACCGGAGGGGGAGGCCGTGTTCTTCGGGGGCCGTGCGGCGCGCCAGGAGTGGTTGGCCAGCACGCTGCGCGAGAAGCTCGACGACGCCGAGCTCGCGACGGTGCTCGAGGCGGCCGCGCTGCTGCAGCGGCTCACGGAGCGATGACGACGCATCCTGCGCCGCCCGTCGACCGGTTCGACCGGCGGCTGCTCGCGCCGATGATCCTCGGGTCGATCCTGAACCCGATCAACTCCTCCATCGTCGCCGTCGCCCTCGTGCCGATCGCCGTCGCCTTCGGCGCACCCGCCGCCGAGACCGCGTGGCTCGTGTCCGCGCTCTACGTGGCGACCGCGATCGGGCAGCCGCTGGTCGGACGCCTCGTCGACGTCTTCGGACCGCGACGGCTCTTCCTCGCCGGCACCGTGCTGACGGGTGTCGCCGGCCTGATCGGCGTGCTCGCTCCGACGATCGCGGTGCTGGTGCTCGCCAGGGTGGTCCTCGGCTTCGGCACCTGCTCCGGCTATCCCGCCTCCATGGTCCTCATCCGCCGCGAGGCGAAGCGCACGGGACAGGAGAGCCCGGCCGGTATCCTCACCGCGCTCGCGATCGCCACCCAGACGATCGCGGTGGTCGGCCCGACCCTCGGCGGCGTGCTCGTGGATCTCGGGGGCTGGCGCGCCACCTTCGCGATCAACGTGCCGCTCGCGCTCGCGGGCTTGCTGCTCGGGCTCCTCGTCCTGCCGAAGGACGAGGCTCTGCCGGACGCACGGCTCCGGTTCGCGCGCCTCGACTGGGCCGGCGTCGGCCTGTTCGCGGCCACGCTGGTGGCCCTCCTGCTGTTCCTGATGGCGCCGCACCTCGAGACGCTCTGGCTGCTGGGGCTCTCCGTCGTGGCGGCCGCCGGGTTCGCGATCCGAGAGCTGCGGGCCGCCGACCCGTTCGTCGACGTGCGGGTGTTCGCGGGAGACCGCGCGATCCTCGCGACCTACGCGCGGTCCCTGCTCGCCGCGACCGTCTCCTACGGCTACCTCTACGGGTTCACCCAGTGGCTCGAGGACGGTCGCGGCCTGAGCGCTGCCGTCACGGGCCTCGTGCTGCTGTCGACGTTCCTCGTCGGCATCATCGTCTCGGTGACGACGGGTCGGCGCCCGGAGGTGTGGCCGAAGCTGCTCGTCGGCGGCCTGGTCCAGGTGATCGTCTGCGCTGCCCTGCTCTTCGTGACGGGCGCGTCGCCGATCTGGGTCCTGGTGGTGATCGCGGCGGTGCTCGGGGTGCCGCAGGGGATGCTCAACCTGGCGAACCAGAACGCGCTGTACTTCCAGGCGGACCCGAACCGGATCGGTGCGTCGGCGGGGCTGCTCCGCACCTTCATGTACCTCGGCGCGATCGTCTCCTCCTCCGCGAGCGCCGGTTTCTTCGGGCGCCGCGCCGACACCGGCGGGCTGCACGAGCTGGCGCTGTTCATGCTCGCCGCGTGCGTGCTTCTCGTGCTGCTCGTGCTCGGCGACCGCAGGCTGCGCGCCGTCGGGCGCTGACGCCGCTCCGGGGGCTCTCCGCGGCAGATGGGGCTGCGCGCGACCCCGTCAGCCGCGGAGAGCCCTCGCAGCGCTCATCGCGAACTCCGTGAGATCGGCGCGGGCCGTGGCGCGCGGGAATAGCGCCGGACAGCGCGAGTTGTATGCGAGTGCATACAATCAGGGCGGACGGCCCGTGGTCGAGGAGTGTGGTTCGGATGCAGTTCGGTGTGTTCTCCGTGGGCGACGTCACCAGGAACCCGGTGACGGGCGAGACGCCCAGCGAGGCGGAGCGGATCAAGGCCGTCCTGGCCATCGCGCAGAAGACGGAGGAGGTCGGGCTCGACGTCTTCGCGTTCGGCGAGCACCACAACCCGCCCTTCATGTCGTCGTCCCCGACGACGCTGCTGGCCGCGGTCGCGGCCCGGACCGAGCGCCTGATCGTGTCGACCTCCACGACGCTCATCACCACGAACGATCCGGTACGCCTCGCCGAGGAGTACGCGATGCTGCAGCACGTCTCGGGCGGTCGCATGGACCTGATGCTGGGTCGTGGCAACACGGCGCCGGTCTACCCGTGGTTCGGGCAGGACATCCGGCAGGGCCTGCCGCTCGCGCTGGAGCACTACAACCTGCTGCACCGCCTGTGGCGGGAGGACGTCGTCGACTGGCAGGGCCGCTACCGCACCCCGCTCTCCGGCTTCACCTCCACGCCGCGTCCGCTCGACGACGTGCCCCCGTTCGTCTGGCACGGATCGATCCGCACCCCCGAGATCGCCGAGCAGGCCGCGTTCTACGGCGACGGCTTCTTCGCGAACCACATCTTCTGGCCGTCGGAGCACTCCAAGCGCCTGATCGAGTTCTACCGGGCGCGCTTCGCGCACCACGGCCACGGCACGCCCGAGCAGGCGATCGTCGGACTCGGCGGCCAGGCGTTCATCGCGAGGACCTCGCAGGAGGCCCACGAGCGGTTCCGTCCGTTCTTCGACGAGGCGCCGGTGTACGGGAACGGCCCGCGGATGGGGGACTTCGCGCGCCAGACCCCGCTCTCCGTCGGCAGCCCGCAGGAGGTCATCGACAAGACGCTGACCTTCCGCGAGACGTTCGGCGACTACCAGCGCCAGCTGTTCCTCGTCGACCACGCCGGTCTGCCCGTCGAGATGGTGCTCGAGCAGCTGGAGCTGCTCGGCGGCGAGGTGGTGCCGGTGCTGCGTCGCGAGCTCGACGCGCTGCGCCCGGCGACCGTGCCGGACGCGCCGACGCACGCCTCCCTCGTCGCTGCGAAGTACGGCGACGGGGAGCCGCGCCGGCCGCGCCCCAACGCGAACCGCGGCGACAACGTCACCGGTGGCTCGCCCTACCAGGACACCGAGGCGGCCTGACCGTGTCGGTCTCGGCCCTGTCAGGAGCGAGCACGGACTCGCGGGACGTCCGCCTCGCCAACGAGTCGTGGGAGGCGCTGCTCTCCGCCCAGGTCTCGGTGATGCGCGGCTTCGCGGCCGAGCGGATGTGGGACGAGGTCTCGCTCAACGAGTACGACGTGCTCTACGCCTTGAGGAAGGCCGGCTGCGCGCTGCGGCAGAGCGAGCTGACGAAGCAGGTGCTGCTGAGCCAGCCCGCGCTCTCCCGCCTCCTCGAGCGGCTGGAGCAGCGCGGCCTCGTCGGCCGGGCGACCGACCCCGACGACCGGCGCGGTGTGCTCATCACGCTCACCGACGCGGGTGCGGAGGCGCAGCAGCGCACCGGCGCCCGGCACGCCCGCAGCGTGGAGGCGCGAATGCGGACCCTCACGCCCGAACAGCAGCGGCAGCTGCGCGACCTCTGCGCGCTGCTCGCCTGAAGACAGACCCGCACTCTCCGTTTTGTAGGACACCCCGTCCTACAAAACGAAGAGTCGTGAAGGAAGAGACCACCATGAAGCTCGTCGTCATCTCCGGCGGCACCAGCGACCCGTCTTCGACGCGGATGCTCGTCGACCGGATCACCGCGCGGGTGCTCGAGCGCGCCGCGGAGGCGCGGCTCGAGGTGAGCACCTCGATCATCGAGCTGCGCCCCCTCGCCGCGGAGCTCGCCTCCGCCCAGGTCACCGGCTTCGCACCCCCGGCCGTCGCGTCCGCGATCGCGACGCTCGCGGAGGCGGACGCGCTGATCGTCGCGACGCCCGTCTACAAGGCCGGGGTCAGCGGACTGTTCAAGTCGTTCTTCGACGTCGTCGACCAGGATCTGCTGATCGCGGTGCCGACCGTGCTCGCCGCGACCGCGGGCACCTCCCGGCACGCCCTCGTCGCCGACGAGCAGCTGCGCTCCCTGTTCGCCTACCTGCGCGCGCTGACGACGCCGACGAGCGTCTTCGCGGCGAGCGACGACTGGGGGACGAAGGCGCTCGGTGAGCGCATCGACCGAGCGGCCCACGAGCTCGTGGTGCTCGCCGCGGCAGGTGTGAAGTCGGCCATGCGCGATGCCGGCACGCACTACAACCGGGTGTTCGGCGGGGCGTCGGAGGGGGCGGACGAGATCGAGTTCGACACCGACCTCATGCGCCTCGCGACCGGGGGCTCGCCCGGGTCGGTCCGCCCGGTCTGACTCCTCATGACAGATGTGGCGGTCTCTGACAGATGTGGCGGTCCCGGACCACCGCACGGAGTCGGTCAGGCGAAGCCGGGGGTGGCCCGCAGCTCTGGGGCGCCTTCCAGCAGGTCGGCCTCCACCGTCTTCTCGACCTCGGCCTGCGGCTGGGCCGTCCGGACCACGAGGTAGTACACGACGATCCCGAACGCGGCCACGATCAGCGCGTCCCAGTCGTTCGGGAGCACGTGCAGCTCGACGTCGGTCTTGCTCCCGTAGTTCCCGAGCAGCCCCAGCACGATCAGCCCGATCTGCCACGGCCAGATCCACAGCGCGGACCGGAACCGCGCCTTGGCGTCGACGTTCTTCGCTCGTGCCGCGACGGCGATGAAGAAGATGATCTGACCGATCAGCAGGCCGATCGCGAGCTTCCAGGTCACCCCGAACCCGCCCCAGTAGATGATCAGGTTCGCGAACGCGAAGCCGACGGGCAGCAGGAACTTCGGCGCGGGCAACCGGTACGGATGCTCCCGGGTCGGATCCACCTTCATCAGCGCACCGAGCGAGATCGGCGCGAAGGCGTACATCACCGCGGTCGCTCCGGTGATCACCCCGACGAGCGTCTGCCAGCTCGGAGCGGGTGCGAGGAAGAACATCCCGAAGACCGTCGCGACGACGATCGACCACACGGGGACGCCGCGAGCGTTGACCCGGGTCAGCGCGTTCGGCAGTCCGAGCGCGTACGAGATCCGTGCCGTGGTGCCGACGTAGATCAGGCCGGTGCCTCCGGGGGATATGACGGCGTCGACGATCAGGATGATCGCCAGCCAGATGACGCCGCCGGAGATCGCGAGCGTGTAGTAGGGCCCGTAGTCGCCCGCGCCGATGGGCTTGGCCCAGCCGCCCGCCGCCAGCTTGGCGGGGTCGAGCGCGCCGACGAACGCGATCTCGAGGCCGATGTAGACGATCGTGCCGATCGCCATCGCCAGGATGATCGCCTTCGCGACGTGCTTCTGCGGGTTGACCGACTCGCCCGCCATCTGGGTCGCCTGCTCGAACCCCTGCAGTGCGAACACCACGCCGGCCGGGAGCGCCGCGAAGATGCCGTGGAACCCGAAGGGCGCGAATCCGCCGTTCGCGGTGAAGTTGCCCGGGTGGAAGTTGATGATCAGCAGCGTCACGATCGTGAGCACCGGGACGAAGATCTTCCACAGGACGATCGCGGTGTTGCTGTCGGAGAGCCACCTCGCCCCGCCGAGGTTGATGAACGCGAAGAGCGCCATCGCGAGGACGCCGATCACGATGCCCTGCGGGGTGAGCGTGCCGTCGGTGTGCACGAGCGGGAAGCTCTTCGAGATCGAACCGACCGAGTTGACGTACGACAGCGACGCCTCGACCTCGAGCGGTGCGATCGCGACCGCCTGGAGGTAGGTCGTCCAGCCGGCGTTGAAGCCCGCGAACCCGCCGAAGGCGTAGTGCGGGTACCGGGATGTGCCGCCGGCGACCGGGTACGCCGCACCGAGGTCGGCGTGGATCAGCGCGAGCACGATGAGCATCACCGCGGCGAGGACCCACGACACGAGCGAGCCGCCGCCCCCGGCGATCCCGGCGGCGGTGAGCGCGCCGAGCAGCCATCCCGATCCGATGATCGAGCCGAGGGAGACGAACGTCAGGCCCCAGAAGCCGACGGTCCTCTTCAGGTGGTGGCCTGTGGCGGCACCCGGTTCAGCGACTGCGGTCATGACTCCTCCGCTCCGTTCGGATGCAGAACCGTATGAAGCGATGGGGCGGTGGAATCTGCATCGAACCTGAGCGCACTCGCGAACCGGCTCCGCGGGCGCGCTGGGCCCGGCGACACGCGGGGAGGGCGCCCCCCGGTACGCTGCCCTCCCCGCGTCGGCGGGTGGAACGGGAGCGGCGCGGTGGCGGAAGGGCGTGGATTCGGGGCACCGCCGCCGATGTCGCTCGCCTCGCGGGAGGCGCCGAAGGGGCTGCCGCGCCGTCCGCGCTTCACCCAGCTGATCCGGATCGCTCGGCGGAACGGGCTGCTGCCGTGGCGCCGCCTCGACTTCGGCACGGACCCCGCCGGATCCGACCTGCGTGCGGAGCAGGCGGAGGGGCTGCGCCGTGCCCTCGAGGAGGCCGGCGGCGCCTGGGTCAAGTTCGGCCAGGTGCTCTCCACCAGGGACGACGTGCTGCCGCCCGAGTGGGGCGCCGCCCTCGCGCAGTTGCAGCGGCAGGTCGCGCCCGCGCCGTGGCCCGAGGTGCGTGCCCTGCTGCAGCGCGAGCTCGGCGCCCCGGTCGGGGACGTGTTCCTGGAGTTCGACGAGGAGCCGGTGGCCGCCGCGTCGATCGCGCAGGTCCACCGCGCCGTGCTGGTGTCGGGCGCCGAGGTCGCGGTGAAGGTGCAGCGTCCCGGCGTCGACGCCGAGGTGCGCCGCGACGTCGACATCGCCCTGCGGACGATCCGGCGCCTGGCGGCGGTGTACCCGGAGCTCCGCCGGCTCCGCGCGACGGAGATCGCGCAGCAGTACGGCGACGACCTGCTGCGGCAGATCGACTTCCGCCGGGAGGCGCTGAACCTCGCCGCGCTCGGCGCTCAGGGCGCCGGCACGCACCTGCGGGTGCCCGCCGCGTTCCCCGAGCTCTCGACGCAGCGCGTCCTGGTCATGGAGTTCCTGCCCGGGCGGACCCTCTCCGAGCTGATCGCGGATCCCGCTGCAGATCGGAGCGGCCTGGAGGACGCGGCGCGCACGGTCGTCAGCGCCTTCGTCCGGCAGGTGGCGATCGACGGGGTGTACCACGCGGACCTGCACCCCGGCAACATCATGATCCTGCCGTCGGGCGAGCCCGCGCTGATCGACTTCGGGTCCGTCGGGCGCCTCGACCGGCAGACCCGCGAAGCGGTGCAGGACATGGTCATCGCGTACCTGCAGGAGGACACGCAGACCATTTCCGACGGCATCCTCGCCCTGGCCCCGATCCGGCCCGGCGCGGACGAGGCGGCGTTCCGGAGGGAGTTCGGGCAGTTCCTCGTGGAGGAGCTCGGCCCGGGGGCGCGGGTCGACGTCGCGACCGCGGACGCGATGGCCGTCCTCGTGCGCCGCTACGGGATCGCGCCGCCCGCGGAGTTCGTCGCGGCGGCCCGGGGCTTCGCGATCCTCGAGGGCACGCTCCGCGCGACCCTCCCGTCGTTCGACCTGCTGGAGACCGCCCGGGACATCGCGAGCGAGCAGCTGCAGGAGCAGCTCGCACCCGCGAACATGGGGAGGCTCGCCGCCGATCAGGTGATGGGCGCGCTTCCCGTGCTCCGGCGGCTGCCTCGCCGGCTCGAACGGATCAGCGGCGCGGTCGAACGCGGCGACCTGAGCGTCAACATCCGGGTGCTCGCGGACCGGCGTGACCGGGTGCTGCTCGCCGCCGTCGTCCGGCAGGTGCTCGGCTCCGGCGTGGCCGTCGTGGCGGGCGTGCTCGGCCTGCTGCTGCTCGTCCTGCCGCTCGGGAGCGGCGCCGCGCTGGACCCGCACGTCACCGGATCCGTCCTCGGCGGGGCTGCGCTGGTGCTGCTGGCAGCGGTCGGCGTCGACGTCGTGCGCACCCGGCGAGGACGCTGACCCGCTTCCTGTCGAGAACCCCTCGATTCCCTGGGCATTGGTCGAAACAAACCTTTTCCAGTCCGCGACGCGGGGAGGATACTGTCGCCATCCTGATCGGTCCGCGACCGGTCGGGCACGCCCTGCGGGGCACCACGGGAAGAGGGCGGCGAGCATGGCCATCGGGGCGCCGGAGCGTCGGGTCGCCGGGCCCGCCGACGTCGCCTCCGGCCGCTACCAGCTGGGTCGCGAGGTCGGTCGCGGCGGCAAGGCGAGGGTGTTCGTCGCGCGTGACCTCCTCCTCCGCCGGGAGGTCGCCGTCAAGGTCTTCCGGGCGCGGGCCGGCAACCCCGAGGAGCTCCGCACCCAGGACGCCGAAGCGAAGCTGATCGCTTCGCTGAACCATTCCTCGCTGACGACGCTGTACGACGCGGGCATCGAGCTCAGCGATCCCGACAACCCCCAGATCTACCTCGTCATGGAGTATCTGCGCGGCGGGGATCTCCGGGAGCGGCTGCAGCACGGGGCGCTCTCGTCGCTGCAGGTCGTCCACCTCGGCCTGGACGTCGGGAGCGGGCTGCAGTACCTGCACGAGTCCGGGTTCGTGCATCGCGACATCAAGCCGGCGAACGTGCTGCTCGACGCGCGGGAGGAGGGCGGCCGCATCCGCGGCAAGCTCGCGGACTTCGGGATCTCGACCCTCATCGGCGAGGGGGAGTCGGGCCCGTCCATCACCGGGACCGCGGCCTACCTCAGTCCCGAGCAGGCCGCGGGGGACGATGCGGGGCCGGATTCGGACGTGTACTCGTTCGGGCTCGTGCTGCTGGAGGCGCTCACGGGCCGTGTCGCGTTCCCGGGCGACGTGGCGACGTCCGCGTTCGCCCGCCTCGAGCGCGACCCGGTGATCCCTGGATCCGTGCCGCCCGAGCTGACGAGGATCATCCGAGGGATGACCCGTCGGGACCGGGACGTGCGACTGCGACTGCCCGAGGCGATCTCGGCGTTCCAGGACTCCGTCGTCGACGACCTCCTGCGCCGGCGGGAGCCGTCGGTGCCCGACCCCGAGTCGGTCCGCATCGAGGCGGTGCGGCGGTACGACGTGCTCGACAGCCCGCCCGAGGAGGCGTTCGACGAGGTGACGGACCTCGTCCGCCGCACGCTCCACCTCCCGGTGGCGATCGTCGCGATCGTCGACGAGGACCGTGCCTGGTTCAAGTCCCGCCGCGGGGTCGAGCTGCCCGAGCTGCCCAGGTCGCTGACCAGCGAGGTCGCGGCGAACGGAGGCGAGGGCACCTGGAACCTGCCGGACGTGCTCGCCGAGCCGAGCCTGCGCGAGCACCCCTTCGTGCGGGGCGAGCCGCACGTCCGATCGGCGCTCGCCGCACCCCTGCTGACCCACGACGGGCAGGCGATCGGGCGCCTGCTCGCGTGCGACGTCGTCCCGCGCGAGTTCACCGCCGACGAGGTCGCGTCCGTCGAGGGTTTCGCGCGGATCGTGATGCGCGAGCTGGAGCTGCGCCTGGCCAGCAGACGGGCGCTGTTCGACCGCTGACCGGATGCCAGACTTGCGTCCGGAGGCGCGATGCAGGCGAGCAGGGCGATCCCGGGCAACCCCTGGCCGCACGACATGGTGGTCGAGGTCGAGGACTCCCCGCACGCGATCCTCGATCTCCTCTGGCTGCGTGAGGCGTGCGGGTTGCATCCCACCGGAGCGGACCTGCCGCCGCTGCTGACCGTGCCGCCCGCCGGCCCTCCTGCGGCGGCCCCTGATCGCGACGTGCTGCGGACGTGGCAGGCCGCGTGGCCGTTCGTGTGGGACGAGGTGCTGGAGCACGCGGGTCGCCTGCGGCAGGGCGACGTGCTGCACGGGATCGCCGAGCTGCCTCCCGGGTCCGGCGAGCGGGCCGAACGCATCCGGGCGTTCATCGGCCCGACCTGGCGGGATCGGTTCGGCGACGAGGTGTTCGACGACGGCGGCTACCGCGACTGGGTGGCCGCCGATGCGGACCGCGAGGTCGCGCACCACCTCCAGTACGAGCGGTCGCCCGAGTACGTGGCGCTCGCCGCCCTGATCCCTGCATGGGAGGCGGGGCTCGCGAAGGTGATCACGATCCCGTGTCGCGGGCCCTTCACCCGCGTGGTGGGGTCCGCCGCGCTGCTGGTCACGGCGGACACCCGGGACGACCCGGACGCCTACCGTGCCGCTCTGGAGCGGTTCGTCGAGGACGTCCCCCGCAGCTAGCCCCTCCCGTGCCGCGCGTTCACCTCGATCTGGTTGGCTCGGTGCATGACACGCATCGCGGTTCTGGGCGGCACGGGGTACACCGGAGGCAACATCGTCCGAGAGGCGGCCGCTCGCGGCCACCACGTCACGGCGTACAGCCGGACCGCGCCCGCGCAACCGGTCGAGGGCGTCCACTCCATACAGGCCTCCTTCCTGGAGGAGGGCGCGGTCGCTGCCGCGGTCGCCGGCCAGGACGTCGTCGTCGAGGCGCTCGCTCCCCGCGGCGAGCTGGCCGGGCAGCTCGAGGGCATCGTCGGGGATCTCGCGAGGCTCGCGGCCGAGCAGGGCGCGCGGCTCGTCGTCGTCGGCGGTTGGAGCGGGCTCCGGCCGGCGGAGGGGGCGCCCCGGTTCGTCGAAGCCGGCGACACGCCTCCGCAGTTCAAGGCGGAGGCGGAGGAGATGGTGCGGGCGCTGGAGTGGCTCGAGAGGTCGGCGCCCGAGGAGCTCGACTGGCTGTTCGTCAGCCCCGCGCAGGCCTACGGCTCCCACAACCCCGGCGAGGCGCTCGGCCGCTACCGGATCGGCGGCTCGGTGGCGCTCGTCGACGAGGCGGGGCGCTCGGCCGTCTCCGGCGCCGACTTCGCGCTCGCGGTCGTCGACGAGATCGACCGGCACGAGCATCGCGGGCACATCAACGTCGCCTCCTGACGGCTTCGCGGATCCGGATCCTCTTCGCGTATCCGGAGGACTTCCACTACACGCCGGTACAGGGACCGGTGCTCCGGGGTGTCGCGCCAGATCTCCCGATCCGCGAAGGTCCTCAGCGGATGGTCTTGCGCGCGGTGATCTGGCCGGTGTCGAAGCCGAGCAGGTGCAGGCCCCCGTGGAAGCGCGCGTGCTCGATCTTGATGCAGCGGTCCATCACCACGGTGAGCCCCTTGGACTCGCCGTAGACGGCCGCCTCCTCGTTCCAGACACCGAGCTGCGCCCACACCGTCTTCGCCCCGACGGCGAGGGCGTCGTCCATCACGGACCGCAGGTCGCTCGGGCGGCGGAACACGTCGACGATGTCCGGCACCTCGGGCAGCGAGGCGAGATCGGGGTAGACCGGCTCGCCGAGGATCTCGGTGGCCCGCGGGTTCACGTAGTGGACGCGGTACGGGGTCGACGCCTGCAGGTACGTGGCCACGAAGAAGCTCGAGCGAGCCGGGTTCGGGCTCGCGCCGACGATCGCGATGCTCTTCGCTCCCCGCAGGATGCGCAGGCGCGCCTTCGCGTCCGGGCCCTGCCAGGCCCGGTTCCGTTGCATCAGCTTCGCCGGCGGGCTGGAGGCGGGCATGTCGCGGGTGTTCCCGTTCGCCGGCGTGGCGGTGACCACGTCCGCGGTGGGAGCGGTGGGAGCGGTGTCCGACATGGTGCCTCCTGGCTCCCCAGTCTGCCCCTCCGCCCCCGGCGGTCGGGCCCGGATGACGTCCCGCTGCACGCGCCTAGCCTGGAGGCATGAGCCGCCCCGTCGCCCTCGTCACCGGAGCGTCGCGCGGGATCGGCCGCGCGATCGCCGTGGAGCTCGGTCGCACGCACCACGTGCTGGTGGGTGGGCGGACCGCGGAGGCGGTCGCGCCGGTCGTCGCGGAGCTGCCGTCCGCGGCACCCTTCGTCGCCGACCTGGCGACGGACGCGGTGCCTGCCCTGCCTCCCCGGATCGACGTCCTCGTGCACTCCGCGGGGGTCGAGGACGGTGGCCGCATCGGCGACACGGATCGTGCGGCGTGGGAGCGCGTGTTCGCGATCAACCTGTTCGCGGTCGCGGAGCTCACCCGTGCCGCGCTGCCCGCGCTCCGGAACGCAGCGGGGGTCGTGGTCGCGATCAACAGCGGCAGCGGACTCGTCAGCGCGCCGGGCGGGGCCGTCTACGCGGCATCGAAGTTCGCGCTGCGCGCCTTCACGGATGCGTTGCGGGAGGAGGAGCGCGGCGCGGGGGTGCGGGTCTCCTCAGTCCACCCGGGACGCACCGATTCGGACATGCAGCGGGAGAAGGTCGCCAGGGAGGGTCTCGAGTACGACGCCCGGTTCGCGCTCGACCCGGCGTCGGTGGCAGCGGCGGTGCGGACGGTCGTCGACCTCCCGCCGGGCGGCACGATCGAGATGCTGTCCGTCCGCCCGACCCGGATCCGTCCCCGCTGAGGCCCACGCGCCCACCTGGTCGAGCGGGTGGTACCGCGCCGCGCGACAATGACGACATGACCACTGCACTCGTCACCGGCACCTCCAGCGGCATGGGGCTGCACACCGCGGTCGGCCTCGCCGCCGC
The DNA here is from genome assembly GCA_019352055.1 of Acidobacteriota bacterium. GTDB lineage: Bacteria > Actinomycetota > Actinomycetes > Actinomycetales > Microbacteriaceae > Amnibacterium. Next base: position 31,900 of record JABBOB010000024.1, read on the forward strand.
CGGCATGCGGGTCGTCGCGACCATGCGCGATCCCGGGAAGGCCGGCGTCCTGCACGCCGCCGCAGCGGCCGCCGGCACGCAGGTGGAGGTCCTCGCGCTCGACGTCACCGACCCCGCGCGCTGCGCGGCGGTCGTGGAGGAGGTCGGCCCGATCGACGTCCTCGTCAACAACGCGGGCCGCGGCTCGGTCGCGACGCTCGAGCAGACGACCGACGCCGACCTCCAGGCGCAGCTCGAAGTCAACCTGCTCTCCGTCGCGCGCCTGACCCGCCTCGTCCTGCCCGGCATGCGCGAGCGCGGCTCCGGCCGCATCGTCACGGTCACGAGCGTGGGCGGGGTGGTCGGCCAGCCGTTCGCCGACGCCTACTGCGCGGCGAAGTTCGCCGTGGAGGGGCTGATGCAGTCGCTCGCACCGGTCGCCGCCGCGTTCGGCGTGCACGTGTGCGTCGTCGAGCCCGCCGCCGTCGCGAGCGCGTTCGTCGAGAACGTGCAGCGTCCGGTCGAAGGCGGCCCCTACGGTCCGCTTCTGGACGCCTACCTCGCGCGCACGGCGGGCGCGTTCGCGAACGCGCAGTCCGCGGAGGACGCGGCCCGAACGATCGTCGAGGCCGCCACGACGGAGCACCTGAGGTTCCGCTGGCAGACCTCCGCCGCGGCGGTCGCCTTCGCGAGCCGCAGCCTGGCGGACCTCGACGGCTCGAGGGTCCTCGACTTCACGAGCGCCTGGCTCCGCTGACGACTTCGCGCACGCTGCCTGCGTCGTCCCCGCTGGCGACGCGGCGAGCCGCGTGAGCACAGGGGCTCAGGAGGCGGCGGGCCGGACCATCCGGACGTGCGGGATGCCGTCCTCGAAGAAGCGCTCGCCGCCCGGCCGGAAGCCGAACCGGCCGTACCAGTCCGTGAGGTGCTCCTGCGCGTCGAGCACGACCGGCAGCTCGGGGGCCGTCTCCGTGCAGCGCTCGACGGCCGCCCGCATGAGGGCGGAGGCGACCCCTCGGCTGCGGGCCCCGTCGGCGGTGGCCACCCGGCCGATCCGCATCGCGTCCGCGTCGCGCAGCACCCGTGCGGTGGAGAGCACGGTGCCTTCCTCCTCGGCCCACAGCAGCTCGGCACCCGGCTCGATGTCCCGGCCGTCGAGGTCGGGGTATGCCGCATGCTGCTCGACGACGAACACCGCGACGCGCAGCTCGAGCACGCGGTAGAGGACGACGGGGTCCATCTCCTGGACGGTGGAGCGGTGCTGGGTGATCGACACCGGACGACGCTACCGGCGAGCACGATCCAGGAGGCGACGGTCGCGGTCGTCGATACTGGCGTGCGCGGCGCAGCGGCCGCGGGACGCGGAGGCCACCGATGATCGCCAGCACCTCGCTCGACGGGACGGTGGCGGTCGTGACCGGCGCCGCGCGGGGCATCGGCCGGGCGATCGCCCTCGAGCTCGCCGCAGCGGGTGCCGATGTCGGGGTGGGTCTGCGTGACGTCACCCGCGACAACGGCGTCGTGGCCGAGATCGAGGCGCTCGGCCGCCGTGCCGTGGCGCTGCCGATGGACGTCACCGACCTCGCCGCGTCCCGCGCGGGGATCGACCGGGCGCTCGACGAACTCGGTGGGCTCGACGTGCTCGTGAACAACGCGGGCGGGAGCATCCTCGGGAACGCGCTCGACGTGACGGAGGCGGACTTCGACGCCGTCTGGGCGCTCAACACCCGCAGCACGTTCTTCCTGTCGCAGCACGCGGCGCGGCACATGCGCGCCGTGGGCGGCGGCGCGATCGTCAACGTCGCGTCGCAGGCCGGGCTCGTCGCGCTGCCGGGGGAGTCGTCCTACTGCACCAGCAAGGCGGCCGTCATCCACCTGACGCGCTGCCTCGCCGTCGAGTGGGGCCAGCTCGGCATCCGCGTGAACGCGGTGGCGCCCACGTTCATCGAGACGGACGGGACCGAGCCCGCGCTCGCTGATCCGGCCTTCCGCGCCGACACGGTGGAGCGCATCGCCGCGCTGCACCGCATCGGCACGCCCAAGGAGGTGTCGGCCGCCGTCGCGTTCCTCGCCTCCCCGGCCGCGTCGCTGATCACGGGGCACACGCTGGTGATCGACGGGGGCTGGACCGTCCGCTGAGCACCTCGCTCACGCTTCGCGACGCGCGCCCACGCCTGCCGCGCCACGAAGCGTGAGCGAAGCCGGGTTCAGCCGAGGTGCGGCTCGAGCAGCGCGCGCGTCGCCGGGCCGATGCGGTCCGAGGCGCCCAGCTGGTGCCAGTGCGGGTACCGCAGCGGCTCGAGCGACACGGCGTCGAGCCGCGCGAGCTCCTCCGTGCTCAGCACCAGGTCGGCGGCCGCCAGGTTGTCGGCGAGCTGCTCCTCCGTCCGCGCACCCACGATCACCGAGGTGACGGCCGGCTTGGCGAGCGTGTAGGCGAGTGCGACGCGGGCGGCGAAGACGTCGTGCGCCTCCCCGATCGCGACGAGCTCGTCGATGGTGGCGTAGAGCCGGTCCTCGTCGTGCACGGGCGGCTCGGTCCAGCCCTCGAAGCGGCGCGTCCCCGCCGGGGCGTCCTGGCCCCGGCGGTACTTCCCGGACAGCAGGCCGCCCGCGATCGGGCTCCAGACGAGGATGCCCAGCCCCTGGTCGATCGAGACGGGCACGAGCTCGCTCTCCGCGTCCCGCGCCTGCAGCGAGTAGTAGATCTGCTGGCTGACGAAGCGCTCGAGGTGCTGCTTGTCCGACGCCCACAGCGCCTTCATGAGCTGCCACCCCGTGTAGTTGGAGGCGCCGATGTAGCGGACCTTGCCGGAGCGGACGAGGTCGTCGAGCGCCCGCAACGTCTCCTCCAGCGGCGTCTGGCCGTCCCACTCGTGCACCTGGTAGAGGTCGATGTGATCGGTGCCGAGGCGTCGGAGGCTCGCCTCGGCTGCCTCGACGATGTGGTGCCGCGACAGGCCGGCGTCGTTGGGCCGGTCGCCCATCTCGCCGCGCACCTTCGTCGCGATCAGCACCTCGTCGCGGCTGCTGCCGAGCGCCTTGCCGAGGATCTCCTCCGACAGCCCGCTCGAGTAGACGTCCGCGGTGTCGATCAGGTTCACGCCGGCGTCGCGGGCCATGTCGACCTGGCGGCGTGCGGCGTCGACGTCGAGGTGGCCGATGGGGCTGGCCCAGCCGGTGCCGCCGAATCCCATGGTGCCGAGGGTGATGGTCGAGACGCGGAGGCCGGACGAGCCGAGCTGTCGATACTGCATCCCAGGAGCGTAGGCAGCGGTGCGTCCGCGGACCTGCGCCGGGACTCAGCCGAGGACGAGCGCGATCGCCTGTGCTCTGGTCGTCACGCCGAGCTTCGCGAGGATCGTGGTCACGTACGACTTCACCGTCGTCGTGCTGACGAACAGCGCCCCAGCGATCTCCGGGTTGGCGGCGCCGCGCGCGAGCAGCGCGAGCACCTCCGCCTCCCGCGGGGTCAGCGTCGGGAACCGGCTGCGGAGGCCCGTCGCATCCGTCGCCGGAGGAGGAGCGGCGAAGCCGGCGACGAGGCGTGCGCCGACCGCCGCGCCGAACACCGCCTGCCCCTCGGCGGCCGCACGGACGGCGGAGAGCAGCTCGCGGCGCCCCGCGTCCTTCGTGAGGTAGCCGACGGCGCCGGCGCGCAGGGCGGCGGCGATGGAGGCGTCGTCCGCGAACGTGGTCAGCACGAGCACCCGGGTGCCCGGCCGCTCGGCGAGGATCCGTGCGGTCGCTCCCGCACCGTCCAGCACCGGCATCCGCAGGTCCATCAGCACGACGTCGGGCGCGAGGTCCGTCGCGAGCCGCGCCGCCTCCGCGCCGTCCGCGGCCTGGCCGACGACCTCGACGTCGTCGCTCAGCCCGAGCACGGTGACGAGGCCGTCCCGCACGATCGCCTGGTCGTCTGCGACGAGGACTCGGATCACGGCAGCACCGCCCTGGCGACCACGACGAAGCGATCGTCGCGCCGGCCCGCGTCGATGCGCGAGCCGTCGGCCAGCGCAGCGAACCGCTCGCGCATGCCGACCAGGCCGTGCCCGCCGCCGACGGACGCGGTGTGCCCGACGGGTGCCGCATTCGCCACCTGCAGCACCATCGCGTGCGGTTCCCGCCGGACGTCGACGTCGACGACCGTCCCGGGCGCGTGGCGCCCGGCGTTCGCGAGGGCCTCGCGCAGCACCGCGGCGAGTGCTGCGCGGTGCGCCGGGCCGAGGTCGTGCAGCGACGGGTCGCCGGTGAGCCGCACCGTCGCCCCCAGCCGGCGATGCGCGTCGACGAGCTGGTGGAGCACGTCGTCGGGAACGGGCGGAGGAAGGGTCGCGTCCGGATCGCGGAGCGTCGCGACCGCGCGCCGTGCCTCCGCCAGCCCCTCCGCCGCCAGCCCCCGTGCGGCACCGGCCCGCACCGCCGCCTCGTCCAGGTGGCCGCGCTCCAGCAGTGCTTCGATCGCGTCGAGCTGCAGCACGAGGCCACCGAGGCTGTGCGCGAGCACGTCGTGCACGTCGCGCGCTGCGACCCCGCGCGCCTCCAGCAGCTGCGCCCGCGCCGCGTCCCGCTCCGCAGCGAGCGACGTGGCGATCAGCGCGTCCCGCTGGAGGTCCGCGAGCCGGCGCTGACGCCGGGTGATGCCGCCGAGCACGCCGAACGCGATCCCGGCGGCGAGGGACAGCAGCTCCTGGAGCGCCATCCCGCTCCCGACCGCGGCGGCGCTCAGCGCGATCGTCACCACGGCGACGTAGGCGGCGAGCGGGCGCACGGTGTGCGCCGGGTCGGCGACGACGAGCAGCACCGCGGCGATCAGCGGAGCGATGAGGGAGGGCGACCCGAGGCCGGCACCGATCGCGGCGGCGAGGCTCCCGACGAGCAGTGCGCCGTCCCTCCGTCGTCCTGGGGCTGCCATCGCCCACAGCGCCCAGCCGACGAGCGCGAGGCCGCCGAGCACGGTCGGGACGACCGGTGTCGTGCCGACCCGCTTCGGGACGAGGGCGGCGCCGACGAGCACCACCCCCATCAGGTTGAGCAGCACGACGGGCGACCGCACCCGGTCCCGGAACCGCGTGGGCGCGGAGGCGCCCGCCGCCGCGGGGGCGAGGGCGGGGGTCACGCACTCGATCATGCCGACTGCGGTCGCCATCCGCACGGCCGTCAGGCGACGTCGCGTCCCGTCGGAACCGACGGGCGGAGGCCCGGCCGGTGCGGTTCCCGGACGCGGATCACCAGCGCCGCGGTCGCGCGGCTCGCGGCGAGCAGCACCAGGATCACGCCGGTCTGGGTCAGGAGGTGGGCGCCCAGCGCACCGCCGAGCGCGTCGAAGCCGACGCGGACCGCGATCAGCACGGCCCACATGGCCGCACCGACCCAGCCGGTGCGGGTCTGCAGCGCGGGAGAGCCGTCCGGTGCGCTCCGGAAGACCGCCAGGCGTCCCATCGCGGCCCCGACGCCCGCCGAGAGCAGGAGCTCGATCGCGAACAGGCTGCCGTCGAGCGCCGTGACCGTCACACCCTTCAGGTTCGCGAGGTTCAGCAGGCCGATGGCGCCGAGGACGATCGGCAGCCGCAGCGCGCGGGCGGGGTCGAAGGTGCGCCAGCGCAGCTGACGCGCGACGAGCAGGCCGATCACGGCGAGGGCGATCAGGGGGGTCACGATCGTTTGCAGGTCCATGGCTCCAGCGTCCCGGGGCCGTCGCTCCGCGCCCACCACCCTGGGGTGGGGTCCGGGTGGTGATCCGCCGCTCCGCGTCTGCCCCGATTCCGGTCACCTGCCCGTGCGCGCCGCTGGTCGGGCGACCCGGATCCGGGCAGACGCCGTCGCACTCGCTGGGTACCGTTCGGGCCATGAGCACGGAGGAGGCGCCGGCGCTGGCGCCCGACTACCCCATGGAGACGGAGCGGCTGCTCCTGCGCCCGATCGACCCGGTCGGTGACATCGACGCCATGCACGCCTACCTGTCACGCGCGGACGTCTGCGCCTACATCCCGCTCCGGCCCTCGACGCGGGAGCAGGTCGCCGAGCAGTACGCGGACCCGGAGCGCCGCCGGACGAGCCTGACGGAGCCGAAGCAGGCGCTGCGCGTCGCCGTGGTGCTGAAGTCGACGGGCGAGCTGATCGGCGACGTGATGCTGTTCTGGCGGTCGGGCGAGCATCGGAGCGGCGAGGTCGGCTACGTCTTCCATCCGGTCCACCACGGGAACGGCTACGCCACGGAGGCGGTCCGCGTGCTGCTCCGGCTCGGGTTCGAGGACCTCGGCCTGCATCGCATCACGGGCCGGATCGACCAGCGCAACCCGGCCTCGGCAGCCGTGCTGACGAAGGTCGGCATGCGCCAGGAAGCGGTCCTCGTCGAGAACGAGTGGTTCAAGGGGGAGTGGAGCACGGAGGTCGACTTCGCGATCCTCGAGCAGGAGTGGCGGGCGCTCCAGCCCCGACCCTCCGTCCTGTAGGACGCCGCGTCCTCCGGGACGGAGAGTTCGGGCTCAGTGGGCGGCCACCGGTTCGTGCTGCTTCTGGCCCGCGGCGGTCTGGTTCCGCGGCTGCGGCCTCCCCCAGCGCAGGATGAGGAAGGCGAGCACCGCGATGCCGAGGAACACGCCGGAGGAGGTGAGGAACGCGGACTGGTAGCTGCCGAGCTGCGCGAGGGCCTGGGCGGAACGCGACGTGCCGTGGTCCGTCAGGTACCGGGTCACCGAGTCGGCGGCGAGCGTGGAGAGCACCGCGGTGCCGATCGATCCGCCGATCTGCTGCGAGGTGTTCACCATCGCGGAGCCGACGCCCGCGTCGCGCGGGTCGATGCCGGAGGTCGCCGTGTTGAACGCCGCACCGAAGATGTTGCCCATGCCGAGTCCGAGCACGACGAGCGCAGGAGCGATCGTCGTCCAGTAGTCGCTGGCCAGGCCGATGCGGCTGAGCAGCAGCAGTCCGAGCGCGCCGAAGAGCGCGCCGACGACGATCATCGGCTTCGGGCCGATCCGCGGGAGCAGCCGCGGCGCGATGAGGGTGGAGGTCAGCGCGACCGTCACGGGCATCGGGAGGAAGCCGATCCCGGTCTGCAGCGGCGTGTACCCGCGGAGCGTCTGCAGGTAGTACGCGAGGAACAGGAAGACGCCGAACAGCCCCGCACCGGTCAGGGCCACCGTGAGGTACGACCCGCCGCGCTGACGGTCGAGCACGACCCGGAGCGGCAGCAGCGGGTGCGCGACCCGGGACTCGAGCACCACGAACGCGACCAGCAGCAGGACCCCGGCGGCGAGCGACACCACGGTCTGCGCCTGCGCCCAGCCGTTCGTCTCCGCGGAGGAGAAGCCGTACACGACGCCGACGAGCCCGAGCGAGACGATCACCGTGCCGGGGATGTCGAGCTTCGGGCGCGTGCCGGCGGGCCCCTGCTTGCCGAAGAAGGTGAGGGCGCCGATGATGGCGACGATCGCGAAGAAGAGGTTCACGAACAGGCACCAGCGCCACGACGCGTACTCGGTGAGCACGCCGCCGAGCAGCAGCCCGACGGCGCCGCCCGATCCGGCCACCGCGCCGAAGACGCCGAACGCGCGGGCGCGCTCCCGGCCGTTCGTGAACGTCGTGCTGAGCAGTGACAGCGCCGCCGGCGCGAGCAGAGCACCGAAGGCGCCCTGGACGGCGCGCGCGGTGACCAGCTCGGCGAAGTTCTGCGCGAACCCGCCGAACGCGGAAGCGGCCGCGAATCCCACGAGGCCGGAGATGTAGGTGACCTTGCGGCCGAACAGGTCGGAGAGCCGGCCGCCGAGCAGCAGGAGGCCGCCGAACGCCAGCGAGTAGGCCGTGACCACCCACTGCCGCTGGTCCGAATCGAACGCCAGCGCCTTCTGCGCGGTCGGCAGCGCGATGTTCACGATCGTCGCATCCAGGACGACCATCAGCTGCGAGAGCGCGAGCACGGCGAGCACCCACCAGCGGTGCTGGTGCTTGGCACCCTGCCGCCGTGGAGCCGCCGGCGCCGAGGCCGTGAAGGGGGAGTGCACGGCGGTGTCCGTCGTCATCGGGAGCTCCTTCGTTCGTACGGAGGGGTTCCACGCGACGCTGCGCAGAGCGGACGCGGGGGCGCGTCCCAGGGGCCAACCAGCCGGTGCACCGGCTATTCCCCACGACGGGCTCGCTCGGGCAACGGGGGCGCCCGACGATGCGGGGTACCGCTAGTGCGCGGCCTCCTTCGCGGCGAGGCGGGCCTTGCGGCCGAACGCGAGGCCGCCCATCGCCTCCAGCGTCACGCCCTTCGTCTCGGGGATGAGGAAGAAGACGAAGAGCAGCGAGATGAGCGCGAACGCGGCGTAGAGGCCGTAGGTGAAGACCAGCGAGAGGTTCGCGAGCGGCGGGAAGGAGAGCGTGACGACGAAGTTCGCGATCCACTGCGCGGCGGCTGCGACACCGAGGGCCTTGGCGCGGATGCGGTTGGGGAACATCTCGCCGAGCAGCACCCAGACGAGCGGTCCCCAGGTGGCGCCGAAGCAGATCACGAAGAGGTTGGCGCCGATCAGCGCGACGATCCCCCATGGGTTCGGGAGGCTCACAGCGCCGCTCGCGCTCGGGTTCGCCTGGCTGAACGCGATCGCGACGGCCGCGAGGGCGATCGTCATCCCGGCGGAGCCGGCGAGGAGCATCGGCCGGCGGCCGACCTTGTCGACGATCGCGATCGCGACGAAGGTGACGGCGACGTTGATGACGGCGGAGACGACGGAGATGGCGAACGAGTCCTTGAAGCCGACCGCGTTCCAGAGCGTCGTCGAGTAGTAGAAGATCACGTTGATCCCGACGAACTGCTGCAGCACCGAGAGCACGATGCCTGCCCAGACGACGGGCTGCAGGCCGAGCACGTGTCCGCGCAGGTTCGCCTTCTCGGCGTTCTCGGCGTCCTCCTCGATCGAGCGCTGGATGTCGTCCACCTCGCCGTCGATCTCGTCCCTCGGGGTCGTCTGCCGCAGCACGGAGCGGGCGCCCTCCTCGTCCCGCTTCGCGATGAGGTGCCGCGGCGACTCGGGCAGCCGCAGCGCGATGACCCCGTAGGCGATGGAGGGGACGACGCCGACGAGGAACATCCATCGCCAGGCCTCGATGCCGAACAGCAGCTGCTGCGAGGCGCCGGTCGCACCGTTGAACCCGGCGAACAGCGCATCGGACAGCAGCGCGGCGAAGATGCCGATGGTGATGGCGAGCTGCTGCAGCGAGCCGAGCCGGCCGCGCCGCGAGGCCGGGACGACCTCGGCGATGTAGGTGGGGGAGACGACGGAGGCGACGCCGATGCCCAGGCCGCCGATCACACGCCAGAACATGAAATCGCCCACGCCGAACGCGAGGCCCGCACCGATCGAGCTGGCGAGGAAGAGCACCGCGCCGACGATCATGGTCCGCGTGCGGCCGATCCGGTCGGCGACCCGGCCTGCGAGGTAGGCGCCGAGCGCGCAGCCGAGCAGCGCGATCGCGACCGCGAACCCCTGCAGGGTGGGGGACAGCTTGAACTGCTTGCCGATCGCGTCGACCGCTCCGTTCACGACGGAGGAGTCGAACCCGAAGAGGAACCCGCCCAGTGCGCCGGCAACGGCGAGTCCGGTGACCTTGTGCTTCAGCTGCTGCAGACCCGGCGCGCCCGAGCTGCTCTCGCGCTCCTTCGTCCCGCTCATGCCCGAGGTCCTCACCGAGCGGCACGTGACGGCTGAATCCGGTCGGGCCGCCGCGTTGCGACTGGGTTCAGCCTCCGATCATCCGGGACATCGGCCGAATGTTGCCTGAGTACAACCGGTGAAGGCGCTCAGGTCAGCGCCGCAGCGAGGGCCTGATCGAGGTCCGCGATGATGTCCTCCACGTCCTCGATCCCGACGCTGAGGCGGATCAGACCGGCGCGCACGCCGGCGTCCTCCAGCTGCTGGTCGCTCAGCTGGGCGTGGGTGGTCGACGCAGGGTGGATGACCAGCGTCTTCGCGTCGCCGATGTTCGCGAGATGGCTCGCCAGGTCCACCGCCTCGATGAACCTGCGGCCAGCGGCGCGCCCGCCCCTGATGCCGAACCCGAACACGCTGCCGGGACCCTTCGGCAGGTAGCGCTGGGCGCGCTCGAAGTGGTGATGGCTCGGCAGCCCGGCCCAGTTGACGTACTCGACGCGGTCGTCCGCCTCCAGCCACTCCGCCACCTGGCGCGCGTTGTCGACGTGCGCCTGCATGCGGAAGGGCAGCGTCTCGACCCCGAGGGACAGCAGGAACGCCGAGTTGGGCGCGAGGGCCGGGCCCATGTCGCGCAGCTGTTCGGCGCGGAGGCGGGTGAGGAACGCGAACTCGCCGAAGTTGCCGCTCCACTCCAGGCCTCCGTAGGAGGGGACCGGCTGCTCGAAGAGCGGGAAGCGCTCGCCGCCGAAGTGGAAGCGCCCGGACTCGGCGACGACGCCGCCGAGCGTCGTGCCGTGACCGCCGAGGAACTTCGTCGCCGAGTGCGTGACGATGTCCGCGCCCCACTCCATCGGGCGGGACAGGTACGGCGTCGCGACGGTCGCGTCGATCATCAGCGGCACGCCCGCTGCGTGCGCGACGTCCGCGAGCCCTGCCACGTCCGCGACGTCGCCGGACGGGTTCGCGACGCTCTCCGCGAAGACGACCTTGGTGCGGTCGGTGATCGCCGCCGCGTAGTCCTCCGGGTCGCTCGAGGAGACGAAGGTGGTCTCGACGCCGAATCGGCGGAGCGTCACGTCGAGCTGCGTGAGCGAGCCGCCGTACAGGTTCGCGGAGGCGACCACGTGGTCGCCCTGGCCGGCGAGGCTCGCGAAGGTGATGTACTGCGCGCCCAGGCCGGAGGCGGTCGCGACGGCGCCCAGCGCGCCTTCGAGACTCGCGATCCGCTCCTCGAACGCTGCGACGGTGGGGTTCGCGAGACGGCTGTAGACGTTGCCGTACTTCTGCAGGGCGAACCGGGCCGCGGCGTCGTCGGCATCGTCGAACACGAACGCGCTGGTCTGGTAGATCGGCAGCGCCCGCGCACCGGTCGTCGCGTCCGGGATGTTCCCGGCGTGGATCGCCCTCGTGCGGAACCCGTACTCGCGGTCGGCCATGCGATCGACGCTACCGGGCACCCTCCGCGCCCCCGCCCCGCGTGACGTGGCATGACGCGGGGAGCATCTCGGCAGGCTCTCCGCGCTTCGGCAGGTCGTCAGCGGCGCTCAGAGCCTGCTGAAGCGAGCAGGGCCTGCCGGAGTGCTCCAGGGGGG
>JABBOB010000077.1 GCA_019352055.1 Acidobacteriota bacterium
AGTTCGCCGGCGGCTTGTTTGGGGAAGAACGCGTGGGCGAGGCCGGTGATCGCGATGTGGTCGCCGCCGTTCAGCACGATGAGGTCGCCCGGCTTCGCGTCCTTGAGGGAGTCGACCTTCTGTCCGACCGTCTCCTGCTCGTGGACCAACCGCGGAACGGAGATCCCGAGCTTGCCGAACGCGGCCTGGACGAGGCCGGAGCAGTCGATACCGCTCTTCGACTCGCCGCCGAGCACGTACGGCGTGCCCTGGTAGTCGAGCGCCGCATCCACGACGTCGTTCCCGGTGGTGCCGTTCGGCGAGATCAGCGTCCCGTCGGTCGACGCGATGCTGGCGGTGCTCGGGGCGGCCGTGGTGACCGGGGGCGCCGCGGCGGTCGTGTCGGTGGCGGACGTGGCCGAGTCCAGCGCGGTCGCGAACGAGGCCGCGTTCGCCGACGAGGCCGCCTTCGACGGCGCGGACGGCGGCTGCGTCTGCAGCAGGCCCAGCATCGACTGGATGGCCTGCATCTGGTTCACCACGTCCGCGTAGCTCATTCGGGCGCCTCCTGCTGGAGGCGGCGGCGCGCGCGGGCGGCGAGCTCGTCGAGGATCGCCTGCTCCGCGCGGAGCACCGATTCCTGCTCCAGGGCGGCGTGCTTCTCCTCGAGCTTCTCGACCGCGCGCACGTCGCGGCGAGCGGCGCGGTGCGCCTCCTCCGTCTCGGCGACGAGGCGCCGCTGCGCGAGGGAAAGGGCCTCGAGCTCGCTGAGCATGCCGGACGTGGAGGCGCGGGCGGCCGACAGCGCGTGGATGCCGCGCACGTCCCTGGCCTCGTGCGCGTGATCGTCCAGCTGGTCGAGCAGCTGGTGCCGCTCGGAGGCGAGCTCGGACGCCCGGGAGCGGGAGCGCACCATCTCGTACGCCGCGCGCTCCTCCTTGAGGCGCCGGATCCGCAGCAGACCGGCCAGACCGAACACCGCCATCAGTCGATGCCCATCGCGTGCACGAGCTGCGCGAGGCGCTGCCAAGCGGCGTCGGACGGCGTCACGTCGTCCATGTCCTGCTGCAGGAACGCGTCGATCTCGCGCTGGTGCGCGACTGCGGCGTCCACCTTCGGGTTCGAGCCGGCGGCGTACGCGCCGACGTCGAGCAGATCCTGCACGTTGCGCTTCGCGGCCATCGCGCTACGCAGCGCGGTCGCGACGGCGCGCTGCTCCCGCGTGGTCACGCGGGACGCGACGCGGGAGATCGAGCCGAGCACGTCGATGGAGGGGAAGTGCCCCGCCGTCGCCAGCTTGCGATCGAGCACGACGTGCCCGTCCAGGATCGAGCGGGCCGTGTCCGCGATCGGCTCGTTGTGGTCGTCGCCGTCGACGAGCACCGTGTACACGCCGGTGACGGAGCCGACGGGGCCGGTGCCGGCGCGCTCGAGCAGGCGTGCGAGCAGCCCGAACACGCTCGGCGGGTAGCCGCGCGTGGCGGGAGGCTCGCCGGCGGCGAGCCCGATCTCGCGCTGGGCCATCGCCACCCGGGTCAGCGAGTCCATCATCAGGAGCGCGTGGGCGCCCTGGTCGCGGAACGACTCCGCGATGCGCGTCGCGGTGAACGCGGCACGCGCACGGGTCAACGCGGGCTGGTCGGCCGTCGAGACGACCACCACGGAGCGGGCGAGGCCCTCCTCCCCCAGGTCGTCCTCGAGGAACTCGCGCACCTCGCGCCCGCGCTCGCCGATCAGCGCGATCACGTTGACCTGCGCGTCGGTGCCGCGGGCGATCATCGACAGCAGGGACGACTTGCCGACGCCGGATCCGGCGAAGAGGCCGATGCGCTGGCCGCGGCCGACCGTCGTCAGCGTGTCGAGCACGCGGACGCCCATCCCGACGGGCGTGTCGATGCGGGCCCGCTCCATCGCGGAGGGGGCTTCGGCGTCGACGGGCACGCGGGCGTCGAACACGAGCGGGCCCTTGCCGTCGATCGGGCGGCCTGTGGCGTCGAGCACGCGGCCGAGCAGGCCCGCCCCGGTGGGCACCGTCATCCGGCGCCCGCTCGCGCGGGCCGGCGCACCGACGCGGAGCCCGTCCATGCGGTCGATCGGCATGACCGTCAGCCCGTCGCCGGCGACCGCGACGACCTCTGCTCGGGCACGCTGCTCGCCGACGTGGACGAGCTCGCCCATCGACGCCTGGATGCCCCGCACGGTGATGCCCAGCCCGACGACGGACACGACGGTGCCGACGCGCTCGGGCAGGGCTGCGCCTCGGAGCCGCTCGATGGCGGCCGGGCTCACGCCGCTCACTCGTCGCCGCCCAGGAGGACGCGGCGGACGCGCTCGACGGCGCCGGCGATGCTCGCGTCGACGACACCGTCCGGCAGGTCGACCATCGCGTCGCCGCGGGTGACGCCGCGGTCGGCGACGATCCGCACGCCGGGCTCGTCCTGCCCGACCATCGAGACGAGCTCGACGTCGTCCGGGTGCAGGCGGACGACACGCACCGGCATCGGGCCGGCAGCCTCGAGCGCGCGGCGCAGCGCTGCGACGGCCGCGCCCTCGCGGTCCTCGGTGATCGCGCGGCCGAGGATCATGCCGGCGATCTCGATCGCCGCGGACAGCACGGCCTCCTCGGTGCCCTCGAGGGACATCGCGGTCTGGGCGTTCAGCTCGCCGGCCGCCTGGCGCATCGCCTCGACCGCCGAGCGCAGACCGTCGATCTGCACGCCGAGCGCGCGATCCGCCTCGGCGCGCAGCTGGGCGCGATCCGTGGCGAGCGTCTCGGTCGCGGCCTTCCTGCCGGCCGCGTAGCCGGCCGCGTGCCCCTGGACCCGGGCGCGCTCCCGGACCTCGGGGGTCTCGTCCTTGACGAGCTCCGGGTAGGCGAGGGGGGTCATGCGCACGGCCACCGGCCGGGTGCGCATGTCCTCCTCGTACTCGTAGCCGGGGGTGACCCGCGGGAGGCTCTGCTGATGATCGGCCCTGCGGGCGGCGCCCATCTCGGGGAACGCGATGGGGGCGAACGAGGCGTTAGTCGACATACTCTTCCTCTTCCTCCACGGCCGCTTCGGCTGGGAGCTCGGTCTCATCCACCGCACCCGGTTCGGGTGCCGTCTTCTTCAGCTCGAGGCCCGCGGTGCCGGCCAGCTCGCGCATCGCGCGGACCAGCACGTTGCGGGCGTCCTCCACCTGGCTCTTCTTCACGCGGCCGAGCTCGCCGGCCTCCTCCGCCAGCGACTCGCGGTTGCGTTCGGACATGTTCGACGTGATCGCGGTCGACACGTCGGCTGCCGCTCCCTTGAGCGCGAGAGCGATCGTGCCGAGCTCGATGCCGCGGAGCAGCTGCTGCACGTCGCGGTCCTGGAGCCGGCCGATGTCCTCGAACGAGAGCAGCTTCGCGCGGACCTCGTCGGCGAGGTTCCCGTCGCGTTCCCGGATGCCGTCGAGCAGCGCGCCCTCGTCCGCCGGAGCGGCGTGGTTCATGATGTCGACGAGCGGCTGGACGCGGAGGGGGGCCGGACCGTCCTCCTGACCGTCCTCCTCGACGAACACGGTCTCGCTCGCCGCGGCCTTCGCGCGGCGGCGCAGCACGTCCGCGACGATGCCGCCCGCCTCCGGAGCCGGGGAGCCCATCGTCGCGATCGCCTGGGCGATGTCCACCCGGCGGTCGGGCTCGTGACGCATCAGGATCTTCGCGGCCAGGTCGGGGCCGAGCTGCACGAGCACGAACGACACCGTCTCGGCCGTGTCCGCCTCGAGCAGCGTCACGATCCGGGCCGGGTCCATGTCCTCGAGAAACGCGAAGGACGCGCTCGCCTCGGGTGCGGAGATGCGCTCGAGCAGATCCGCGGCGCGCTCGCCGTCGAACGACGCCTCGATCAGCTCGGTCGCGATGTCGTGACCGGTGCGCGCGGCCGGCTCCTGCTGCTGCGACGCGATCTCGCGGAACGCCTCGATGGCGCGTTCCGTGTCCGCCGCGGAGACCCGGCGCATGCGCGCCATCTCCTCGGTGATCTGCTCCTGCTCCTCCAGACTGAAGGTGCGCAGCACCGCGGACGCGCGCTGCGTGCTCATGTTCATGAGCACCAGCGCGGCCTTCTGGGTCCCGGTCAGCTCGGGGACGTCGAGCACGTCGGTGGTCATACGCCGGCTCGGTCACCCATCAGGGCTCGCAGGTAGTCGGCGGTCTGGTTGGGGTCCGACCCGGCGAGCGCGTCGACGTCCGCCTGCATCTGCGCGAAGGCGGTGTCCGCCGCCGGCAGCTGCGCGGTCGGCGCCATGCCCGGCAGGGGCGACTGCAGCGCGGTCGGTCCCGCGCCGAAGCCGCCGAGCTGCGCGGCCGGCGCGTAGCCGCCGAGTGAGGGATCGGTGCCGATCGGCACGACGTTCATGGTCCCGGCGTTCAGGGCGCCCTCCTCCGGACGCTTGAACAGCTTGCGCAGCAGGCCCACGACCAGCACGAAGAGCACGAGACCGCCGACCACCTGGATCGCGGTCGTGATGAGGCCGGTCGTCTGCGCTGCGCTCTGTGCGGCCTGGGAGGCGGCCAGCGCGGTGGCTGCCGATGTCGCGGCCGCGTTGGAGAACGGCACTGTGGTGACCGAGACGGTGTCGCCTCGGGCGGCGTTCACGCCGGCCGCGTTCGAGACCATCGTCTGCAGCTGCGACGTCGAGATGATGCCTGCGGCCTTGCTGTTCAACGCGACCGCGATCGTCTGCCGGTTCAGCGTGCCGGGCACGATGGTCTGGTTCACCGTCGTCTCGTTCACGGCGTTGTTCTTCGTCAGCTGCGTCACGGTGCCGGTGCCGGAGGTCGTGGTGCCGGTGGTCGCTCCGGTGCCCTTGGCGCCGGTCGCCGTGTTGGTGGTGTCCACGCCGAACACGCCGCTCGCGCCGGTCGTGGTGCCGTTCACGCCGATGCCGGTGCCGGTGCCGGTGCTCGTGGCGGACTCGGAGAACGCGGGTGCGTTCGCGCCGCTGTAGGTCTGGCTCGACTTGGTGCCGCTGGAGCTCGAGACGTCGGCGGCGACGGTGACCACCGCGTTGCCCGGCCCGAGGACCTTGTCGAGCATCGCCTGCACGGCCGACTTCGTCGCCTGCTCGTAGGTGGCGGCGGCGTCGGAGCCGCTGCCCGCGGGGCCGCTCCCGACCGAGGAGAGCGTGTCGCCCTTCTGGTCGACGACGGACACGTTGTCGGTCGTCAGCCCGGGATACGCCGCCGCGACGAGGTGCACGATCGCGTTCACCTGGTCGGTCGTGAGGGGCTGCGACACGTTCACGAACACGGACGCGGTCGGCGCCTGCTGCTGGTCGGTGAACACCGTCTGCTGCGGGATCGCCAGCTGGACGGAGGCGGACGAGACGCCGTTGATGGCCTCGATCGTCTTCGCGAGCTCGCCCTCGATGGCGCGCTTGTAGGTGACGTTCTGCTGGAACTCGCTCGAGGTGACTCCCAGGTTGTCGAGCAGGGAGTAGCCGCCGGCACCGGAGGAGAGCAGGCTCGCGGTCGCGAGCCGCTCGTTGTCGACGGACGCCTGCGGCACGAGGATCGTGCCGGTCCCCTGCAGCTGGTAGTCGACCTTGTCCTTCGTGAGCTGGGCGACGACGGCGGACGCTTCGGAGTCGGAGATGTTCGAGTACAGGACGCCGTAGCTCGGCTTGGAGAGCTGGCTGGCGAGCGCGACGCCGCCGAGCAGGAGCACCGCGACACCGATGATCGCGATCGTCCGCTGCGCGACCGTGAACTGCTTGATCGTGTCGAGGGCGCGTGATCCCGCGCCGTTCAGCCGCTTCATGCCTGCATGTTCATGATCGAGTTGAACGCGTCGATGCCCTTGTTGCGCACGGCGGAGACGAGATCCATCGTGACCTGCGCGCGGGTCGCCGCGAGCGTGGCCTGGTGGATGTCGGTGAGGTCACCCGTGACCGCCTTCACCGCCAGCGTGTTGGCCGTGTTCTGCAGCCCCGAGAGGTTGTCCACCACCCCGCCGAGCACCGAGGTGAAGCTGGAGCCGGAGGTGCCGGTGGTCGCCCCGAGCTGCGTCGCTGCGGGGGTGGCGCTGACACCCGTGAGGCTGTTGATGCCCGAGAGGGGGGTGATGAAGGACATCAGTTCCTGCCGATCTGCAGCGCGGCCTCGTAGCTCGTCTTCGCGCGGTCGACCACTGCGGCGTTCGCCTGGTAGCCGCGCTGCGCCATGATCAGCGTCGACATCTGCTCGCCGAGGTCGATGTCCGGCATGCGGACGTAGCCGCTCTTGTCGGCGACCGCGTTCGTGGGGTCGTAGACGAGCCGCCCGGCGGCGTCGCCCTTGACGACCTTCTCGACCGCGACGCCGTTGTTGCCGGCCTGCTCCTGGACCTGGAGGTACTCGGCCTGGAACGCGCTCCCCGACACCGACTTGGCGGTGTTGATGTTCGCGATGTTGTTGGAGATGGCGTTGAGCCACGCCTGGTGGGTGTTGAGCGCCGAACCGGCGATCTCGATCGCGTCCATCAGCTGGTCTTCAGCGCCGACGAGGTGGCGGAGAAGTCCATGTCCACCGCGCGGGTGGCGAACTGGTACCGCAGCACGGTCTCGATGTTGTTCAGCGTCTCGGAGTCGAGGCTGACGTTGTTCCCGTTCTGCTGCGTGGGCGCCTGCGACGTGGTCGTCGTGGCGACGGCGACGCCGTTCCCGGCCGCGACGGACTGCGAGAGCGCGTTCTCGAACGAGACGATCTTCGCGTGGTAGTTCGGCGTGTTCACGTTCGCGATGTTCTGCGCGATCGTCTGCTGCCGCAGCGCGAGTCCGTCCAGCGCGCTCGACAGCGCGTTCATGGTGACCGAATCGAACACGGAAGGAATCCGTCCTTGACGAAGGAGGGGCGGCCGATCCGTGGCCTGGTCCACCGAGCGATCCGTGCTCGATCCTCAGACGCTAAGCGCAACCTTCAACCAGACGTGGAAGCAACGCACCCCCCGTTCAGGGGCGTGTCGCCCCCTCCGTCGTCATGCGGTTCCGGCCGGCGAAGCCGTGCCGGAACCACGTGACGAGCCGGCTTCAGCCCACGCGGTCGATGTAGACCGGCGGCGAGGTGGCGGCCTTGTACTGCGGGCGACGCATCGCGTGCATCGACGCGGCGACGACCTTCTGCTCCTCGCGGATGCGGGACAGCAGGGCGCGCTGCCGAACGAGGATGCCGTTGGCGCGCTGCTGGTCGGCGGGCGTCATCGGCCGCGGCTGCACGGCCGGGGGCGCCCAGCCGTCGAGCGCCGCGAGATCGCCGGACTCGGCCGCCTCGACGCGGTGCTCGAGGTCGTCGAGCACCGGAGCCCAGGGGTCCCATGGCTCGGACGGCGCGGTGTACATCGAGGGGGCCTCCGGGCGCGGGTCAGCCAACGGCGTCCCGTCGCAGCGCGGCCTCCTGCATGGAGACCTTCAGCGCCGCGTCGTGCCATGCGAGCCGCAAGGGTTCGAGCAGCGAGATGCATTCGCGGGTCTTCTCGACGTCGCGGCGCATGTTCGCCTGCGCCATCGCGGTGAGCACGTAGTTGTAGACCGCGAGCAGACCCTGCCCGCCGTCCCAGATCTCCGGGCGGAGGGAGCCGATGAGCTCGGTGACGATCTCCTGCGCGTGCAGCAGCTGCGCGGACGCGAGCTGCCAGTCCTCCGCGAGCTGTGCGGCTTCCGCCCGGGTGAGGTCGAGCAGGAGGCGGTCGTACAGCATGACGAGGAGCCGTGCCGGCGAGGCGCTGAGCACCGAGTCGCGGTTGTAGAGGTTGCGCGCTGCGGCGAAATTGGAAGGAGGCATCGTTGACCGGTCTAGTAGGTGGTCGTGAGACCGCTGATCTGGCTGGTGATGTAGTTCGATTGCGAACTGAGGTTGTTGAGCGCGGTCTCCATCGTGTTGAACTGCGCCGTGTACTGGGCCTGGATCGTCGCGAGTCTCGTCGTCCAGTCGCTGATCGCGGTGCTCAGGCTCGACTGCTGCGTGGTCTCCGACGTGACCTGCTGGCTGATGGTCCCGGAGTACGGGTCGGACGCGCTGCCCGCGGCACCGGACACCCGGCCCGCGATCGTCTGGTACATCGCCGTGGTGCCGACCGGGTCGCTCGCCATCGCCGCGGCGAACGCGGACTGGTCGAACGTGATCGTGCCGTCCTTGGTCAGGTCGATCCCGATGGTCGACGGTGACTGGCCGTTCACCGGGTCGGTCGCGGCGGAGAGCAGCGCGCTGTTCACGTTCCGCACGAGCGGGTCGCCGGTGAACACGCTGCCGCTCGTCGCGCTGGAGCTCGTGCCGCCGCTCGTGCTCGAGGTCGTCGTGATCGCCGACGAGGCGGCGATGCTCGAGAACACCGAGATGAGCGCCGAGGTGAGGGCCTGCGCGGACGTCGTCGCCGCGGTCGCGTTCGCAGCGACGTTCACCGTGACGGGCGTCGTGGACGTCGCGGACACGGTGACGTCCACGCCGGAGAGCAGACCGGAGAACGTGTTCGAGCCGGACGTCACGGTCTGCTGGGCCGCAGTGCCGGCGTAGAGGGTGACCTGCGCGTCCTGCGCGGCGGTGATCTGCGTCACCGGCAGGGCGGTGCCGGCGGTGTTCGCGCCCTCGTAGACGGTGAAGGCGTTGGCGGTGCCGCTCGTGCCGGTCAGCTGGAGGCGGTACTGGGGAGCGCCGGTGCTGTCGGTGCCGGCGGCGACCTTCGACGCGGACACCCCCGCCCCGGAGCTGTTGATCGCGGAGACCATGTCGTCGAGCGAGGCCGATGCGGCGGTGATCGTCTTCGTGGTCGCCGTCGACCCCGTGCCGGTCTGGATCGTGATGCTCGGCGTGGTCGACGAGGTGTCCGGCCACGTGGTCATCGCCCCGGTGACGGAGACCTGGCTCGCGGCGAGCTGCCCGACGGTGAACGACACGCTGCCCGGGCTCGATGACGACGATGCCGTCGCGGAGGCCGCGCTCGATGTGGTGGAGGCGCTGAACGAGTTCAGGACGTTCGTGCCGAGCGCGGCGGTCGCGGTCGTCGCGAGCGCGGCGACCGCGCTGTTCAACGACTGCAGCGCGGTGGTGTGCGTCTGCAGCGTGGTCAGCTGGTTCTTCAGCTGCGTCTGCGGCGTCGACTCGATCGCCATCAGCTTCGTGATGATGCCGCTGGTGTCGAGCCCGCTGGAGAGGCCGGTCAGGCCGAGTCCGGACAGGGAGGTGGTGCTGAGGCTCGCCGAGGTGGTCGCCACGGTTCAGTCCTTCCCCGGCCGGGTCGCGAGGCCGTTCAGTGCAGAAGCCGGTACGGAAGCGGGAGCCCCGCTTCCGTACCGGCTGTGGTCCTTCGCGTCAGCCGATCAGCTTCAGCACCAGCTGGGGCAGCGAGTTCGCCTGGGCGAGCATCGCGGTACCCGACTGGGACAGGATGTTGGAGCGCGAGTAATTGACCATCTCCGACGCCATGTCGACGTCGGTGATGCGGCTCTTCGCAGCGGTCAGGTTGGTGATCGA
>JABBOB010000025.1:0-33264 GCA_019352055.1 Acidobacteriota bacterium
GAGATCCGGTAGTGGAAGCCGAACATGCGGAGCGCGCGATCCCGCTGCCAGACCACCGGGTCGAACGGCGACAGCAGGGCCGCCGCGCGCATCCGCGACGGGGGAGCGGCGTCGACGTGCCGCCAGGCTCTCCAGGGTCTGCCGTCCGCGCGATCCCAGCCGGGCACGGTGACGGGCACGAGCTCGCCCGCGTCCTCGAGCTGCTGCGCGGCCGCCGCGGTGTCGTCGGAGCGGAGGCGGTAGTAGTCGGCGAGGTCCGGCAGCGCGGCGACCCCGTGCGCGACCGCCGCGCGACGCACCAGCTCGCGGACCGCCTCCGGCTTCGGCACCACCTCGATGGGGGCGCCGAGCACCTGCTCGGGCAGGGCGTACCGGCGCTCGAACCCGCGCCGCCCGGCGCTGACCAGGTCGCCGGTGCGGAAGAGCAGCTCGAGCGTCCGCTTCGTGTCGGACCAGCCCCACCACGGGCCCTGCCGCACGCTCGGCCGCTGCTCGATCTCGCTCGCGGAGAGCGGGCCGCGGGCCGCGATCTCCGCCCGCAGGGTCTCGCCCAGCGCGCGGTGCTCGGCGAGCTCCGCCGCGTACTTCGCCCGGTACGCGGCCATCCGGAACCCGAACAGCCCGAGATCCGCCGTCGGGATGAACGCCGCCTCATGGGCCCAGTACTCGATGAACGGGGCCTGCGCGCCCTCGCCGACCGGGTCCAGCAGCAGCCGGTCCAGCCGGGTGCGGTCGTACGGTCCGAGGCGGGCGAGCACGGGGAGGTGGTGGCTGCGCTCGAACACGGTGACGGAGTCGATCTGCAGCAGCCGCAGACGATGCAGCACCGCCTCGATCCGGGCCCGGCCGACGGTCGGCGGATGCGCACGTCCGAAGCCCTGGGCCGCGAGCGCCATGCGCCGGGCCTCCTTCGGGGACAGCTCCTCCACCCGGGCGACGCTATCCGCGCGCAGGGACGGTCGCCGACACGGACCCGGCCGGTCTGCGGCGGCTCCCTAGAATCGCGCAATGGCCAGGCGCGTGGACGACTCGGAGGTCGTCGGCGACCGCATCGCCCGAGCCGTGCCGGTGGGGGTCCGGATCGGAGGCGCCTGGGCGTGGCCGATCGTCGGGATCCTCGTCCTGGTCGCCGCCGTCGTCTACCTCGTGGTCCTGCTGCACGTCGTCGTGATCCCGGTGCTCGTCGCCGTGCTGATCGCCGGACTGATCAACCCCATCAAGCTCCGGCTGATCGCGTCGCACTGGCCGAAGGGCCTCGCGGTCGCCGCGACCTTCCTGACGCTGCTCGTCGTGCTCGCGGCGCTGATCACGCTCGTGACGCTCACCGTCCGATCGGGCCTGGGCGACATCCAGACCCGGACGGCCGGCGCATACACGTCCCTGCTCGGCTTCCTCAGCAGCTCCCCGCTCGGCATCTCCGCCACCGACGTGCAGAACGGCGTGGCCTCCGCCGCGAAGTGGGTCCAGAGCAACGCCGGCACGCTGCTCTCCGGGGCGCTCACGGGCGCCTCCACAGTGGGCGACATCGCCGTCGGCGTGCTGCTCTCGCTGTTCCTCACGCTCTTCTTCCTCATCGACGGCGCCGGCGTGTGGCGCTGGCTGACGCGGCTCGCGCCGAAGCGCGCCCGCGCCGCCGTGGACGGCGGAGGGCGCGCCGCCTGGATCTCCGTCGGTCACTACGTGCGGGTGCAGATCGTCGTCGCCCTGATCGACGCGATCGGCATCGGCGTCGTCGCGCTCGTCCTCGGGCTGCCGTTCGTCGTGCCGATCGCGGTCCTCGTGTTCCTCGCCGCGTTCATCCCGTTCGTCGGCGCGATCGTGACCGGCGGGCTCGCGGTCCTCGTCGCCCTCGTCTACGCCGGCCCCGTGCCGGCCGTCGTGATGCTGGCCGGGGTGATCGGAGTCAACCAGCTCGAATCGCACGTCCTGCAGCCGCTCCTGATGGGCACCGCGGTCCGCCTCCATCCCGTCGCCGTGGTGCTCGCCGTCAGCTCCGGGTCGATCATCGGCGGCATCGGCGGCGCGGTCTTCGCCGTCCCGGTCGCGGCCGCCATGAACTCCGCGGTCAAGTACATCGCCGGCGGCTCCTGGAAGGGCGAGGTCCCGCCGCCGACCGACCCGATCCCGCGCGAGCCCGAGCACGGCGGACGCGAGGCCCGCCAGCGCCGCAGCCGCGCGGCCGAACCGGAGGACGTGACCACCGTTGCCTGAGACCGAGAGCACGCTCGCCACCACGCCGGAAGCGGCGGCGGAGGTGACGGCCGTCGACGCCTCCGCCGCGCCGTCGATCGAGACCATCCGCGACGCGGCCCGCGTGCTGCGCTCCCTCGCCGCCCGCACGCCGATGGAGCACTCCCGCTACATCGCCTCCGTCGTCGGGTCGCCGGTGCACCTGAAGTGCGAGAACCTGCAGCGCACCGGCTCCTACAAGATCCGCGGCGCCTCGTACCGGCTCTCCCGGTTGACTCCCGAGGAGCGCGCGCGGGGCGTCGTCGCGGCCTCCGCGGGCAACCACGCGCAGGGCGTGGCGTTCGCTGCGCGGCAGCTGGGCATCGCCGCCACGATCTTCATGCCCATGGGCGTCGCGCTGCCGAAGCTCGAGGCGACCCGGGACTACGGCGCGAACGTCGAGCTGGTCGGCAACGTCGTCGACGAGTCCCTCGCGGCCGCCAAGCGGTACGCGGAGGAGACCGGCGCCGTGTTCATCCCGCCGTTCGACCACCCCGACGTGATCGCCGGCCAGGGCACCGTCGGACTCGAGATACTCGAGGACGTGCCCGATGTCGACACGATCGTCGTGCCCATCGGCGGGGGAGGCCTGATCTCCGGCATCGCCGCCGCGGTGAAGCAGCTCGCTCCGCACGTGCGGATCGTCGGCGTGCAGGCGGAGAACGCCGCCGCCTACCCGCCCTCGCTCGCGGCGGGGGAGGTGCGCACCGTGCGCACGACGCCGACGATCGCGGACGGCATCGCGGTCGGCACACCCGGCCGCATCACGTTCGACATCGTGCGCGACCTCGTGGACGCCGTCGTCACGGTGTCCGACGACGAGACGGCGAGCGCGCTGCTGGTGCTGCTCGAGCGCGCGAAGCTCGTCGTGGAGCCCGCCGGCGCGGTCGGCGTCGCGGCGCTGCTGTCCGGCAAGATCCCGGACCCGGGCCGCACGGTCGCCGTGCTCTCGGGCGGCAACATCGATCCGCTGATGATGGAGCGCGTCATCAGCCGGGGCCTGGTCGCCTCCGACCGCTACATGACGCTGCGGATCGGCCTGCCGGACCGCCCTGGACAGCTCGCCGTCATCTCCGGGCTGATCTCGGAGGCGAACGCGAACGTCGTCGAGGTGCTGCACACGCGGCACGGCACGGGCACGCAGATCAGCGAGGTCCAGATCGACATCAGCGTGGAGACGCGCGGCAAGCCGCACCAGGCCGCGCTGCTGTCCCGCCTCGAGGAGGCGGGCTACCAGCCGAAGGTCATCGAGGCGTAGCCGTCAGCCCTCGTAGGGCTCGACCTGCTCGATCCGCACCTCGATGGCGCGGCCGTTCGGCGCCGTGTAGCTGACCGTCGAACCGACCTTCGCGCCGAGCACCGCCTTGCCGAGCGGGCTGCTCTCGCTGTAGACGTCGATGCCGGAGTCGCCCGCGATCTCCCGGGAGCCGAGCAGGAAGCGCATCTCGTTGCCCGCGACCGAGGCCGTGACCACGTTGCCGGAGGCGACCGTGTCGGTCGCCTCGGCGTGGCCGACCTCGGCGGTGCGCAGCAGGACGGTCAGCTGGCGGATGCGGGCCTCGATCTTGCCCTGCTCCTCCTTGGCGGCGTGGTAGCCGCCGTTCTCCTTGAGGTCGCCCTCCTCCCGCGCCTGCGCGATGCGCGCCACGACCTCGTCGCGGCGGGGCCCGGAGAGCTCCTCGAGCTCCGCGGTGAGTCGGTCGAACGATGCCTGGGTCAGCCAGTTGGCCGCGGGGGCGTTGGACATGGCGGTTCCTCGTCTCGCTTGCGTGATCCGTGGTGCCGGGCGTGCGCCGCGTTCGCGGCCGGCGGCCCGCGTGCAGCCGCGCGCACGCCTGCGGGCGCCCCGGCGGACACGGATGGGGGAGTTTATGCGTCCCGGCAGGAATCGATCAACCCGTTGGACGCCCGACGCACGGTCCGCACCCGGGTGTCGCCGCCGCGGTTGACCTGCCCGGTCGCCGGCACGACGACCTCCGCGAGGCCCACGATCGCGCCGGTCGAGTCGGTCGCCTCGATGGCGCAGACGAGCTCGGTGCCCGATCGCCCGGTGACGAGCCACTCCACGTCGGTGCTCTCGTCGCTGCTGATGGCGACCCCGGTCGTCGTCACGTCCAACGCGGTGACCGCACCGCCGATACCGGTCCAGACCGCCCACACGACGACGACGACCAGCACGACCGCACCAGCGACGATCGCACCGATCCTGCTGCGGCGGCGCCGGTCCGGCGTGCGTCCGTAGCGCTCGTCGAGCGTCGTGGTTCGCGCGCTCACGCTTCCTCCCGCCCGGTCGTGAAGTAGCCTCGTGCGATCACCGAGGCTACTGGAGGAGGGAATCGTGCTCGCGCTGCTGCTCGCCGCAACCCCGTCCCCGCCGCCGAACGTGAACGAGGACGCGGTGACGCCGGGCGTCGTCGGGTTCCTCGCCATCCTGCTCGTGACGCTGGCCACGATCGCCCTCGTCGTCGACATGATCCGGCGCATCCGCCGGGTGCGCTACCGGGGCGAGCTGGCCGAGCGCCGTGCGGAGGGGCAGCCTCCCGGATCCTGATCCGGGTCGTCACGCCACGGGGTGGAGCGCGATCAGCAACGTCGCCGTCCAGTGGCAGAGGAAGGCCAGCACCGTGCAGGTGTGGAAGACCTCGTGGAATCCGAAGCGCCCCGGGAGGGGGTTCGGGCGCTTGATGCCGTAGCAGATCGCACCCGCCGTGTAGAAGAGGCCGCCGACCGCGACCAGGATCATCATCGCCGCGTTCGCCTGGAACAGCGGCACGAAGAACGCCACGGCCGCCCAGCCGAGCACCAGGTAGAGCGCGACGTACAGCCACCGCGGCGCACCGATCCAGAACACCCGGAACGCGACGCCGAGCAGTGCGCCGATCCAGACGACGGTGAGCAGCAGCACGCCATGCGACCTGGGGAGCGCGAGCAGGGCCAGCGGCGTGTAGGTGCCCGCGATGAGCAGGAAGATGTTGGCGTGGTCGACGCGCTTCAGCGCCTTCTCGACCCGCGGCGACCAGTCGATGCGGTGGTAGAGCGCCGAGTTGCCGAACAGCAGGATCGACGTGAGCGCGAACACCACGCACGCCCAGCGCGCCTCCGGGCCGTTCGCGAGCGCCACGAGCACGAGCCCGGCGACCGCGGCCACCGGCGCAGTGACCGCGTGGATCCAGCCGCGCCAGGTGGGCTTCAGCTCGCGCTGCGGGTGGTCGGACTCGTCCTCCACCAGCGGCAGGTGCGGCAGCCCGGGCTCGACGTCCGCGGCGGCCGACGCCGCCGGCTGCTCCGTGGCGTCCCGCATGGGGGCGAGGGTAGTCGCGGCGTGCCGCGCGTGCTCGCGATCGCGCCGACGCACGACCCCGGGGCGTACGGTTGCCGGGTGCGGGGAAGAGGAGTTCGGCTGCGCCGGCCCTTCTACTCCCTGTACCAGCGGCGGCTGCGCCACAACCTGGCCTCCTC
This sequence comes from Acidobacteriota bacterium, assembly GCA_019352055.1. Lineage (GTDB taxonomy): Bacteria > Actinomycetota > Actinomycetes > Actinomycetales > Microbacteriaceae > Amnibacterium. The sequence goes on from JABBOB010000025.1 coordinate 5,689, forward strand.
CGCGCTGCCGCAGCACATCGCGATGATCATCGACGGCAACCGCCGCTGGGCCAAGCTCGCCGGGCTCGGGGCCGCGGAGCACGGGCACCGGGCGGGCGCAGGCAAGTTCCTGGAGTTCGCGGGCTGGGTGGACTCCCTGCACATCCCGCACGTCACGTTCTACCTGCTGTCCGGCGACAACCTCCGGGGTCGGGCGAGCGAGGAGCTCGAGGCGCTGTTCGAGATCATCGGGACTCTCGCGCTCGACCTCTCGACCCGGTGGCGGGTGCAGCACGTCGGCACGACCGAGGGGCTGCCCGCGCCGCTCCTCGAGGCGCTGCGCACCGCGGAGGCGCAGGGTGCGGGCAAGCCGGGACTGCACATCAACCTCGCGGTCGGGTACGGCGGCCGGTCCGAGATCACGCACGCGATGCGCAGCATCGTCGCCGAGCACGCGGCCGAGGGCGGCACGCTCGAGACGCTCAGCGAGCGCCTCGACCCGGACGCGATCGCGGCGCACCTGTACACCACGGGCCAGCCCGACCCCGACCTCGTGATCCGTACCTCCGGGGAGCAGCGGCTGTCCGACTTCATGCTGTGGCAGAGCGCGCACAGCGAGTTCTACTTCGTCGAGGCGCTCGGCCCGGACCTGCGCGAGGTCGACTTCCTCCGCGCCCTCCGGTCCTACGCGCAGCGCCAGCGGCGCTACGGCGCCTGACCCCTGCACGGCGCGCACCGGAGGCTCCGCGCCGCTACGCTCTGTCTTCGCCATGGACGCCCTCGTCGACTACCTCGCCGGATTCGGTGAGGACCCGGGCTACCTCGACTTCGCGTCGTTCGGGCCGCTCTCGTCCGCCGTCGTCGCGGAGTCCGCGGCGCAGCAGGAGGCCGTCCGCCGGGCCCGCTGGGGCGCCGGCGCCCGGCTCGAGGGCAACGTCGGCCGCATGCGCGACGCGGTGGCCGTGCTCACCGGGTTCCGGTCCGACCAGATCGTGTTCCAGCCGAGCACCGGTCAGGGCATCACGCAGGCCGTGTACGGCCTCGCGGGCGGCGTGCTGGTGTCGCGGGCGGAGTACCCCTCGCTGCCCATCGCGATCGCCCGCGCCTCCGAGGCGCTGCAGGTGGTCAGCCCGATCTGGCTGGAGGCGGACGACGGCCGCGTCACGCCGGGCGGGGTGCGGGACGCGCTGACGGGCACGACCATGGCGGTGCTCGTCAGCGCGGTGGACGCGCGCACCGGGGCCGTGGCAGACCTCGACGGCATCCGCCAGGTGATCGGCGACCGGCTGCTGATCGTCGACGCGGTGCAGGCGATCGGCACCGTCGACCTGCCGTGGGACGCGGCCGACGTCATCGCCTGCGGCGGCCAGAAGTGGCTGCGCGCCGGCCGGGGCAGCGGCTTCCTCGCGGTGTCGGACCGTGCCGCGAACAAGCTCACCCCCGTGCTGTCGGGGGAGGGGGGCACCGGGGCCGACCTCGACTGGGACACCGTGCTGCCGGCCGCCGACGGTGCGACGGGCATGCAGATCTCGAGTCCCGACCAGGTCGCGTGCGCGCTCCTCGCCGCGGCGGTCGAGGACCTGACGCAGGCCGGTCCCGCCGTGGTCGCCGCCCGCGTCACGGAGAACACCGCCCGCGTCATCGCGCTCGCGGACGAGTTCGGGCTGCCGGTCGTCTCGCCGCGCGCCGACGCCGAACGCGCCGGGATCGTCGTCGTCGAGCCGCTGCCCGACCGGCTGACGGCCCTCACCGCAGCCCTGTTCAACCACGGCGTCTCGGTGACCATCCGAGACGGGCGCGTGCGGATCTCCCCGCACGCCGGAACCACGGAGGAGACGATCGGCATGCTCCGCGCCGCCCTGTCCGCGTACGCCACTGCGGTCCGTCCCGTCCGATGACGATCACGGGCCCCGGTCGCACGCTGTACGTCAGCGACCTCGACGACACCCTGCTCGCCGCCGACGGCGCGCTCACCGACGAGACGCGGTCGACGCTGACCCGCCTCCTCGCGGCCGGGACGGCCTTCACGGTCGCGACCGCGCGGTCGCCGCTCACCGCGTTCCGGGCGCTCGACGGCCTCCCGCTCTCCCTCCCGGTCGTGACGTACAGCGGTGCGACCGCGACCGACCCGGCCGACCGCAGCCCGCTCTGGTGGGAGCACTTCGACGAGCGCGCGCTGAAGCCGCTCGTCGGTGCCGCGCTGGCCGCGGGCGTCACCCCGCTGGTGTTCTGGCTCGACGGCGAGGACGACAAGGTCAGCTGGGTCCGTGGTGCGGAGACGAGCGGGGTGGACACCTTCCTCGAGGCGCGGCCGGACGACCCGCGGCTCGCCCCCGTCGACGGGTGGGACGAGGTCGACCACGACCGCGGGTTCTTCGTGAGCATCCGAGGGGAGTACCCCGTCGTCCGCCGGCTGTCCCGGATGATCCGGGCGATCTCGTGGGGCACCGGGTGCACGCTCGCGCTCGCCGGCACCCGCGAGAGCGGTGTCGGCGTGCTCGACGTGACACCCGCGGGCATCACCAAGGGCTCCGCCGTCCGCCGGATCGCCCAGGAGCACGGCTTCACCCGGGTGATCGCGTTCGGTGACGGGGCGAACGACCTGCCCCTGTTCGCCGAAGCCGACGAGTCCTACGCCACGGCCGGCGCGCCCGACGACGTGAAGGCCGCCGCGACCGCGGTGCTGGGCGCGGGCGAGGAGTCCGTGGTGCGCTTCCTCGCCGAGCACGCGGAGGCCCGCGCGGAGGTGTGACCCGCCGTTCGACCACCCTGCCGGTCGTGCCGGACCGGGCACGACCGTCCCTGGAGCCCCTGTCCGGACGGGGAGCACCGCGCATCGGTCCTCGACACGTCTCCTGGCTGTAACACCCCCGTCGTACCCGTGTCGTACGGTGTGCGCATCGGGTACTCCACCCGGTCCGGGACGCCATGCGGCTCGCGGCAGAAGGGGCGCGCATGGTTCCGGCGAGCACGAGATCCGCGAGGGCTCGCTGAGCCTCCGCGGGGGAAAGAGGCCGCGTGCCTGAAGCCCTGTCCGCCCGCCAACCCCATCCAGACCACGCGGTCCGGACCGCCGCCGAACCGGTGGTGCACACGGGAACCCGCACGTTCGTCCTCGACACATCGGTGCTGCTGTCGGATCCGAAGGCGCCGTTCCGCTTCGCGGAGCACGCCGTGGTGCTGCCGGTGGTGGTGATCTCCGAGCTCGAAGGGAAGCGCAACGACCCGGAGATCGGCTACTTCGCCCGGCAGGCCCTCCGGAACCTCGACGAGCTGCGAGTGCAGCACCAGCGCCTCGACTTCCCGGTGCCGGTCGGCGAGGGAGGGTCGCTCCGCGTGGAGCTGAACCACTCGAGCATGAGCGTGCTGCCGAACGGGCTGCAGGTCGGCGGCAACGACTCCCGGATCCTCGCGGTGGCGCAGAACCTGGCGAACGACGGGCTCGACGTCACGGTCGTGTCGAAGGACCTGCCGATGCGGGTGAAGGCCGCTTCCATCGGCCTCCTCGCGGAGGAGTACTACGCCGAGCTCGCCGTCGACACCGGCTACAGCGGCGTCGCGGAGGTCGCGCTCGGGTCGGAGACGCTCGACACCCTCTACGACGACCACCACGTGCACGCCTCCGAGGTGGCGGACCTGCCGATCAACACCGGGGTCGTGCTCACCTCCGACCGCGGCAGCGCGCTCGCTCGTGTCGTCGGGAAGGGCGAGCTCAAGCTGGTGCGCGGCGACCGCGACGTGTTCGGCCTGCACGGCCGCAGCGCCGAGCAGCGGCTCGCGATCGACCTGCTGCTCGACCAGGAGGTCGGCATCGTCTCGCTCGGCGGCCGCGCGGGCACGGGCAAGAGCGCGCTGGCGCTGTGCGCGGCGCTCGAGGCGGTGCTCGAGCGGCAGCAGCACCGCCGGATCATGGTGTTCCGTCCGCTCTACGCGGTCGGGGGTCAGGACCTCGGCTACCTGCCCGGCGACGCGGCCGAGAAGATGAACCCCTGGGGTCAGGCGGTGTTCGACACCCTCGGCGCGGTCGTGTCGCAGAACGTGATCGACGAGATCGTGGAGAACGGCACGCTCGAGGTGCTGCCGCTCACCCACATCCGCGGTCGCAGCCTGCACGACGCCTTCGTGATCGTCGACGAGGCCCAGTCCCTCGAGCGCAACGTGCTGCTCACCGTGCTGTCGCGCATCGGACAGAACTCGCGGGTGGTGCTGACCCACGACGTGGCGCAGCGCGACAACCTCCGGGTCGGGCGGCACGACGGCGTCGCGAGCGTCATCGAGACGCTGAAGGGCCACCCGCTGTTCGGGCACGTCACCCTGACCCGGTCCGAGCGCAGCGCGATCGCAGCCCTGGTCACCGAGATGCTGGAGTCCAACGAGCTCGCCTGAACTCGCGGATCCGGATTCCCGTCGCGGATCCGGATCGATTCGTCGACACCCCGTGCTGCTGGCCGGGAGCACGGGGTGTCGCGCCGGATCTCCGGATCGGCGAAGCCTGTGGAGAACCGCGGGTCCGCGCGGCGGCGAACGCCTAGCCTGCGCGGGTGATCGCCGCCGGCCGCCGCCTCCCGGTAGGCGAGATGCTGCCCGTGCTCGGGCTGCTCGCCGTCGCGGTCGCGCTGCTCGGCCCGCAGCCGGCGGTGCTCGGATTCGCCTGGCTCGCGATCGTGACACCGCGGCTCGTGGCGATCGATCTGGCGGAGCACCGCCTCCCCGACGCGATCGTGCTGCCGGGCTACCCGGTCGTGCTCGCGGCGGTGCTGCTGCAGTCGTGGGTGTCCGGTATCGAGCCGATGGGCGTGGTGCTGGGCGCCGTGGCCTGCGGTCTCGTCTTCCTCCTCCTGCACGTCGCCGGAGGCATGGGGTTCGGCGACGTGAAGCTGGCGCCGCTGCTCGGCGCGCTCGCCGCGCTCGCGGTGCCCCGCGGCGCGCTGCTCTGGATCGTCCTGACGTTCCTCGTCGGGGGAGCGGCGGCCGCGGTGGTGCTCGTTCGTCGCGGTACGGGCGCGCGCATGCCGTTCGGACCGCCGATGCTCGCCGGCGCGTGGGCGGTCCTCGTGCTCGCCTGATCCGAACGAGCGCGGGGGTCAGCCCGGGCGGGTCATGGAGAGGACGTCGAGGGCGGCGTCCAGTTGCTCCTCCGTGACCTCGCCGCGCTCGACGAAGCCGAGGTCGATCACGGCCTGACGCACCGTGATGCTCTGCGCGACGGAGTACTTCGCGACCTTCGCCGCGGCCTCGTAGCCGATCGTGCGGTTCAGCTTCGTGACGATCGACGGCGACGACTCGGCCAGCGCACGGGCCCGCGCCTCGTTCACGGTCAGCCCGGCGAGCACCTTGTCGGCGAGCAGGCGGGAGACGGCGGCGAGCAGCCGCACCGACTCCAGCAGCGCGGTGCCCATCACCGGGATCGCCACGTTCAGCTCGAACACGCCGGACGCGCCGGCCCAGGTGATCGTCGCGTCGTTGCCGATCACGCGGGCGGCGACCATCAGCGTCGCCTCCGGGATCACCGGGTTGACCTTGCCGGGCATGATCGAGGAGCCCGGCTGCAGGTCGGGGATGTGCAGTTCGCCCAGACCCGCGTTCGGGCCGGATCCCATCCAGCGCAGGTCGTTCGAGATCTTCGTGAGGCTGACGGCCAGCACCTTCAGCACCCCGGACGCCTCCACGAGCCCGTCGCGGGCGCCCTGCGCCTCGAAATGATCCGCGGCCTCGACGATCGGCAGTCCCGTCGTCTCCGCGAGGATGCGGATCACCTTCGGCGAGAAGCCGGTCGGTGTGTTGATCCCGGTACCGGTTGCCGTGCCGCCGAGGGGGACCTCCGCGAGGCGCGGGACCATCGTCGCCACGCGGTCGAGCGCGAGCCGGATCTGGCGGGCGTACCCGCCGAACTCCTGGCCGAACGTCACCGGTGTCGCGTCCATGAGATGCGTGCGGCCCGCTTTCACGAGCTGGGACCAGGCCGTGGCCTTCTCCTCGAGCGCGACCGCGAGGTGCTCGAGCGCCGGCACGAGGACGGTCTGCACCGCCTCCGTCGCGGCCAGGTGCACGGAGGTGGGGAAGACGTCGTTCGACGACTGGGAGGCGTTGACCTCGTCGTTGGGGTGCACCGGGCGCCCGAGGCGGGCGGAGGCGAGCGACCCGAGGACCTCGTTGATGTTCATGTTCGACGAGGTGCCGCTGCCGGTCTGGTAGACGTCGATCGGGAACTGGTCGAGGTGCTCGCCCGCGATGATCTCGTCCGCCGCGCCGACGATCGCGTCGACCACGTCGGCGGGCACCACGCCGAGCTCGCCGTTCACGATCGCCGCGGCGCGCTTGATCCGGGCGAGCGCGACGATCTGCGCGTCCTCGAGCCGGGATCCGGAGATCGGGAAGTTCTCGACCGCGCGCTGCGTCTGCGCCGCCCAGAGCGCGTCGCGGGGCACCCGCACCTCGCCCATCGTGTCGTGCTCGATGCGGTAGGGGGCGTCCTCGGACGTCATCAGGCTCCTTCGCCGTCGCTTGGAACAGGCACTGAGGGGTGGTTCAGTCGGTGTCGCCCACAGCGAAGCGCCGCTCGACGCGACCCTCCGCGAGGCGGTAGTTCGCCCCGACGACGTCCACGGTACCGTCCGCCACCGCGGCGGCGAGCAGCTCGGACTCGGCGAGCAGCGCGCTCACGGTGGCTGCCAGGTGCGCCTCGCCGACGGTCGCGGGGCCGCCGTCGGGCGATGCCTCGACGGCCGGGCGGATGTGGTCGATGTGGGCCGCGATGAGTGGGGGGAGAAGCGGGGCGTCCGGGCCGGCGGCGTCGATCGCGGCCTGCACCGCGCCGCAGGAATCGTGCGCGAGGACGACGACGAGCGGCACGTCCAGCACGGCGACCGCGTACTCGATCGACGCGATCGCGGAGGCGCTCGCGATCTGTCCCGCGTTGCGGATCACGAACAGGTCGCCGAGCCCCTGGTCGAACAGCACCTCCGCGGCGACGCGCGAGTCGCTGCAGCCGAGCAGCGCGGCGACGGGCTTCTGTCCCTCCGCGAGCTCGGTGCGTCGGTCCGCGTCCTGTCTCGGGTGCAGCGGCCGGTCCTCGACGAAGCGGTCGTTGCCCGCCGCGAGTCGTCGCCAGGCCTCGGTCGCGGGTCGCGTCGTGGTCATGGCAACGATCCTGCACCGTGCAGCCCGCGGCCGGCTGCGTCCTCGGCCACCGCGGCGGCGAGTGCGCGAAGCTCGGTGGCGGACGCGGTGCCGTAGACGGCGACGACCACCGAGCCGATCTTCGTGGCGAGGCCGTACGCGACGTTGCCGGCGGCGTCCGCGCTCAGGTCCCGACGGTCGTACACGCGCCAGGGCAGGCCGCCGATCTTGGTCGTGCCCGTCGGGCTGGCGCCGTCGAGGGTCGCGGCGATCAGCCCGGAGTCGCCGGGCAGGCCCTCGGTGAGGCCGGCGTACCCGGTTCCGTCGATGACGTAGCCGACGTACCAGGACGCCTGATCGCCGTTCCCGCGCAGCTCAGCGGCGTTCGACTTCCAGCCGGCCGGCACCTTCGGTGCCAGCAGCGGCTGCCCCGCGGTGTCGCCGTACTGCGTGGCCGCGGCCCGCACGTCGATGTTCGGCTGGGTGATCGCGCCGCCCCGCGGGACGAGCAGCACGATCAGGATCACGACGCCGACGCACGCGGCGAGCGAAGCGACGAGGTTGCGCCAGTTCTGACGGGATCGCCGCAGCGCGCGATCACGGGCCTTGCGGTCGGCGGTCTCCTCCGGGGTCTCAGGGCGGCCGAGCTCGGCGACGACGCGGCCGGAGGGTTCGCTCACGAGACGGTGCGGGTCGCGTCGAGGCGCGCCCGCGCTCCGGTGAGCCAGGCTTCGCACCGCGTCGCGAGCGCCTCGCCGCGCTCCCAGAGCGCGAGCGACTGCTCGAGGGTGGCGCCGCCGCGCTCGAGCTCGTCGACGACCGCGATCAGCGCGTCGCGGGCGGCCTCGTACGACAGGCCGTCGATGTCCTGATCGACCGGCGCGCTGACGGAGGTGTCCACGGGCTCGCTCATGGTCGGAAGTCTACGAGCGGGCCCCGACGGGCTCGGCCCGGTCGGCGTCGCTGCGGACGGCGCCCTCGCTCGTCGCGGCGATCGCACCGTCCACGACCCGGACCGTCAGCGAGGTGCCCGGGGGTGCGTCGGCCGTGTGCCGGAGCGCGGTGCCGTCGCCGCCGAGCACGATCGCATACCCGCGTTCGAGCGTGCGGAGGGGGGACAGGGTGCGGAGGTGGCCCCGCGCCTCCAGGAGACGGCGCTCGGCCCGCTCGACCGCGCGATCGACGAGCTCGGCCGAGCGCGCCGCCCAGCGCGTCAGCTCGTCCGCGCGGGTGTCGACGATCCAGCCGCCGTCCGCGAGCACCCGGCGGGCGCGGAGGCCCGATATCCGGTCCCCCTCCAGCCGCACCGTCTGGGTCAGCCGGTTCCGGATCCGCGCGCGGGCCTGGGAGACGCCGTTCAGCTCCTCCGTCACGTCGGGCACGATGCGCTTCGCTGCGTCGGTGGGTGTCGAGGCGCGCAGGTCGGCGACGTCGTCGAGCAGCGGCCGGTCGTTCTCGTGCCCGATCGCGCTGACGACCGGGGTGGTCGCGGCGGCGACGGCGCGCAGCAGGCGCTCGTCGCTGAACCCGAGCAGGTTCTGGAAGTCGCCGCCGCCGCGCGCGATCACGATCACGTCCACCTCCGGGTCCGCGTCCAGCGTCGCGAGCGCGGCCAGCACCTCCGGCACCGTCCGGTCCCCCTGCACGGCGGCATGCACGACGCGGAAGTCGACGCCGGGCCAGCGCAGCTGGGCGTTCCGGAGCACGTCCTTCTCCGCGTCGGAGTCCTTGCCGGTGATCAGGCCGATGCGGTGCGGGAGGAAGGGGAGGAGCTTCTTGCGCGACCGGTCGAACAGCCCCTCCGCCGCGAGCGTGCGGCGCAGCAGCTCGAGGCGCTCCAGCAGGTCGCCGAGCCCGACGTGCTTCATCTGGAAGACCTGCATCGAGATCGAGCCGGCCTTCAGCCAGTACTCCGGCTTCACGAGGGCGACGACCCGGTCGCCCTGCTTCAGGTCCGCCGGCAGCCGCGACTTCACGCTCGACCAGATCTGGAAGGACACCGTGACGTCGCGCTCCAGGTCCTTGAGCTTCCCGTACACGTTCGCCCCGCGGACGCCCCACTGGGTGATCTCGCCCTCGACCCACACCTGGCCCAGGCGGTCGATCCATCCTTTGAGCTTGTCGCCGAGCACACCGACCGCCCAAGGTGCCTCCGCGGTCGCTACGCCGTCGCTCATGCCTGACGCTCCTAGACTTCCCCGCGTGAATGCCCCGGTGGACCTCGGACGCTCCGCCCGTCCGTCGACCTCGGGGGCCGTGAACATCGGGCTGCCCGCGAGCCCGACGGCCCTGGCCACGGTAGCCGACCGGTCCGTCACCGGCAGCGCCGTCGGCGTCCGGGGCCGGGTGCTGCTCGCGGCGCCGCGAGGGTACTGCGCCGGTGTGGACCGCGCCGTGGTCGCTGTGGAGAAGGCGCTCGAGCGCTACGGCGCCCCGGTCTACGTCCGCAAGCAGATCGTGCACAACGTGCACGTGGTGAAACGGCTGGAGGAGCAGGGGGCGGTGTTCGTCGACGAGGTCGACGAGGTGCCCACCGGCTCGCACGTGGTCTTCAGCGCCCACGGCGTCTCGCCCGCGGTGGTGCGCGCCGCCGAGGATCGGGGTCTGCAGGCGATCGACGCCACGTGCCCCCTCGTCACGAAGGTGCACCGGGAGGCCGTGCGGTTCGCGCGCGACGACCGCCAGATCCTCCTGATCGGGCACCACGGCCATGAGGAGGTCGAGGGCACCATGGGCGAGGCGCCCGAGCGCACGACGCTCGTCGGCTCGCCGGAGGAGGCCGACACCGTCGACGTGAGCGACCCAGACAACCTCGTGTGGCTGTCGCAGACGACCCTCTCAGTCGACGAGACGATGGAGACCGTCCGACGGCTCCGCACGCGGTTCCCGAAGCTCGCCGATCCGCCGTCGGACGACATCTGCTACGCCACGCAGAACCGTCAGGTCGCCGTGAAGAAGATCGCGCGCGACTCCGACGTCGTGCTGGTCGTCGGCAGTGCGAACTCCTCCAACTCGGTGCGGCTCGTGGAGGTCGCGCTCGATCACGGCGCCCGCGCCGCGCACCGCATCGACGACGCCGGCGAGCTCGACCCGGCCTGGCTCGAGGGAGCCGGCACGATCGGGGTCACGAGCGGTGCGAGCGTGCCCGAGCGCCTCGTGACCGACCTGCTCGAGGCCCTCGCCGCCCTCGGCTTCGGTTCGGTGGAGGAGGTGCGGACCGCGGAGGAGGACCTCGTCTTCTCCCTCCCGCGGGAGCTGCGGAAGACCGCCTCCGGCGCCGCCGACCCCCGGGCGCTCGGCGGCCGCAGCTGACCGGCGGTCCGCGCCGGGCGCCGACCTGGGATCCGGTCGTCACGGTGGGGCTGCTCGTCATCGGCCTGTTCGACGTGACGAGGACCGTGGCCGCCGCGAGGGACTTCGGGGCGCTGATGGACGCCGTGTTCGCGCAGGCGGGATTCGGCGCCTACACCCGCGCCGACGTGGCCCAGGTGATCGGCGTCGTCGTCATCGCCGTGAACGTGGCCGGGCTCGTGATCGCCATCGCGCTCGCCGTGCCGCGACTGCGCACCCACCGCACCGCGTTCTGGATCCCGCTCGTGGCCGGTGTCGGCTGCCTGCTGGTGACCACGCTGCTGACGATCGGCGCCGCGGTCGCGGATCCGGCGTTCACCGCGCGCCTCTCCGGCTGAGCTCCGCGGATCCGGAGTTCCTCCGCGAGTGCCGAGTTCCTTCGCAGGTACGGAGCAGGACGGCGACACCCCGGCCGCGAGGGCTCGCAACCGGGGTGTCGGTGCGGATCCTGCGGATCCGCGAGCAGGGTGTCAGCTCTGGGACCGGCCTGCGGAGCCGAGCTGCCTCGTCGCCTCGACGACGCGGGCGGCCATCGCGGTCTCCGCGATCTTGCCCCAGGCGCGCGGGTCGTAGACCTTCTTGTCGCCGACCTCGCCGTCGACCTTCAGCACGCCGTCGTAGTTCGTGAACATGGTCCCCGCGATCGACCGCGTGAACGCGTACTGGGTGTCGGTGTCGATGTTCATCTTCACGACGCCGTTCGCGACCGCCTCGGCGATCTCGGCGTCGGAGGAGCCGGATCCGCCGTGGAAGACGAGCTCGAGCGGCTTCGGGCCGTGCCCGTACTTCTCGGCCAGCCCGGCCTGGATCTCGCCCAGCAGCTCGGGACGCAGCTTCACGCCACCCGGCTTGTAGACGCCGTGCACGTTGCCGAAGGTGAGGGCGGCGATGTAGCGCCCGTGCTCGCCCAGGCCGAGCGCGGCGACGACCTTGTCGACGTCGCCGAGCGTCGTGTACAGCGCCTCGTTCGATCCCTCGTGCGCGACCCCGTCCTCCTCGCCGCCGACCACGCCGATCTCGACCTCGAGGACCGCGTTGATCGCCTTGGTGCGCTTCAGCATGTCGGAGGCGATCTCGATGTTCTCGTCGAGCGGCACCGCGGAGCCGTCCCACATGTGCGACTGGAAGATCGGTTCGCCGCCGGCCTTCACCTGCTCCTCGCTCGCCGCGATCAGCGGCAGCACGAAGGTCTCGAGCGCCGGCTTGGGGCAGTGGTCCGTGTGCAGGGCGATCGTGATCGGGTAGTTCTTGGCCACCTCCGTGGCGAACCGTGCGAACGCCAGCGCACCGGCTGCACGGTTCTTCACGGTGTGGCCGGCGAAGTAGTCCGCACCGCCGGTAGTCACCTGGATGATGCCGTCGCTGCCCGCCTCCGTCAGCCCCTGCAGCACCGCGTTGATCGTCTGCGACGACGAGACGTTGATCGCCGGGTACGCGAACCCACCCGTCTTCGCGCGGTCGAGCATCTCGGCGTACTGGTCGGGGGTGGCGACGGGCATGGAGGCGCTCCTGGGATCGATCGGACCGCGACTGGCCGCGGTAGGGCCGTTCCCACCTTATCGACGGGGGCGATCGGCGACCCCTCCGAGTAGTTTCGGGCCAGACCCGGAGGGAGCCTGCGATGGCTGAGACGAATCTGATGGCGCACCCGAGCCGCAACCTGGCGATGGAGCTGGTGCGGGCGACGGAGGCCGCGGCGATCCGAGCGGTGCCGTTCATCGGCAAGGGCGACAAGCTCGCGGCCGACGGAGCAGCGGTGGACGCGATGCGGGCGTTCCTGTCGACCGTGGAGTTCGCGGGCGTCGTCGTGATCGGCGAAGGCGAGAAGGACCGTGCGCCGATGCTGTTCAACGGGGAGCAGGTCGGCACCGGTCGCGGGCCCGCGACCGACATCGCGGTCGATCCGATCGACGGCACCTCGATGACGGCGCAGGGGCGGCAGAACGCCCTCTCGATGATCGCCGCGTCCGACCGCGGGACGATGCTCGACGCCTCCAGTGTCTTCTACATGGACAAGATCGTGTCCGACGACCGCGGCCACGGAGTCATCTCGCTCGACCAGTCCATCGGGGACAACATCCGCGAGCTGGCGAAGAAGAAGGGCAAGCCGGTCGGCGAGATGGTCGTCGCGGTCCTCGACCGTCCCCGCCACGCCGGGCTGATCGAGGACATCCGCGCCGCGGGCGCCGGCACCCGGATCCTGCTCGACGGGGACGTCGCCGGGGGCATCAACGCCGCCCGGCACGGGACACGGATCGACCTCTGCGTCGGCGTCGGTGGCAGCCCCGAGGGCGTCGTCACGGCCTGCGCGATCAAGGCGATGGGCGCGTTCATCGAGGGTCGTCTCGCACCCAAGGACGACGAGGAGCGGGCACGCGGCGAGGCCGCCGGCCTGAAGTTCGACACCGTGCTGACGGCCAACGACCTCGTCTCGGGCGACAACACGATGTTCATCGCGACCGGGGTGACCGATGGCGGCCTCGTCGACGGGGTCCGCCTGCTGGGTGACACGATCCGCACCGAGTCCGTCGTGCTCCGCAGCCGCTCCGGCACCTTCCGCCGCATCGTCTCCGAGCACGTCGCCGGCCGCTGGCTGTAGCGCGCCTGTTCCGGAGCACTACAGCAGGAACGAGGAGCTCCAGCAGGAAGAATCGGCCGGGTTCTTCCTGCTGAAGGAGCTTCTTCCTGCTGTCGTGCTCGGGTCAGGCGGCGTCTTCGGAGGCCGTGAGCTCCGGGGCGGTGAAGGGGCGGGGGACCGCGTCGACCGGTGACGCCTCGCCGAGGATGCGCGACTCGTCCATGCGGTTGATCTGGCGCCCGGTCACCAGCACCCGGGACTCGAGCGTCGCCGCGAACTCGTTGTAGGTGGTGACCGTGCGCTCGAGCGCGCCCCGCAGCTTCTCCGCCCGCTGCGCGAGCGTCGAGAGCCGGTCGTACAGGGTGCGGCTCAGCGTGAAGAGCCGGTGCGCGTCCTCGGTCAGCTCCTGCTGCGTCCAGGTGTAGGCCACGGTCTTCAGCACGGCCCAGAGGTTCACCGGCGACGCGAGCGCCACCCGCTTCGAGAACGAGTAGTCGAGCAGGGAGGGGTCGGCGCCCAGCGCGGCGGACAGCAGGGACTCGCTGGGGAGGAAGGCGACCACGAACTCGGGGGAATGGAAGTCGGTCCAGTACCCCTTCGACGCGAGCGCGTCGATGTGCGAGCGGACCGCCTTCACGTGGTCCCTCATCAGTGCGGCGCGCCGAGCCGCCTCCGCGCCCACGGCGGTCTCGGGGATCTCGTTGGCCTCGATGAACGCGGCCAGCGGCACCTTCGCATCCACCGCGATGCTCTTGCCCTCGGGAAGCCGCACGACGAGGTCGGGACGCCGGGTGCCGTCCTCGGTCGTGGTGCTGACCTGCAGGTCGAAGTCCACGCGGTTCGTGAGGCCGGCGCTCTCGACCAGCCGGCGCAGCTGGATCTCGCCCCACGCGCCGCGCATCGAGTTGTGGCGGAGCGCGGCGGCGAGCGACTCGGCCGTGTTCCGCACCTGGTCGGAGGAGGCGCGGGTCGCGAGCAGCTGCTGCTCGATCGCGCCGTACTGGGCCGCCCGCTGCTGCTCGAGCTCGTCCACCTTGCCCTGCACCGTGCGCAGGGTCTCCTGCACCGGCGCGAGCGCCGTCAGCACGCGGGCCTCCTCCTGCTCCCGCCGACGGCGATCCTCCGCCTCCGCGGTGCGCGACACCCGGTCCTCCTGCGCCCGGCGCTCGGCGGCGCGCAGCTCGCGCTGCAGCCCGTCGATCGTCGCCTCGTAGGCGGCCAGCTCGGTCCGCAGGTCCGCCGCGACCGCGTCGCCCTCGGCGCGGGCTCGCAGCAGGTCGGCCTCGTGGCGCGCTGCGGTGACCGCCGGGTCCTCGCCGCGCCCGGCGCGTGCGGCACCGAGCAGGGCTCCGATCAGGAGTCCGACGACGAGTCCGCCGATCGCGAGCAGTGCTTCCATGCGTGGATGCTGGCAGCGACCTCGGACAACGCCGGATCAGGCGAACGCCATCGGGACCCGCGTCTGCGGCGCCTGCGGCTCGAGCCGTGTGAGCCGGTCGCCGACCGCGCCGAGCAGTGCCGGCACGTCGCCGGTGCCGTGGCGCTCCGCCGCGTGCACGACGATCGCCGCGCACGCCTCCGCGTCCGCGAGCGCGTCGTGGTGGCGGAAGTCCTCGAAGCCCGCCGCCATCGCGGCGACCGGGAGGCGGTAGGAGGTCAGGGCGTAGGTGCGGCGTGCGACGCGGAGGCTGCAGAAGTAGTCGATAGGCGGCGTGCGGACCCCCGTTGCGAAGCACGCGGCGCGGAGCACTCCCATGTCGAACCGCGCGTTGTGGGCGACGACCGGGCGGTCGCCGATGGCGGCCAGGAGCGCGTCGAGCTGGTCCGCCCAGCCGAGCGCGTCGACGACCCGGTCCGGGGTGATCCCGTGGATCCGGATGTTCCACTCGCTGAACACGTCGTGCCCGGCCGGTGGCCGGATGAGCCAGCTCACGCGGTCCACCACGCGGCCGTCCTCCACTGCGACCACCCCGACGGAGCAGGCTGACGCGGCGGAGGGACCCGCCGTCTCGAAGTCGATCGCGGCGAAGTCCAGTGGCACGGACGGGATGCTCGCAGCGCCCTCCGACATCGCCTCCGCACCCGTTCGGGGCACGTCCGCGGACCCGGAGATCGTCGGCGACCCCCGCATCGACACCTCGTTCCGCGGGGCGTCGTGCCCGTCCTCCGGATCCGCGGGGCAGCTCCGGATCCGCGAGGGATCAGGAGGCGCCGACTCGGACCCACCGGCCGGTGCGGATCCGGAGGGTCAGGGTGAGGCACCGCGTCGCCAGGTAGGCGATCCCGAACACGCCCTGCACCGCGGCCACGGCGACGGCCGCCGACAGCGGTGCGGCGGCGACGAGCACGAGCAGCGGGACGGCGACCACCAGGTTGACCACCCCCGCGAGCGCGAGGTAGCGACCGTCGCCGGCCCCGATGAGGATGCCGTCGAGCGCGAACACGACGGCGCCGAGCGGAAGGGAGACGGCCATGACGAGCACCGCAGCCGGCACGGCCGCCAGCACCGCCGGGTCGGACGTGAACACGTGCCCGAGCACGGGGGAGAGCGCGGCGACCACGACGCCGAGCGCGGTGCCGGCCGCGACGGCGAGCTCGAGCAGCCGCCGCAGCACCGCCCGCGCACCGCCGACGTCCGCGGCGCCGAGCGCGTGGCCGATCATCGTCTGGCCCGCGATCGCGAGCGCATCGAGCGCGAGCCAGACGATCGCGAAGAGCGAGGACACGATCTGGGTGGCTCCGAGCGCGACGGTGCCGTGCGCGGTCGCGGCGACGATCGTGCCCACCATCGCGATGCGCAGCGTCAGGGTCCGCAGGAACAGCCACCCGCCGGCACGGGCCGCCCCGAGCACGCCGCCGAGCCCCGGACCGGTCCGGGCGTGCGCACGGCGGGCGTGCAGGAGGCACACCGCGACGAGCACCACGGCCATGCCCGTCTGCGCGATCACCGTTCCGGTGGCGGAGCCGCGCACGCCCCACCCGAGCCCGTAGATCAGCGCGGCGTTGAGGCCCGCGTTCGACGCGAACCCCGCCACCGCGACCACCAGGGGCGTGCGCGCGTCCCGCAGGCCGCGGAGGAACCCCGTCGCGGCGACGACCACGAGCATCCCGGGCAGTCCCCAGACCGCGATCGCGAGGTAGGCGAGCGCGGCTCGGTCCACCTCCGGCGCCGCGCCGAACGCCCCGACGAGCACCGGGCCGAGCAGCGCGCCGGCGACGGCGAGCACGACGCCGACGACCAGCGCGAGCCAGAGCCCGTCGATCCCGGCGCGTGCGGCGCCCTGCCGGTCGCCGGCTCCGAGCCGCCGGGCGACCGCGGGCGTGGTCGCGTAGGCGAGGAAGATCAGCAGCCCGACAGCGGTCTGCAGGACGGTGCCGGCGACGCCGAGACCGCCGAGCGCCGCCGACCCGAGGTGCCCGATGAGCGCCGTGTCCGTCGCGACGAACAGGGGCTCCGCGAGGAGCGCACCGAGACTCGGCACCGCGAGC
Source organism: Acidobacteriota bacterium (assembly GCA_019352055.1). Classification (GTDB taxonomy): domain Bacteria; phylum Actinomycetota; class Actinomycetes; order Actinomycetales; family Microbacteriaceae; genus Amnibacterium. The sequence continues at coordinate 22,205 of JABBOB010000025.1, forward strand.
GCGGCGATCGCCCGGTCATGCACCGAGCGCAGCGCGACCACCCTCCGACCGTACCGAGGTCCCGAGCGCAACTACGGTTGACGGCCGTGGCTCTCACCATCGGCATCGTCGGCCTGCCCAACGTCGGCAAGTCCACGCTGTTCAACGCGCTGACGAAGAACACCGTGCTCGCGGCGAACTACCCGTTCGCGACCATCGAGCCGAACGTGGGCGTGGTGGACCTCCCCGACCCGCGCCTCGCGGTGCTGGCCGGGCTCTTCGACTCGAAGAAGGTCGTGCCGGCAGCGGTCTCCTTCGTCGACATCGCCGGCATCGTCAAGGGTGCGAGCGAGGGCGAGGGTCTCGGCAACCAGTTCCTCGCGAACATCCGGGAGGCGGACGCGATCGCGGAGGTCGTCCGCGGGTTCGCCGACCCCGACGTCGTGCACGTCGCCGGCGGCGTGGACCCGGCCGGCGACCTCGAGACCATCGGGACCGAGCTGATCCTCGCCGACCTGCAGACCCTCGAGCGCGCGGAGGCCCGGGTCGAGAAGGAGGTGCGGGGCAGGAGGACGCCGCAGGAGGTGCTCGACACCATCCGCGCTGCGCAGAAGGCGCTGAACGCCGGCACGCGCCTGACCGCCTCCGGGGTCGACCCCGAACCGCTCAAGGAGCTCGGGCTGCTCACCGCGAAGCCCGTGCTCTACGTGTTCAACGTCGACGAGGAGGTCCTGACCGACGACGATCGCAAGGCGGCGCTCGCGGCGCTGGTGGCGCCGGCGCCTGCGGTGTTCCTCGACGCGAAGATCGAGAGCGAGCTGATCGACCTGGACCCGGAGGACGCGGCCGAGCTGCTCGCCTCCACCGGTCAGGACGAGAGCGGGCTGGACCAGCTCGCTCGCATCGGCTTCGACACCCTCGGCCTGCAGACGTACCTGACCGCAGGGCCGGACGAGACACGCGCCTGGACGATCCGCCGAGGCGCGCACGCACCCGAGGCGGCGGGCGTCATCCACACGGACTTCGAGAAGAAGTTCATCAAGGCCGAGGTGATCGGGTTCGAGGACATGGTCGAAGCCGGATCGATCGCGGAGGCGCGCAGCCGCGGCCGTGCCCGCATCGAGGGCAAGGACTACGTCATGCAGGACGGCGACGTCGTCGAGTGGCGGCACGGCTGACCCGGTGCGCTCGACGGCCGTCCCGGCGGCGTGCTGCGACCCGGCGGCGATCAGGCGGCGGCTCGGGCCTCGCCGTCGCCCTGCGCGGCCCACTCCTCGGCGATGAGCCCGTAGACCGCGAGGTCCTGCCGATCGGCGCCGACGAGGCAGGCGCTGCGCAGCGTCCCCTCGAGGGTGAAGCCCAGCTGCTCCGCGAGCCGCCGGCTCCGCACGTTGATCGTGGCGATCCGCGCCTCGACGCGCTGGAGGCGCCCGGGCCCGAAGGCGTGGTCGAGCACCGCCTCGCAGGCCGCCCTGGCGATGCCGCGGCCCTCGGCCCCGGCGTCGACCCAGACCCCGAGCTCGCTGGTCGAGGTGCCGGTGTCGATGCACAGCTCCACCGAGCCGACGAGCGCGCCGTCGACGCGGATCGCGCAGGGCAGCATCGCTCCCGCAGTGAAGTCGTCGAGGCGCCGGCGCGTGTACTCGAACGTCCGCGGCAGCGTCGGCTCGGGCTGGGCCCACTGCTCCCACCGGCGCAGCCGCTCGATGTTCGCGACGGTCAGCTCGTGCATCTCGACCGTCGTCGAGAGGTCCCGGAGCACCAGCTCGACGCCGTCGACGCAGGGGTGGCTGAAGAACGATTCCGAGACGGCGGTCGTGCCCATGTCGCCAGTGTGCACAGGACATGGTCGTCACGGCTACGTTTCGATGGCTCTCCGAAGACGCAGGGGGCTCCCTGCGTATTCGCAGCCGTTCTGAAGCCCGAGATCGCTCGACGTCCGAGTCGACCGGGCGCTCGCCACCGCTGCGCGACCCGACGGGCGATCGGGCGCGCGGACCCGCGCCGATCCGTGCTGCACTTGTCCCGATGAGTCAGATCCCGATGTTCCCGCTCGGCTCGGTGCTGCTGCCGCACATGCCGCTGCCGCTCCGGGTCTTCGAGCCGCGCTACCTCACGATGCTGCGCGACATCCTCGGCGACGAGCCGGCCGAGTTCGGGGTCGCGCTCATCGAGCGCGGCCAGGAGGTCGGCGGCGGCGACGTCCGCGTCGACATCGCGACGATCGCGCAGGTCGGCAGCCTCGACACGTCCGGCGAGTCGATCCTGCTCATCGCCCAGGGGGTCCGCCGGGTCCGGGTCGATCGCTGGCTCGACGACGCGCCCTACCCGCGCGCCGAGGTCACCGACCTGCCCGACCCCGAGTGGTCCGACGACCTCGCGCCGATGCTCCAGCGCGCCGACGGGCTCGTGCGCCGTGTGCTGAAGCTCGCGGAGGAGGCGGGGGAGGAACTCCGCTGGCCCCCCGACATCGTGCTCGACGACGACCCGGCCGCCGCAGCGTGGCAGCTGGCCGCGATCGCCCCGTTCGGGCCGCTCGACCAGCTCGACCTCCTGCGCTCGCCCACGATCGAGCGCCTCCTGTCCCGGATCATCGACCTCGTCGACGACGCCGAGACCCTCTACAGCGCGTAGGCGCCGGTCCGCGAGGCCGGCTCCGCCCGTTCCTCGACCACCGGGCCGGGACACGCTGTCGGAGCGGCCGGTAGCATGCTGAGCACAACCGAACACACCGGCCGCACGGCCGATGCGGGAGAGCCGGCGATGCCGGCACCGTAGGAGCAACCGCCCCGGAATCTCTCAGGTCCACGCACCGCATCGGGCAGGCCGCTCTGGAGAGCGGAGCAGCGTCCTCGCGACGCCGTGCTCCCGCCGACGGGGAAAGGTCCCACCGCCTCAGCAGGAGCGGGCCGAATCTCTCAGGCGCCATGACAGAGGGGGAGTTCCACCCGGTCCGACGCCGTCGGTCCGGGGAGCAGTGATCCGTGAGGAGCCCGCGTGCCCGACGCCACGCCCCGTCAGTCCCCGCTGCACGACGTCCACGTCGCAGCGGGCGCCGCGTTCACCGAGTTCGCAGGCTGGTCGATGCCGGTCCGCTACTCGGGTGATCTCGCCGAGCACCACGCCGTCCGCCGAGCGGCCGGGCTGTTCGACCTCTCGCACATGGCCGAGATCCTCGTGCTGGGTCCCGGTGCGGCCGACGCGCTCGACGCAGCCCTGCTCGGCGAGCTGTCGACGACGCCGGTCGGCCGCGCGAAATACACGCTGCTGCTGAACGGCGAGGGCGGTGTGGAGGACGACCTCGTCGTGTACCGCACCGGTGAGGACCGCTACCTCGTCGTCGCCAACGCCGCGAACCGCGACGTCGTCGTCGACCGCCTCCGCGACCGGGTCGTCGGTTTCGATGCCGAGGTCCAGGACGAGACGGACGACATCGGCCTCGTCGCGATCCAGGGGCCGCGTTCGCAGGAGATCCTGCTCGAGGTTCCGGGCTTCGCGGCCGACGACGCGGACCCCACGGAGGTGCGCTTCCGCGCCCTGCTCGCGAGCCTGCGCAACTACCGCTTCCTCCGCGCGAACTGGGACGGGCACCCCGTCCTCGTCGCCCGCACCGGCTACACGGGGGAGGACGGGTTCGAGCTCTACGCGGCGCCCTCCCTCCTGCCGCGCCTCTGGGCGGTCCTCATGGACATCGGACGCGGCTCCGGCCTCGTGCCCGCCGGTCTCGCGGCGCGCGACACCCTGCGGCTCGAAGCGGGCATGCCGCTCTACGGGCACGAGCTGACCGCGCTCACCACCCCGCAGCAGGCGGGCCTCGGCCGCCTCGTGCAGCACGGGAAGGGGCGCGACTACGTCGGTCGCGCGGCCGTCGAGTCCCCTGAGGCGGAGGGCGCCCGCGTGCTCGTCGGTCTGCGCGCGGAGGGACGACGCGCCGGGCGCGCGGGCTACCCCGTCGTCGACGGCGACCGCGTGGTCGGCGTCGTCACGAGCGGCGCGCTCAGCCCCACCCTCGGCCACCCGATCGCGATGGCGTACGTGGATCGCGACGCGGTCGACGCGCGGCTGGCGATCGACGTGCGCGGCACCCCCCTCCCGGCGACGACCGTCCCGCTGCCCTTCTACTCCCGAAAGGCCTGACCATGGCGAACGAGCAGGACCTCCAGTACACCGCCGACCACGAGTGGGTCGACGCCGACGGTGACGTCGTCACCGTCGGCATCACCGGCTACGCGGCGGCGCAGCTCGGCGACATCGTGTACGTCGACCTCCCGAAGGTCGGCGACGAGGTCGAGGCGGGCCAGGTGATCGGCGAGCTCGAGTCGACGAAGTCGGTCGGCGAGCTCTTCTGCCCGGTCTCGGGCACCGTCACGGCGGTGAACGCGGACGTCGCCGCGTCACCGGAGGTGGTGAACAGCGACCCGCTCGGGGCCGGCTGGCTGCTGAAGGTGCAGGTCACCGGGCTGCCGGACCTGCTCGACAAGGCCGCCTACGACGCGCTGACGGGTGCCGCATGACCGACCTCGCGACCCGGCGCGCGCTCGCCGACGACGCGTTCCGCCGCCGCCACATCGGCACGACGGTCGACACGCAGGAGCGCATGCTCGACGCGGTCGGCGTCGGTTCCACCGACGAGCTGATGGCACGCGCGGTCCCGGCGGCCATCCAGCTGGCCGACGACGCCCCGTCGACCCTGCCCCCTGCGGCGACCGAGCGCCAGGCGATCGCCGAGCTCCGCGCGCTCGCGGCGAAGAACACGGTGCGCACCTCGATGATCGGGCTCGGCTACTCGGGCACGATCACCCCCGCGGTGATCCAGCGGAACGTGCTCGAGAACCCCTCCTGGTACACCGCCTACACGCCGTACCAGCCGGAGATCTCCCAGGGGCGGCTCGAGGCGCTGCTCAACTTCCAGACGATGGTCGCCGACCTCACCGGGCTCACCACGGCCAACGCGTCCATGCTCGACGAGTCCACGGCGGTCGTGGAGGGCATGCTCCTCGCCCGCCGTGCCTCGCGCGCGAGGACGGCGCGGTTCGTCGTCGATGCGGACACGCTGCCGCAGACGAGGGCGGTGCTCGCGGGGCGCGCGGAGGCGGTCGGCATCGAGCTCGTGGAGGCGGACCTCGCCGGCGCCGGGCTGCCGGAGGGCGACCTGTTCGGGGTCCTCGTGCAGTACCCCGGTGCCTCCGGCCGCGTCTGGGACCCGTCCGCCGTGATCGCCGACGCGAAGGAGCGGGGCGGCCTCGCCGTCGTCGCGGCCGACCTCCTGGCCATGACGCTGCTCACGCCCCCGGGCGAGCTGGGTGCCGACGTGGCCGTCGGCTCCTCCCAGCGCTTCGGCGTGCCGATGGCGATGGGCGGCCCGCACGCGGGGTTCATGGCCGTGCGCGCCGGGCTCGAGCGCCAGCTGCCCGGTCGCCTCGTCGGCGTCTCGAAGGACGCGGACGGCCAGCCGGCCTACCGGCTCAGCCTGCAGGCCCGCGAGCAGCACATCCGCCGCGAGAAGGCGACGAGCAACATCTGCACCGCGCAGGTGCTGCTGGCCGTGATGGCGTCGATGTACGCCGTGTACCACGGACCCGCCGGCCTGCGCTGGATCGCCGAGCGGGTGCACGCGAGCGCCGCGGACGCCGCGCACCGGCTGCGCCGCCGCGGTGCGACCGTCCGGCACGCCGAGTTCTTCGACAGCATCGAGGTCGAGGTGGCGGATGCCGCTGCGACGGTCGAGCAGGCGCGTGCGCAGGGCGTCTGGGTGCGGTTCGTGGACCGGACCACCGTCGCGCTCGCGTTCGACGAGGTCACCGCCGCCGGCGGCGTCGACGTCGTCTCGCTGCTGGGACTCGGGGACGCGGCGCTGGTCGACGTCGAGCAGCCCGAGTGGCGGTACGCGCACGACGACGGATCGGGGTGGTCCGCGCTCGCGCCGGGTGCCGTCCGCTCGTTCCCGCAGCAGCTGCGCCGCACCTCCGGGTTCCTCTCGCACCCGGTGTTCAACACCTTCCATTCCGAGACCGGGATGATGCGGTACCTCAAGTACCTGGCCGACCTCGACTACGCGCTGGACCGCGGGATGATCCCGCTCGGTTCCTGCACGATGAAGCTGAACGCCGCGACGGAGATGGCCGCCGTGACGTGGCCCGAGTTCGCCGATCTGCACCCCTTCGCCCCCGCGGAGGACGTCGCCGGCTCCCTCGAGCTGATCGGAGAGCTCGAGGGCTGGCTCGCCGACCTCACCGGCTACGACTCGGTGAGCCTGCAGCCGAACGCGGGCAGCCAGGGCGAGCTCGCGGGTCTGCTCGCCATCCGCGGCTACCACCGGGCGAACGGCGACGAGGACCGCACCGTCTGCCTGATCCCGTCCTCCGCGCACGGCACGAACGCGGCTTCCGCAGTGCTCGCCGGCCTGAAGGTCGTGGTCGTCGCGTGCGACGAGCTCGGCAACGTCGACCTCGCCGACCTGCGGGCGAAGGTCGCCGCGCACGCGGACCGGCTGGCCGCGCTCATGATCACCTACCCGTCGACGCACGGCGTCTACGAGCACGAGGTTCGGGCGGTCACCGACGCGGTCCACGCGGCCGGCGGCCAGGTCTACATCGACGGGGCGAACCTCAACGCCCTCGTCGGCCGGGCTCGCTTCGGCGACTTCGGCGGCGACGTCAGCCACCTGAACCTGCACAAGACGTTCTGCATCCCGCACGGCGGCGGCGGACCGGGCGTCGGGCCGGTGGCGGCCAAGGCGCACCTCGCCCCCCACCTGCCGAGCCACCCGTTCGCGCAGGAGGCGCCTGCGGGCGTCCGGGGACCCGGCCGCTTCGGCGGCACCCCCGTGTCGGCGGCTCCGTTCGGCTCGCCCGGAATCCTGCCCATCTCCTGGGCCTACGTGCGGATGATGGGCGCCGACGGGCTCCGGGACGCGACCGACGCGGCGGTGCTCGCGGCGAACTACGTCGCCGCCCGGCTCGCCGGGGCGTACCCGGTGCTCTACCGCGGGGACGACGGCCTCGTCGCGCACGAGTGCATCCTCGACCTCCGGCCGATGACCGAGTCCACCGGGGTCACCGTCGACGACGTCGCCAAGCGGCTCGTCGACTACGGCTTCCACGCCCCGACGATGTCGTTCCCCGTGCCGGGGACGCTCATGGTCGAGCCGACGGAGAGCGAGGACCTCGGCGAGATCGACCGCTTCGTGGAGGCGATGCTCGCGATCCGCGGGGAGGCGGAGCGTGTCGGCGCAGGGGAGTGGCCCGCCGACGACAACCCGCTCCGCAACGCTCCGCACACCGCCCGGGCGGTGACGGACACCGTGTGGCCGCACGCGTACTCCCGCGAGGTCGCGGCCTACCCGTTCGAGGATGCGATCCGCGGGGAGGCGCGTCTGCGCGCCGTCCGCGGCAAGTACTGGCCGCCGGTGCGCCGCATCGACCAGGCGTACGGCGACCGCAACCTGGTGTGCGCCTGCCCGCCCCCAGGCGCCTTCGAGTAGCCCCGTGCATTGTGAAGGGGTTTCTGCGCTTCGAAGGCAGGCAGAAACCCTTTCGAAATGCACTGGGGTCAGGCGAGGGGAGTGACGGTCCTCGTCGTCGAGTCCCAGCGTCGCGCGCCGCGGAAGCGGAACGGGAGCGGCTCGGTCGTCACGACCGCCAGCGCCGCCGCGAGCTGCTCCGCGTCGATCCGCCGAGCCAGCGTGACGTGCGGGGTCCAGCCGTCCGGGCGGGTCTGCGCGGACAGTTCGACCCCTGGCAGCCGCAGCTGGAGGGCGCGGTGCACCGCGGCGTGCAGGGTGACGAGCGGACGGCTGGGCACGATCTGACGCGCCAGCACCCAGCGTGCCCGTCGCCCGCCGAAGAGGAGCGGGGCCCCGACCATGCCGGCGAGCCCGGAGACGGCGATGCCCCAACCCTCGAGCACGGCGCGCAGGGCGGGGTCCGCACCCTCGAGGCCGCCCCGGTCGGCGACCGCGACCGTCACGTGGGGTCGGTTCGACCCGCCGGTGTGGGTCGCGAGGCTCGGGAGCCCCGCGGCCCCCAGCGCCGTCCACGAGGCCCGGAGGGCGGCCTCCGCGTCGTCGTCGAGCAGCAGCTCGATGCTCTGCACCATCGGCGGGGACGCTACGCGCCGAGCCCGGTCGGCGCATCCAGGCGCGAGAGCTGGACCTGCGTCTCGACCTCGCGGAACCCGAGCCTCCGGTAGAGGCCGATCGCGGGTCCACCCCGCTCGGCGACGAGCACGAAGAGCGCGCTGCCGAACTCGCCCGCCGCGATCCCCACCCCCGCCGCGACCAGGGCGCTCGCGTGACCGCGGCGCCGGTGGGCCACCGAGGTCTGCACGTCCTGGAACCTCGCGACGCCGCCGCCCGCGTCCGCGATGCCCGCGGTCGCGACGATCCCGCCGCCGGTCTCCACGCCGAGCCAGACCGCGCGCCCGGATCGGACCGCATGCCGGCGCTCGGCGGTCCGGAGCCGGGTGAACCGCACGTGCGCGTCGTCCGGGGCGTCCTCCAGCTCGAGCGCGATCCGTCCCTCCGCCGCCCAGTCCTCGTCCGAGCGCAGCGGACGCACGCCGGTGTCCGCCGCCGAGACGGCATGCGCGACGGTGAGGACGGCGAGTCGCTCGATGTCGAACCCGGCCGAGAGCCACGCGCCCTCGTCGAAGACCGCGTGCGCGTCGTCGACCCCGACGGCAGTGAACCCCGCGCCCGGGAAGACGGCCGCGTGCTCCGCCAGTCGTGCCGCCGGGTCACCGGCCTCCGGCACGAGGAGGAAGTTGCCCCAGCGGAACGTGGGGTTCGTCGCCATGCGGACGGTCGTGCTGCGCTGCCCCCGGACGACCTCCCCGCCCTCCGCGCTGCGGAGCGCGAGATCCGTGGCGAACGCGAGTGAGCGGCTCACGGGAAGAGGCCGGGGGCGAGCTGGCGGGCCAGGTCGTAGCCGACGAAGCTGACGAAGTCGAGGATGAAGTGCGCGACCACGAGCGGGCCGAGCCGGCCCCAGCGCCGGTAGACGAGCACGAACACGACGCCCATCACGGCGTTGCCGACGAACCCGCCGAAGCCCTGGTACAGGTGGTACGAGCCGCGCAGCAGCGCGCTGGTGAGCAGCACCGCCCAGAACCGCCAGCCCTTCAGGCTCAGCCGGTCGATCAGGAACGCGACGACGATCACCTCCTCCTGCAGCGCCGCTCTGAGGGCCGAGAGCACCAGGACCGGCACCGCGTACCACTGCGGGCCGATGCCGGAGGTGGCGACGTTCAGGTTCAGGTTCAGCGCCACCGCGCCCACGTACAGCGCCAGGCCCGGCACCCCGATGCACGCCGCGAGCAGCACGCCGGCGCCGATGTCGAATCCGGGCTTGCGGAGGTCGAGCCCGATCCGGCGGAGCACCCCGGGCCCCATCAGGTACAGGGCCAGGAGCACCGGCACGAGGGGGAACGCGATCGCGAGCAGCTGCTCGATCAGGTCGAACACGACTCGGGTGCTCTGCTGCGGGTTGAGCGTCTGCGTCTGCCTGTTCAGCGGGCCCCGCGTCAGCGAGTCCGCGAGCGACACGATCGAGTAGACGGCCGACTGCCCCAGGCTCACGCCGAGCACGAGCAGCAGCTCGGCACCGGGCCGTGCCGGGCCGGGGAATTCTCGGCGCACCGGCGTCGGGGCAGCGTCGGTCATGCTGCGGTCAGGTTGAGCGGGGTGCGGGTCTGCGCCTTGAACGCAACGATATTGCGCCGTGATGTCGTCCTCGGCACCGGAGCGTGCCTCGGGTGCACGTATGCGCTGGCGACCATTTCCGACATGTAACGAATTCTTCACCGGTTTTGTAGTGGCACCGGTCCTCCGTACGCTACCTGCGTCCCCATCAGGGGTTCGGCCACGGTTGCCGGGAAGTCACCTCTGGAGGTCTACGCGTGTCGCAGAGCGGGCCCACGGAGTTCGAGACGATCGCCGTCGACGACGGCCTCGCCGGCCCGGGCCTGCAGGGCGATGGACAGGCGCCCCACGAGGTCGACATCGCCGGTCGCTCCCTGTGGTCGATCGCCTGGCGTCGTCTCCGCCAGGACAAGCTGGCCATGGTCGGCGGCGTCGTGATCCTGCTGTTCATCCTCGTGGCCGTGTTCGCCGATCCCTTGACGGCGCTGTACGGGCAGAACTACACGGACATCCACAACGTCGCGAAGGGGTCGCTGCTCGACCCGACGACGAACCTCCCGCTCGGCGACTTCGGCGGCATCAGTGCCACGCACTGGTTCGGGGTGACGCCCGGGCTCGGCCAGGACATCTTCGACATGCTGATGTACGGCGCTCGCACCTCGCTCATCATCGCCGGGCTCGCGACAGCGCTGTCCCTGGTGCTCGGCGTCGTCCTCGGTGTGATCGCGGGCTTCTACCGCGGCATCGTCGACGCACTGGTCAGTCGGACGATGGACGTCCTGCTGTCCTTCCCGACGCTGCTGCTGTCGATCTCGCTCGTCACCGTCGTGGGCTTCATCAACAGCTCCGAGGTCGTCCGTTTCGCGATCATCATCTTCGTCCTCGGCTTCTTCGGTTTCCCCTACATCGGCCGGATCGTGCGCGGTCAGGTGCTCTCCCTGCGGGAGAAGGAGTTCGTGGAGGCCGCGAGGAGCCTCGGCGCCTCGAGCGGCCGGATCATGTTCCGGGAGATCGCGCCGAACCTCGTCGGCCCGATCCTCGTCTACACGACGCTCACGATCCCGAACAACATCCTCGGTGAAGCCGGTCTCTCGTTCCTCGGAGTGGGCGTGCAGCCGCCGACGGCGTCGTGGGGGCAGATGCTCTCCGGGGCCGGCACGTACTTCCAGGTCGACCCGCTGTACCTGATCTTCCCGGGCGTGACGATCTTCATCTCCGTGCTCGCGTTCAACCTCTTCGGCGACGGGCTGCGCGACGCGCTCGATCCGAAGTCGGGCCGGTGACCCGAATGCCCAGACTCCACGGAAGCGGGGGACGCACCATCCTCCGCCCCGCGGCAGGAGCCGCTGGCTCCGAACCAGGAGCGCTCCTGCGACTCCGCATCACACGAAGAGTGAGAGGACTCATTCAATGAAGAACAAACGGAGGGTGATCACAGCGG
>JABBOB010000025.1:33274-42180 GCA_019352055.1 Acidobacteriota bacterium
AGCGGTCGCCCTGCTCACCGTCGCCGGTGTCCTGACCGGCTGCACGGCGAAGTCGGGCGGTTCGACCTCGACGTCCGGCACCGGCGTCGCCCCCGCGTACAACGCGGCGGCGAGTGGCATCGTCAACGCCTCGACCAAGACCGGTGGCACGCTCAACCTGCTGGCGGACTCCGACTGCGACTCCTGGGACCCGGCCACCACCTACTACGGGTGGTGCTGGAACATGCAGCGCCTGTTCTCCCGCACGCTGATCGGGTACTCGAAGGTGAACGGCACCACGTTCACCCTCGCGCCTGACATGGCGACGAACATGGGGACGCACAACTCCGCGAACACGGAGTGGACCTACACCCTGCAGAGCGGCCTGAAGTTCTCGAACGGCGACCCGATCACTGCCGATGACATCAAGTACGCGGTCGAGCGCATGTACTCGTCCAGCATCAGCGCGGGCAGCCCGGACTTCTACTTCACGAGCATCATCAACGCGCCCGCGTCGTACAAGGGACCGTTCAACAACGGCGGCGACCTGCCCGACTCCGCGGTCTCCGTGAGCGGGAACTCCATCACGTTCCACCTCAAGAAGGCGTTCGCAGACTTCAACTACCTCATGGCGCTGCCGAGCACCGCCCCGGTGGAGAAGTCCAAGGACACCGGTGCCGCCTACACGAAGGCGCCCGAGTCCTCCGGCCCGTTCGTCTTCACGAACTACACCCAGAACAAGTCCGTCACCTTCACGCGGAACAAGTACTGGAAGCAGTCGACGGACAAGATCCGTCACCCGCTGGCGAACGAGATCGACCTCACCATCGACTCGAGCGACAGCGACATCGACGCCAAGCTGAAGGCCGGGACCGCGGACGCCAAGGCGAACACGATCATCGGGACGACGCTGCAGTCGCAGGTCCTGACGAACCCGAAGCTCAAGGCGTACGCGGACGACCCGGCCGGCGCCTCGACGTCGTACCTCGTGGTCCCGGCGTCCGTCGTGCCGAACAAGTACTGCCGTGAGGCGATCTTCGACGCGACGAACAAGGCCGGCCTGATCCAGGCCACCGGCGGCACCGTCGCCGGCACGATCGCCGGTTCCATGACCCCTCCGGGGATCCTGGGGTACCAGACGACGTCCGCCTACGATCCGTTCCCGACCGGCAGCGACGGCACGGGTGACGTGACGGCGGCGAAGGCGGCGCTCTCGAAGTGCGGCAAGCCCAACGGCTTCTCGACGAACTTCGCCTACTCGACGCCGAGCTCCACGCACGGCGCCGTGTTCCAGGTCGAGCAGAAGGCGCTCGCCCGCGTCGGCATCACGATCACCGCGAAGACCGCGGCGGCGTCGTCGTACTACACGTCCTTCGTGGGCAGCCCGGCGAACGTGAAGTCGCAGCAGCTCGGCATCATCGAGGCCGGGTGGGGTGCGGACTTCCCGACGCCGTACGGCTTCTACCAGAACATCGCGAACGGCGCGGCCATCGTGCCGACCGGGAACTCGAACTACGGGAGCATCAACGATCCGACCGTGAACAGCATTCTCGACAACACGGCGCAGCCCTCGACGGCGGCGACCGGCGAGCAGCTGAATCACGCGCTCATGGCGACGGCGATCGACCTGCCGTACGCCTGGGGGAAGTACCTGTACTACCGCAACCCCCGGATGACCAACGTGACGAGCAACAACGCGCAGGCGTTCGGGATCTACGACTTCGTCAACGTCGGCGTCGGAGGCTGATCAGCCCGAATCCCTCGGGTACCCCTTCGGTGGCCGGCCGGCTCGCCCGGCCGGCCACCGAGCACGTGATCGTCGGGAAGGTCCATGTTTCGATTCATCGTCGGACGGCTGCTGGGCGCCGTCGTCGTGCTCTTCTTCGTGAGCGTGGTGACGTTCCTCATCTTCCAGATCGCTCCGCTGCTCTCGCACACCAGCCCGGTGTACTTCTACACCGGCAAGGTGCCGTTCGCTGCGGGGTCCCCCGCCCTCAAGGCGCTCATCCATCAGTACGGCTTCGACCTCCCGGTTCCGGTGCAGTACTGGCAGTACGTCTCCGGCATCTTCACGGGCCGCACCATCAGCGACGGCACGACCGTCATCCACTGCACCTTCCCGTGCCTGGGCTACTCCTTCCGGCAGAACGAGCTGGTGAGCAGCCTCCTGACCGAGGCGGCCCCGGTTTCGATCAGCCTGTGCGTGGGTGCCGCGGTGCTCTGGCTCGTCGGCGGCGTCCTCGTCGGCACGGTCTCGGCGCTCAGGCCCGGATCCATCGTGGACCGCGCGGGCATGGGCCTCTCCCTCGGCGCGGTGTCGCTGCCCATCTTCTTCACGGGGCCGCTGTTGCTGCTCGTGTTCGAGTACCAGTTGGGCTGGATCAACGAGAACTATGTTCCGATCACTCAGGACCCGCTGGGCTGGCTGGGGTCCATGATCCTGCCGTGGTTCGCGCTCGCGTTCCTGTTCGCCGCGCTCTACGCCCGGCTCACCCGCTCCAACATGCTCGAGACCTTGGGCGAGGACTACATGAGGACGGCGCGCGCGAAGGGACTCGACCGCAGGACGGTGATCGTGAAGCACGGTCTCCGTGCAGCGCTCACCCCGATCGTCACGATCTTCGGCATTGATTTCGGCACGCTGATCGGCTCCACGGTCATCACGGAGACCGTGTTCAACCTGCGCGGCCTGGGGTACCTCTCGATCACCGCCATCTCCCAGCAGGACCTGCCGATCATCCTCGGTGTCACGCTGGTCGCGGCTGTCGCCCTCGTCGTGGCCAACGTGCTCGTCGACATCACCTATGCGTTCATCGACCCGCGGGTCGCCCTCTAGGACGGACGAGACATGACCGATACCCAAGCCCCTCCTGTCCGGACCCCCGAGTCGAACGACGAGGCGCTGCTGCGCGTCGAGGATCTGCGCGTGCACTTCCCGACCGGCGACGGGCTCGTCAAGAGCGTCGACGGGCTCTCCTTCTCCCTGCGCCGAGGCGAGATCCTCGGCATCGTCGGTGAATCCGGGTCCGGCAAGTCCGTGACCAGCCAGGCCATCCTGGGCCTGCACAAGGGGTCGAAGGCCCGGGTCTCGGGCTCGATCTGGTTCGAGGGAACTGATCTCGTCGCGGCGAGCGAGCACGAGATGCGTGCGTTCCGCGGCGATCAGATGGCGATGATCTTCCAGGATCCGCTGTCGGCGATGCACCCGTTCTTCAAGATCGGCGACCAGATCGCAGAGGCCTACCTCGTTCACAACAAGGTGTCGAAGCGCGACGCGCGGCAGCGCACCATCGAGATGCTGCAGAAGGTCGGGATCCCCAACGCGGCCGGCCGTTACGACGACTACCCGCACCAGCTGTCCGGCGGCATGCGCCAGCGCGCCATGATCGCCATGGCCCTCATCTGCCGGCCCAAGCTGCTGATCGCGGACGAACCGACGACCGCGCTGGACGTCACGGTCCAGGCCCAGATCCTCGAGCTCATCAAGGATCTGCGAGACGAGCTCGATTCCGCGGTCATCCTCATCACCCACGATCTCGGCGTGGTGGCGGAGACCTGCGATCAGGTCGTCGTGATGTACGGGGGCCAGGCCGTCGAGCAGGGGTCCGTGGCCGAGCTGTTCGCCCAGCCCGAGATGCCGTACACCTGGGGCCTGCTCGCCTCCATGCCGCGCATGGATCGGGTGCGCTCGACGCGGCTGATGCCCATCCCGGGCTCACCGCCCTCGCTGATCAACGTGCCGAACGGGTGCGTGTTCAACCCGCGCTGCCGGTTCTCCGACCGCGTGCCGGGGAGGAAGTGCTTCACCGAGCACCCCGAACTGTCCCCGACGACGGGGAGTGCGTCGCCCCTCGCCGTGCACGAGGTGCGGTGCCACATCCCCGCCGAGGAACGGCAGCAGATCCTGCTGACCGAGATCCGCCCGACCCTCTGACCACCGAGGCCAACCATGACGACCACAGCCCCACGCCCAGCGCCCGCCGGCGCGACGACGACCTCCGAGAAGCTGCTCGAGGTCGAGGCCATCCAGAAGTACTTCCCCGGGCGTCGGAGCGGCATCGCGGGACAGAAGGGCAACCCGATCCGAGCGGTCGACGGGGTCTCGTTCTCCCTCGCCGCCGGCGAGACGCTGGGGCTCGTCGGCGAGTCCGGGTGCGGCAAGTCGACGACCGGGCGCGCCGTGTCGAAGCTGATCGAGCCGACCGGCGGCACGATCCGGTTCGAGGGCCGCGACCTCACCAAGCTGTCGCCGCGGCAGATGCGCCCCATGCGCCGGCAGATGCAGATGATCTTCCAGGACCCGTACTCGTCGCTGAACCCGCGGCACACGATCGGCACGATCGTCGGCTCACCGTTCCGCATCCAGGGTGAGAAGCCCAAGGCCGGCGTCAAGCGGACCGTGCAGGACCTCATGGCCCGCGTCGGCCTGAACCCGGAGCACTACAACCGCTACCCGCACGAGTTCTCCGGCGGTCAGCGGCAGCGCATCGGCATCGCCCGTGCGCTCGCGCTGCAGCCGAAGCTCATCGTCTGCGACGAGCCGGTCTCCGCGCTCGATGTGTCGGTGCAGGCCCAGGTCGTGAATCTGCTCGAAGACCTGCAGCAGGAGTTCGGCCTCGCATACGTCTTCATCGCGCACGACCTCTCCGTCGTGCGCCACATCTCCGACCGCGTCGCCGTCATGTACCTCGGCAAGATCATGGAGATCACCGACCGCGACGCCCTGTATGAGCGCCCCATGCACCCGTACACGCACGCGCTCCTGTCCGCCGTGCCGATCCCCGACCCGGCGATCGAGTCGAGGCGCGAGCGGATCCTGCTCACCGGCGACCTCCCCAGCCCGTCGGATCCGCCGAGCGGCTGCGTGTTCCACACCCGCTGCCCGAAGTTCAAGAACGAGCTGTCGGATTCGGAGCGCGACCACTGCCGCACCGTCGAGCCGGTGCTCGAGGACAAGCGTCCGGGGCAGAGCGTGTACTGCCACTTCCCGCAGGTGCGCTCGGACCTGATCGACGGCGCCCCGGCCGCAGCCGGAGCCGCGGGCGAGTCGCCCATCCGCACGACGCGACCCCGGGTCGCGTGAGCGAACACGTCGTCCCCGGGCCGGTCCACCGCATGTGGACCACCCGCCACGAGCCGGTGCTCGAGGTCGAGGACGGCGACGTCGTCACCTTCGACGCGGAGGAGTGCAGCGCCGGGCAGCTGGCCGATCACCGGAACGGTGCGATGCCGCCGGCGCTCGACTACGACCTGCTGTACCCGCTCGTCGGCCCGATCATGGTGGCCGGCGCGCAGCCCGGGGACTCGGTCGAGCTGGAGATCCTGGACTACCGGCCGGGCGCCTGGGGCTGGACCAGCGTGCTGCCGCAGTTCGGGCTGCTGGAGGACGACTTCCCGGAGTACCACGTGCACCGCTGGGAGCTCGCGGGCGGCTTCGCCGACTTCCTCGGCGCCGCGAGGGTGCCCCTGCGCCCCTTCCTCGGGGTGATGGGAGCGACGCCGGACAGCGACGAGCCGCTGTCGCCCTTCCCGCCCGGGACCTTCGGCGGCAACATCGACACCCGCGACCTCGTCGCGGGCACGAGCGTGTTCCTCCCCGTCACCACGCCGGGCGCCCGCGTGCTGCTCGGCGACCCCCACGCTGCGCAGGGCGACGGAGAGGTCTGCGGGGCGGCGATCGAGGCGAGCCTGTCCGGCGCGATCCGGGTCCGCCTCCACAAGGGCCGGACCATCCCGGCCCCGCAGTTCCGGACCGCCGGCCCGCTGCGGCCGGGCATCGAGGACCAGGGCTACTTCGCCACCACCGGCGTCGCGCCCGACCTGATGCAGGCGTCGCAGGACGCGGTCCGGGCGATGATCGACCACCTCGTGCGCGAGACCGGGCTCGCTCCGCTCGACGCCTACGTGCTCTGCTCCGTCGTCGTGGACCTGAAGATCACCGAGGTGGTCGATCGCCCCAACTGGGTCGTGGCCGCCTACCTCCCGCGCAGCATCCTCACCTGACTCTCCGTTTTGTAGGACGGCAGGTCCTACAAAACGGAGAGTCAGTCCCCGCGGAGTCTGCTGAAGAGCACGATGTCGTGGAAGGCACCCGCCCGCCACTGCGCGTGCCGGAGGACGCCCTCCCGCGTGAAGCCCGCCTTCACCAGCGCGCGCTGCTCGGCCACGTTCGTCACGTCGGTGGACGCCTCGAGGCGCTCCACGCGGGTCGTGGCGAACAGGTGGTCGGCGATCAGTCGCTGAGCCTGCGTGCCGTAGCCCTTCGCGCGGTGCTCGGGGAGCAGCGCGATGCCGATGTTCAGGGCACGACCGTGCGGCGGCGGCCCGTGGTGCACCGCGAACCAGCTCACGTCGCCCACCGTCTCGCCGTCCACGTCGACGACCAGGTTGCCGTGGTCGTCGGAGAGCATCCCGTCGGCCGCGAACCGGCGCGCGAACGCGTCGGTCGGCGTCCAGCCGAAGAAGTCGATGTCGCCCGGCACCGGCCGCCGGGCGTCGAGACGGGCCGCGTCTTCGGCTCGGAACGGACGGAGGTGCACGTCGGCGGCCATGCCGGAAACGTAGCCGTCCCGGTTGGAACACCGCGGGCGGGTACCATGTTGTGGTACTGAGTGCGCCGATGTCGGCGCCTCCGCGTAGCGCGCCCCCTGACGGCGACGGCGCCGCGCCTCCGGCCGCACCGCGGCCTCCGACCGAAAGGCACCCGTATGGCGCTCGCCACCCGCTCCGATCTGCGCAACGTCGCGATCGTCGCGCACGTCGACCACGGCAAGACCACGCTCGTCGACGCGATGCTGAAGCAGACGCACTCCTTCGGCGACCACGCGCACGTCGACGACCGCGCGATGGACAGCAACGAGCTGGAACGTGAGAAGGGCATCACGATCCTCGCCAAGAACACGGCGATCACCTACCGCGGCGAGCACGCCACGGACGGCCCGGTCACGATCAACGTGATCGACACCCCCGGCCACGCCGACTTCGGCGGCGAGGTCGAGCGCGGCCTCTCCATGGTCGACGGCGTCGTGCTGCTCGTGGACGCCTCCGAGGGCCCGCTGCCGCAGACGCGGTTCGTCCTCCGCAAGGCGCTCGAGGCGAAGCTGCCCGTCATCCTGCTCGTCAACAAGACGGACCGGCCCGACGCGCGCATCGACGAGGTCGTGCACGAGTCGCAGGACCTGCTGCTCGGTCTGGCGAGCGACCTGTCGGACGACGTGCCCGACCTCGATCTCGACGCGATCCTCGACGTGCCGGTGGTCTACGCCTCCGGTCGCAACGGTGCCGCGAGCTGGAACAAGCCGGAGAACGGCTCGCTTCCCGACCACGAGGACCTCGAGCCGCTGTTCGACGCGATCCTCAAGCACATCCCGGCGCCGGTCTACGACGACACCCACCCCCTGCAGGCGCATGTGACGAACCTCGACGCCTCCCCGTTCCTCGGCCGCCTCGCGCTGCTCCGCGTCTTCAACGGCACCCTGAAGAAGGGGCAGACGGTCGCCTGGGTCAAGGGCGACGGCACCGTCGCCAACGTGAAGATCACCGAGCTGCTCGCGACGCGGGCGCTCGAGCGCTACCCCACCGAGTCCGCCGCCGCCGGTGACATCGTCGCCGTCGCCGGCTTCCCGGACATCACCATCGGCGACACGTTGGCGGACCCGGAGGACGTGCGCCCGCTGCCCGCTATCCACGTCGACGACCCCGCGATCTCGATGCTCATCGGCACCAACACCTCCCCGCTGGCCGGCAAGGGCGGCAAGGGCCACAAGGTCACCGGTCGCCTCGTGAAGGACCGCCTCGACCGCGAGCTGGTCGGCAACGTCTCCGTCAAGGTGGTCGACGTCGGCCGCCCGGACGCCTGGGAGGTGCAGGGCCGCGGCGAGCTCGCGCTCGCGATCCTCGTCGAGCAGATGCGCCGCGAGGGCTACGAGCTCACGGTCGGCAAGCCGCAGGTCGTCACCCGCGAGGTGAACGGCCACACCGAGGAGCCCTTCGAGGACCTGACGGTGGATGCGCCGGAGGAGTACCTCGGTGCGATCACGCAGCTGATGGCGGCGCGCAAGGGTCGGATGACGACGATGACGAACCACGGCACCGGCTGGGTCCGCATGGAGTTCATCGTCCCGTCGCGCGGCCTCATCGGGTTCCGCACCGAGTTCCTGACCATCACCCGCGGCACCGGCATCGCGAACGCGATCTCGGCCGGCTACGAGCGCTGGGCCGGCCCCATCACGACCCGCGTCAACGGCTCGATGGTCGCCGATCGTCAGGGCGTCGTCACCCCGTTCGCGCTGCAGAACCTCCAGCAGCGCGGCACGTTCTTCGTCAAGCCTTCGGAGGAGGTCTACGAGGGCATGGTCGTCGGCGAGAACTCCCGCCAGGACGACATGGACGTCAACGTGACCAAGGAGAAGCAGTTGAACAACATCCGCTCGTCCACGGCGGACGAGCTGGAGCGCCTCACGCCGTCGCGGGAGCTGTCGCTGGAGGAGAGCCTCGAGTTCGCCCGCGACGACGAGTGCGTCGAGGTCACGCCGACAGCGGTCCGCATCCGCAAGGTGCATCTGGACCAGCACTCCCGTGCCCGCGCCGCGACGCGGCTGAAGCGCCAGACCATCGACGCGTAGTCGCTCAGCACCTCGGCAGGCCAGTTCCACGTCGGCAGGCTCCTGGAATGTCCAGGAGCCTGCCGAAGGTGTTCCAGCCTGCTGAGGTGCTCCGTCCTACGCGAAGAGGTCCTGGCCGATGTACCGGCCCCGCTTCGGCGCGGCCGGTGTGAAGAAGATCGCGGACCCGACGTGCGCGATGTACTCGTTCAGCCGGTCGCTGCTGCCGAGCTGCGTCTGCAGCCTGATGAAGTGCTGCGGATCGTTCTGGTCGCGGCGAAGCCGGCGCTCTGCGCCGCGCGGAAGGTCGCGAGCAGGAAGACG
>JABBOB010000078.1 GCA_019352055.1 Acidobacteriota bacterium
ATGAGGTGGTCGTACGCATCGAGCAGCACGGACGCCGACGCCGGAGCGGGCTCGTCCAGCATCGAGCCGAGGTCGCCCAGGGCTGCGCGCATGCCCGGGACGAACGGCAGCTTCTCCGCCTCCGTCAGTTCGGGCTGATCGAGCGCGAGCGTGGCCCGGATGCCGCTGTCGAGATAGGCCTGAGCGATCGCGTCGACGATCTCCGGCGTCGGGGCGGGCATCACGAACGCGTCGTCCTGCACGCTCGTGATCCCTCGCTGCAGCATCTCGATCGCGCCGAGCATCGTGCGCAGATACGCCTCCCGCGGCGTCGGTGCGAGTGCCGGGTCGGCAGGCGACTCGAAGAGCATGAACAGCTCGAGCGGGAGGCTGCGAACCGACCCTTTGAGGTGATTCGCCGGCGAGTGGAAGTGCGCGTTGATCAGACCCGGAACGAGCAGGTGCCGACCGCGACCGTCGACGATCCGGTCAGGTGGGACCTCCGCGGTCGTCGCGGTCCCGATCCGCGAGATCCGATCGCCCTGAACGAGCACGTCGGTCGGTCCGACCATGCCGGAGGGCGCCGCAGGGTCGTAGACCAGCACGTCGCGGAACAGCACGCTCATCGCCCCACCTCCTCGACGAGACCGAACCCCGGGAGCCCGGGGACGGCCGCGAAGGTGCTGGCACGGGAGGTGCCGAGCCCCATCGCGAGGAGCGCGGCGGCGAAGCCGACCGCTGCCGCGACCCCCTCGACGACCGGGACGCCGAGCGCTTCGGTGAGCGGATCGACGAGGTCCGCGAGCCCGGCGCAGCCGAGGACCACTGCCTCCGCACCGTCCTGCTCGATCGCCCGCCGTCCCTCGGCGGCGAACACGTCGAGCAGGTGGCTGGTTCCGGTCTCGAGCTCGTGCACGGGTACGTCGACCGCATGAACGGAGACCCGGTGCTCGAGTCCGAGCGACCGGACGACGCGCTCGGTGTGAGCGATCGTGCGGGTGGGCATGGTGATCACGGCGAAGCGGTGGGAGATGAGGCACGCTGCCTGCAGCGCGGCCTCCGTCATCCCCACCACCGGGCCGCTCGCGACCTCGCGCGCCGCAGCGACCCCGGTGTCGCCGAAGCACGCGATCACGAACGCGTCGGTCTCCTGGTCGTGGAGCCGGACCTGCTCGAGGACGCCGACTGCTGCGATCGCCTCCTCCGCGTGACTCTCGACGGTCTCGACTCCGACGGGGGAGCGCACCGCGACCACGTCGACACCTCCGCGCGCGACCTGGCGGGCTGCCGCGCCGATGGTCTCGGTGAGCACATCCGAGGTGTTCGGATTGATCACGGTGATACGGGTCATCGGCGGACTCCCGCGTCCTGCTCGACCGCATCACGCAGCGCGTCGATCCCGTTGCCGCTGACGGCCACCCGCGCGGCGGCGGCCCCGGCCTGCGCGGCCTCGATCGGGTCCCTGCTGCGGAGGTGCTCAGCCGCGAAGGCACCGCAGAACGCGTCGCCCGCGCCGGTGCTGTCCACCGCCACGACGGCGTCCGCGGGCACGACGACAGGACGAGGTGCTTCCCGCGTCGCGACGAGGCAGCCGGCCTCTGCCCGCTTGACGACCACGATCGAAGGCCCGGCGGCGAGGAAGTGCCCGATGGCGGCATCGAGGTCCCCGGTGCCCGCGAGCAGGAGCGCTTCGACTTCGCTGGGCATGAACACGTCGCACGCACCGACGGCCTCGAACAGCGCCTGCTCGTTCCCCGCGATGTAGTCCTCCTGCGGATCGAAATAGATGATCGCTCCGGTTCGCGGCCGCAGCCAGGCGGCGAGATCGAGCTGCGCACGCAGCCCCATCGCGGACAGCAGGATGCCGTCAGCGCCGAGAACGGCGGCCGACACGTCAGCGACCTGCACGGACAGCGACTCGAAGTGCCCCTCGCCGAGGACGAGATCCCAGACCCTCGTGCCATCGCCCGCGTAACGGATGACGTTCCGAACGGTGTCCTGAACACGGCGCGGAAGCAGAGCCGGGTCGGTGCCGGCGGTCCGGAGCGCGGCGAGCAGCAGGTCGGAGGCATCGGCACCGAGCGGCGCGAGCACCTGCGGGTCACCGCCGACCAGCCGGGCCGCGAGGGCAGCGAACAGCGCATCTCCACCGACGGACTCGACCCGTTCGCCGCTCGGCGCAACCGCCTCGTCGATGGTCAGGTTGCCGACGCACACCAGTCGAGGTTCAGCCAACGGATGCCTCCGCCGCAGCGAATCCCGCCAGCCCCAGTTGGTAGCCGACCAGTTGCGCCGGAAGCAGATACAGCAACGGGGACAGCACCTCGGGCACCGCGGGAAGCTCGATGACCGCCTCAGGATCGAGCCCGTCGAACGCCCGCTCACCCTCGCTCGTCACCACGTAGAGGCGCCCACCCCATCGATGCGCATCCGTCCCGGTGTCGACCGCGCGCGGCACGGACGGGCCGCTCGGAACCAGAAGGAAGAGCGGCTCCCCGGCCTTCTGCGAGTTGTAGTGGTGGTACTCCTCGACCTGGATCTCCGTCGCGCGCAGCGGCGTGCACTCCTTCACCTTCGCGGCGCCCACGATCGCCGCGGCGAGGTTGGGCCCAGCTCCGGAGAACAGCACCGTGGTCGCCGCAACCTCGCGGCCCGCGATCTCAGCGATCGGCGGCCCGATCCTCGCGAGCACCGACCCCATCGTCTCCGGCATCGCGTCGAGGGCGGCGCGAAGCGGAGCGGCTGCCGCCAGCCCCCGCCGTTCCCCGACCCGGACTGCGAGCTCGAGGAGCAGAGCGAGCGCGGCCGTCGACGACTGCGTCGGCCAGCCGACCCGCGTCGCCTCGATCTTCAGCGCCGTGCTCGCCTCGGTCTCGAGCGTCGAGCCAGCGGTGTTGGTCATCGCAACGGTATACGAGCCACGATGCTGAGCGACGAGCAGCGCCTCCACGGTCCGCGTTGTCTCGCCCGAGCTGGAGAGCGCGATCACCGCCGTCGAGTCATCGGCGAGCGGCGACTGGTAGTAGGCGAACTCCAAGCTCTGCACCGGCTCGCACGGCACGCCGAGCATCGCCTCGAGAGCCGACCGAGCGGCCATCATCACCGCGAGGGAATCGCCGGCACCCACAAGGACCACACGCGTCGGCCCGTCGACAAGTCGGTCGGCGATTTCGTCGAGCTTGCTGCTATTGCGGGTCAGTGTTGCCCGAATCGCCTGCGGCTGGGCGAGCAGCTCAGGTCCGGTCGCCTCGACTCGGAACCGTCGCTTCGGGTCCAGCGGGTCGTCGCTCGGAAGCGCAAGGATGTGCGCGCGCTCCGCCGCGGACACCCGCTCGACGACCGCGCGCTGCCGCTCGTCGAGCAGGCCCGAGCTCGGATCGAGCAGCGGGCTGGTGAAGAATCTCGACACACGTCCCCCCGGTCCGGTCCGAAGCCGTTTGCGACGGCCTCCGGGCCAAACGGTATACAGCGCGTGTTTCGTCGTCGTGTCTCCATGTGACGCTCGCGTTACATCGTGAGTCGTGGTGGTCCATCGCGCCTTCGTCCCGTCCGGGACGCAGAATTGCGCCCGGCGTACCGGGATGAGCTGGGCCGGACTGGTCTCAGCATCGAGCGACCCGTCCCCTCAGCGGACTGCCGATCCAGGTGGCGGCGTCAGCTCTCACCATCAGAGCCATCGGGAGCTTCGGGGGTCCGCGGCCAGAATCCCGGCTCCCCGAGCGCGGCCCCATGGTGGAAAGCGTCTTCCGCTTCCTGCCGGCGAGCGAGGTCGTGCCGCACCCATTCCGCGATATCCGCCTCCCGATTGATCGCGACCTCCTGGATCGGTTCCGCCGCCGGTTCGCCCGGCCAGACGGTCTGTCGAGTGGGTCGATCACGGTCCAGACGGGTAGAGGACGCGGCGACCCAATCGCGGAGCCGCTGCTGCGTCTGGGCGAAGTCCTCATGCCACGCCAGCGGAGCGGAGGCCGCCTGCGTCGGGTCGTAGGCGGACAGCCTGCGGGGACGGCTACGTCGTCCCTGCACTGGCGGGACGGCTCGCGCGCACCGTCTATCGAGGCTGGGAACGTGCCGGGCTCGGACGGCAGAGGCAGGTCCGGTATCTAATCTTGGGGGGCTCCCCGGCCCCTGGTGCACTCGGTCCCCACTGAATCGGGAATGCCATGACGTCGGTCTCCGCATCACCTGCCCGCGAAGCGGACCTCAGCGATGTCCTCCGTCTGATCGGCATGGGGTCGCGGAGTGCCTTCGCGACGCTGTACGACCAGATGGCGCCGATCGTCTACGGAATCGCGTGGTCACTCCTCGCCGACCCGGCCGTCGCCGAGCGGGCGACCGAGGAGGTGTTCCTCGCCCTGTGGCGGGAAGCCCCTCGTCGTGAACGCGACCATCAGGACGCCGCGCAGTGGGTGGTGTCCATCACCCACCGCACCGTGGCACGGCACCGATCCTGATCACGATGGGTCCGATCGTGCAGCATGACGCAGGTCGCCTCGTCGAGCCCCTCGAGTTCTTCCCGCGCGGATTCGCGCACGACGACGACTGGCCGAGGCGACCTCGGACGCGATCGAGGCGCCAGCCAGCGCGTGTCATGCCGAAGCTCGTCGGGGGTCGCGCACGTTCCGTTCCGGATCAGTGTGACCAGGCTGAGAATCGGGCGGTTCCTGAAGCGTCTTCGCTAGTTTGAATCGCGTTGCTCCAGTCCTCGGCGGCGTCTGTTCCGTTTCGACCGAGGGAGTGCGCCACGATGTTCGCCCGCGAAGGTGTCGATGGCAGTCACGCTGCGGCGGAGGCGTTTGACCTGCTCCCCGGTATGGAGGTGTCTTCGGTCGACGGCGACCGAGGGGCTGCGGCATCGACGGCGGCACCACCCCACACGGTAGTGACGCCGGCCGCTTTGGCGTCCGCCAGCGCAGAATTCCTGAGAGGGGTGGGCGCACTCCCGGGTGTGGTGTGTGTGTTCCCGTTCTCGAGCGGAGTTGCACGCTGGTTCGCTGGTCCTGTGACGGCGTTCGCCGCGCAGGGGAGCTCGGTGCGCGTCTGGATCACGATCGGTATCGATCGGCACCGTCCCGCTTCGGCGACCACCGGTCTGGTCAGCGCCTACCTTCACGCCCGCCTCGCCGAGCACGGATTCGAACTGATCGAGGTCCGGATCCGGATCGCTCTCCTCGAGTGAGGAGGGGGCGACATGGGGTGCCAGGGTTGCGGGATGGATGCGTACGAAGCGGGAGCGGCCCTCTGTGAGCCATTCCTCGCGCAGCTGCCCGTGGCGGGCGTGTCGATCTCGATGGTGAGCGGTTCGGGTGCGCAGTCGACCGTCGGCACGAGCGATCCGATCGCGGCACGGTTGGACGAGCTGCAGTTCCAGCTCGGAGAAGGACCGACGCCGGACGCGGTGCGCACAAGCCGAGCCGTGCTGGTCCCCGACCTTGCGGCGGAGCGTGCGGGGCGGCGATGGCCGGTCTTCGCGCCCGCAGCGCAAGAGGCGGGTGCGCGCGCCCTGTTCTCGTTCCCGATGTCCGTCGGGGTGACCACAGTCGGGGTCGTGAGCATGTACGCGTCCACGTCGAGAGGACCATGGCCGGGGGTGCTCCTGCAGACCGCTGCGGCTCTGGTCGCGACGACCGCACAGCCCGCCGTGGAGCTGGCTACCCACTCCGCGGCCGCTGAGCAGCAGCCCGGACCGCGGCAGATCGAGCTGCGGCGGGAGGTGCATCAGGCGGCGGGAATGGTGATGATGCAGTTGGATAGCACGATCGAAGAGGCGATGTCGCGACTGCGTGCGCGAGCGTTCTCGCAGGGGCAGCCGATCGATCTCGTCGCGCGGGCAGTGGTGTCCGGAGCACTGCACTTCGCAGATCTCGATGACTGAGCAGACGGCACCACTGGCTGGAGAGGCAGACCGATGACCGACCAGAACCGTGAGGCGAAGCTGTCGAGAGCGTTCGTGACCCTCGCCGACACCTTGGTGGCGGACTTCGACCTGATCGACCTGTTGCAGACCCTCGTCGATACCTGCACCGAGGTGCTCGATACGGAGGCAGCGGGCTTGCTGCTGAAGACCTCCACAGACGAGTTGCAGGTCGTGGTCTCCACCACTGAGGACGCGGAGTTCGTCGAGCTCGTGCAACTCGGCGCCCACTCCGGTCCCTGCGTGGAGTGCGTAACGACCGGCAAGCCGGTGACCGTCGCGGACATCGATGCGACGGGAGACCGGTGGCCCGACTTCCGGGAAGCCGCGCTGCAACGCGGATTCCGGTCGCTGCAGGCGACACCGCTCCGGTTGCGAGGCGACATCATCGGCACGATGAATCTTCTCGACACCCGTGTCGGTGCGTTGAACGAGCAGGACGTCGCCGTGGCTCAGGCGCTCTCCGACGTCGCCACCATCGGGATCCTGGCGGAGCGCGCCGCCCGTGAACACGAGCTCCTGAGCAGCCAGCTGCAGGGCGCACTCGACAGCCGCATCGTGATCGAGCAGGCCAAGGGGGCGCTCGCGCAATCGACCGGACTCTCCATGGACGGCGCCTTCACCTCGATCCGCTCCTATGCGCGCAGCAACAACATGACCCTCCGCGCGGTTGCGGCCGCCGTGGTCGAACGACGTCTTGACGTCTCACGAGTCGTCGCGGCCAGCACCATGCGCAAGGAGGGGTCTGCGCGGCGCGGGTCCTCGACCCGATGAGGACGTCCCGAAGCCGCCGCTGAGTGCGGCTGCCATGCGGACCCTCCGCCGACCTCGCGCGATCCTGAGCGCGCGTGCGGGGCGCAGCGGACGAATGCGCTCGTTCCACTTGCCCGGACCCCGTGCGACGCGTACTTTTCGAGTTGCTGCCCCAGATCCCGGCCCGCCCTGTCCCGTACGACTGGAGCGCACCGTGACGAGCACCGAGATCATCACCGCCGGGGTCCTTCCACCCGAGTTGCAGACGCGGTATCGGATCGGTGCCGTCATAGGGGTCGGTGGCATGTCGACCGTCTACGCAGCACGGGATCCGCTGCTGAACCGCGACGTCGCGATCAAGGTCTTCGCGGCGAGGGCGACCCGTCCCGGCGACCTGACCGTGCAGCGGGCAGAAGCGCAGCTCGTCGCCTCGCTGAACCATTACGCGCTGACGACGCTGTTCGACGCCGGCATCGACACCAGCGACCCGGCACGTCCGCAGATCTACCTCGTGATGGAGTACATCCCCGGCTCGGACCTGCGTGTGCGACTCCGGCGAGGAGCGCTGAACGCAGCGCAGGTCTGCTGGCTCGGACTCGACCTCGCCGAAGGCCTCGACTACGTCCACCAGGCCGGCTTCATCCACCACGACATCAAGCCGGCGAACGTGCTGCTCGCCGAGCGGGAGGCGGACACCCGGATCCGCGGGAAGCTGACCGACTTCGGCATCTCGATGCTCATCGGTGAGCCGGACGTCAGCGAGTTCACCACCGGGACCGCCGCCTATCTGAGTCCTGAGCAGGTCGAGGGCGACGACGCGACCCCGAGATCGGACATCTACGCCCTCGGCCTCGTCCTGCTCGAGGCGGCCACGGGCACGGTCGCCTACCCCGGCGGAGTCGCGCAGTCCGCGTTCGCGCGCCTCGACCACCAGCCCGACATCCCCGATCGGCTGCCCGCGTCGCTCGCTGAGCTGCTGCGTCAGATGACGGCACGCCGTCCCGAGGATCGGCCGCTGCTCACGCAGGCGGCCGCACGGTTCCAGCGGATCCTCCTCGAGGAGCTGGCCGGCGATGACGGTATCGACAGCACTCGTGCGGATCGCGCGGAACAAGCCCGGACCGCAGCGCTGCGCCGGTACAACATCCTCGACACTCCGCCCGACGACGCATTCGACACGATCACCCGCCTCGCCGCGAAGATGCTCGGCGTACCGATCGCGATCGTCAGCATCGTCGACACCGACCGGGTCTGGTTCCTCAGCAAGCACGGTGTCGACCTCGATGAGGTCGATCGCAACACCTCGTTCTGCGTGACCACCGACCGGGGAACCGGTCGGGCATGGACGGTACCTGACGCCCTCGACGACGACCGGCTCAGGACGAACCCGCTCGTCGTCGACGAACCGCGCGTGCGCTCCTACGCCGCCGCCCCGCTGATCACCCATGACGGGCACAGTCTCGGTGCGCTCTGCGTATTCGACCGGAAGCCCCGTGGTTTCCACGCCGACGACCTCGAGAACCTGACCGACCTGGCCAGCATGATCATGCGAGAGCTCGAGCTGCGCCTCGCGAGCCGCCGCGCCCTCTTCGAACGCAGGTGAACGAGCACGCGGGCGAATTCGACGAGCTCAGAGCGTTCCCCTGCTCGGCCGTGCGGATACCTCAGGCGAATGGTGAATACCGCAGGAACGCCCACACGATCACGAGGACGGAGATGACAGCAACCGCGGAGACGATCAGGCGCGCGGTCTGAGCGCGGCCGAATCCGATCCGAGACAGCGGGGACGGACTCCGGGCGGACCCGCTCCTCGAGTCGCCGACGTGCTGATCGTCGAGGAGATCCGTGGACGGCGAGAGCGGCTCACGACGGGAAGCATCCACAGAGGGCTGTGCGCCGCGGAGGGATCGAAACGCTGGTTCGACTCGATGCTGGAACGGCCCGGTACCGGACCACGGTGATCCATCGGTGGCCGGCGGCTCGCGGTACCCAGACATCCGAGTCCTCCTCGCTGCTCGATCGTGCAGCGCCGGGGACCGGGGCGTCCGAATCAGTGTACGAACCGCGTGCGCGCAGGGCGTTCCCACCGGGGTTCTCCCAGCGAATCCGAGACCGCGCCCGAGTCCGAGCCCGAGCCCGAGCACGTCGGTGTCGCCGTCTCGCGCGGCCGGTGCCCCGCGTGGTCGCCGAGAGGCACTCCGGCGCGAGCGAGCGGGGGCGGCAGGGGCAGCGGCCGTTTCGCGCCCTGGCCGCACCGGCGGGTCCTCACGTGTCGTGCCGTCAGTGTGCGGAGGCGGGCAGAGGACGCAGCTTGAAGATCAGGATGCCCAGGTACGTGTTCATCCATGCCTGCTTGTGCGGATAGCGCCGGCGGGCCTCCTCGGGCAGCTGAGGCTCGACCGTGGACTCGACCCAGAGACCTGCTGCGC
>JABBOB010000079.1 GCA_019352055.1 Acidobacteriota bacterium
GGCGGGAGAGGAAGGCACGTGCTGTTGGTAGCACGTGCATGTTTCCGGCGCGCGGCTCGCTGCCCTGGCCGAGCGAGTTCGTCGGCACCACAGGCAGGTGAGCTGTCCCGCGGTCTGGGAGGGATGCGCCGATCGCCGGGGCAGGATTCAATGGACGGTGCATCTCGGCCTGCCCCACGACCGCTTACCGAATCGCAGGACGCCCAGATGACCTTCACCCGCCGCAGAGAGCGAGGTGTCATCGGCGTGGTCGCGCTCGCTGGGCTGCTCCTGCTCACTGCGTGCGCTCCCGTCGCGTCGATGGGTCGCTCGCCCGACGGCCCGACCGCGACGAGCACGAGCACGCCCTCCCTCGGGTCCCTGCGTCGTGTCGTGGACGCGGCCTGCAGCTCGGACCCGAGCGAGCCCGGGGCGGCGGTGTCGGTGCCGGCGGACCGGATCAGACCGTTCGCCACGCTGCCGTCCGGCTCCTTCACCGGGGCGGTCGCCGCTGCCACCGGGCAGGTGGTCCAGCTGCCTGCTGCCGGGGTCGCGCTGCACGACTTCGTCCCGGCAGGCGGCACGTTCGACGGCGGAGTGCTGGGGCCGTCTGCGCTCGGCATGATCGGATCGGGCAGCTCCACGACCACGGTGTCGCTCGTCCCGAACACGTCCACCCGCGCCTCCGACGTGCCGAGGGTCTTCCCGCAGACGAACCAGCTGTCGGTGCTGCGGGTCGCGGGTGGGGCGCGGGTGCTGCAGGGGTTCACGGTGCGCGGCACGCCGCAGGGGCATCTGTACAACGGGCTGCGCATCGACGGGGTCGTCGGGCTTCGAGCGGCGGACATCCGGGTCGTGGGGATCCCCGGTGACAGCAGCAGACCGCCGGGGGAGACCTTCGGGTTGAACGACTACAAGACGTCGGGGTCCGAGTACGCCCGGGTGGAGGTCGATGGGGCCGGTATCGGTGGTGCCGGGTTCGGGGTCAACGGGTCGAGGGACATCCGGATCTGCGACACCAGCTCCCACGGCAACGGGTCCAGCCACGGTTTCGCGTTCTGGCAGACGAACGGGATCAAGCTGATCGATTGCTCGGCGGACGACAACGGGTTCTCGGGCTTCAACTTCGAGCGGGTGAGCGGGACCGTGACCCTGGTCCGGCCGGAGGCGCACGGCAACAGGTTCGCGATGCGGATCGCGTCCGACCAGGCTTCGGCGAAGGTCACGATCATCGATCCGCACCTCACGGACGGGTACTGGACGGTCACGCTGCCGCGGACCTTCTACGGTGCGGCGAACCGGCAGCGCCGCTCGGACATCACCCTGATCATCGACGGGCATCCACGTCCGGACCTGCTCCGGTTCCAGACGTCTTGAGCAGCGTCAGACGCCGACGCGGAGGATCGGCTCGGCGGTGTGCGGCGGATGCGCCGGTGGCGAGGCAGCACCGCTGACACGCCGCACCGCTGATCGTTACATGGTTGTTGTTCACGCTCTGAGGTCAGCGCGACGTGCTGTCGGATCCGCGCGGATCGCCTGATCAGGGACCGCTGAGCGTCGCCCTCGCGACGGTGAACGGCGCACGTCGATCGCATGAATCGAACCTGCTTCGAGCATCCGGCTCTTGTGCCCCGTTCGGGGGTGGGGGTCCACTGGATGTCGGTCCTTTGGGGCCCGACGGTGTGCCTCTCCATCTCGGAGGAGGTCGGTTGTCAGTCGAATCGTTGCCCGCAGAGCGTGCCCTCGGGGTGCGCATCACCCGCCTGGTGGCGCTGCTCGCAGTCCAGGTGTTCCCACTCGTCGCGCTCGCGCTCGTCTATCCGGTCGTGGCCGTGCAGCTGCACGACACCCTGATCGGCGGGAAGCCGGTCGCGGTCATCATGGTCACCGCGGCGACGCTCGCACCGCTGCTCGCGCAGACCGTCTCGGCCCCGATCTACCGCCTCATCGACGGGGTCGAACGGGCCGACCGGTGGCGGGTCGCGGCGCAGAGCCTGCGTGCCGCGCCGCGGGCGCTGCTGATCGGGGCGCCGATCGCGCTGCTCGCCTCCCTGCTCGTCGCGCACGCGCTCACCTGGAGTGTGGCGGCGACCGGCGTGTTCGTCGGCGTGGTCGAGCTGCACCTCGTGCTCTCGGCGGTGCTCGTCGCCTCCTACGCGACGGGCGCGAAGGTCTCGCTGCTCGCCACCTGGAGCAGCTATGCGATCGCCCTGCTCCTCGCGCCGAGCTGGATCTGGGCCCCCGCGACCGTCGCCATCGTGGTTCAGACGACGGTGCTGCTCATCGCGCTGCGACGCGCCCGGTCGCAGCGGGTCGGAGCCGTGCCGCGCGGGGTGCTCGCGACGGCGGTCACCCGAGGAGTGGCGGACGTGCTGCCGCTCTGGTCGATCCCGCTCGCCGTGCTCGCCGCCGACCCGGTGCACTTCCTCGCCGGACCGGTGTTCGCCGGGATGCTGCCCGCGCTGGTCACCTACCACGTGTTCTTCGAGACGAGCGCGGAGCCGATGTGGCGGCGGATCGACCGCCTCCGGCGCGACATGGGCGCGATGCCCTACGCCGCGCTCGAGCAGGACCTGCAGCACATGCGGCACGCGGCCGGCAGCGGGCTGCTGCGGGTCACCGTCGTCGAGGCGCTGCTCGCCGGCGCGGCCGTGCTGATCGTCGGGGCGGCGAAGTGGGACGGGGTGACCCTGTTCCTCGGCGTGCTCGCCGTCTCCGGCATCGGGGTCGTCATGCTCGCGCAGGTCTACACCTTCGGCATGCTGCGGCCGGGGGTCCCCATCGCGGTGAGCGGGCTCGTGCTGCTGCCCGCGATCGTGGTCGCGGAGGCGATCCACCTCACCCCGGCGCTGATGCTCACCACGATCGGCGCCACCTACCTCGGCGTCGCCGTGCTGACCGGTGTGATGAACCACCGCGCCTGGCGGCTGCCCGAGCACGCGCTGTTCTGGCGCTCGGCCCTCGCGGCATGAGCGCCATGTCGATCTACTTCGGCGTCGAGCACCCCGTGCAGCCCGTGGTCAGCGCGATCGGTGCGGGCGACGTGGTGCTCGAACCGTTCCACCCCCTCGTGCGCGACGGCGGGTTCGCCGACGTGTTCCCGCACAGCCGGCGGTACGTCTACGTCAACCCCACGACGGTCGACCCCTGGCACTACGAGCGGATGGCGGACAAGCCGCCGATCATCGGCACGGACGAGCGATGGGGCCTCCCGCGGCTCGACCTCGACCGACCCGAGGCGCTCGACTGGGCCGTCGCCCAGGCCGTCGACGCCTTCGCCGCCGACGGCGGCCGCAGCACCGGGCTGTTCGTCGACGACCTCGACCGGCTGCTGCCGGACCGCGCGGAGCTCGCGATCGAGTACCTCGCCCGCGTGGGGGAGGCGACCGCGCGCGAGCCGCGCTGGTTCGTGAACCGCGGATTCGCTCTGTGGCCGCGCATCGAGGCGCTCGACGCGGTCCTGCTCGAGGACCTCGCGCCCGAGGTCGTCGGATTCACCTCGATCGACGAGTCGCGGTGGCTGGACGACGTGTTCGCCGCCGTCCGAGGAGCCCGGGCGCGCGGCGTGCGCGTCCACGCGCTCTCCTACGACGACCAGCCCGCCGGCGGCACCACCATCGCCGACCTGCGGGTCCGGGGCGAGCTCACCGCCCTGCTCGACAGCGTCACCACCGGGGCCGACCGTCCCCTGAACGTCTGGAGGACCAGCCGATGACCTACGGCACCCCCGCTCACAGTCGACCGCGCAAGCCCGCGGCACGCGGCCGTCGCCCCCGGGCCGCCGCCTACGCTCCGGTCGACGTCGCCATCGTCTGCGAGTCGACGTACCCGTACCTGACCGGCGGCCTCTCCGCGGTCGTGCACCAGATCTGCGTGGCGAACCCGAACCGCAGCGTCGGGATCATCCACATCGCCTGGGATAGCGACTCGCCAATCGTGCCGAAGTACGAAGTGCCGCCGCAGGTCGCGTGGGTGAAGGTCGTGCACCAGAGCATGCGGGAGCACCGCCGCGACTTCCTCGACCTGCGTCCGCGCAGCGCCCGGCTCGGCAGGAAGGCGACGAAGGCGGTCGTCGACCGGCTGTTCGCCGCGCTCGACGACCACCTGAAGGGGGACGACGAGGGGCTGTGGTCGCTGTACGACGACGGGATCAACCCGATGACGCGGTCGTTCAGGCTCTGGCCGGTCATCAGCTCCGCGGCGTTCATGACGCGGGCGCGTGAGTACTTCTCCCGCGCCGGCCTGTCGTTCACCGCGCTGTTCTGGGAGCTGCGGGAGTTCTTCTCCCTCGCCTTCGCCGTCACCGACCTGGTGCTGCCGAAGGCAGCGGTGTACCACGCGCACACCACCGGCGCCGCGGCCCTGCTTGCCGCCGCGGGCGCCCGCCAGCACGGCACGACCTTCCTGCTCACGGAGCACAACCTCTACGCCCGGGACACGATCAACCACCTGCTCGAGCGGAGCATGGACACCCCCGTCACGCGCGACGAGTGGCGCACGCTCGACCACTACCTCACCTCCGCCATGGAGCCCGAGCAGACCCGGGTCACCCCGCGGCAGCGTGCCTGGATGGCGTGGTGGACGCACACGGGGCTGGTCGCGTACCGGTCCGCGGACCTCATCACCTACCTCTACCCCGACGCGATCGAGGAGGCCGCCGCGCTCGGCGGCGACCCCGCGAAGTCGATCGTGCTCGCCAACGGCGTCACCCCCTCCGACTTCGACGACGCGCGCGGCGTGTTCGACGCCCGGCGAGCGACGACCAGGGGCAGCGGGGCCGACCGCATCTGGCGCCTCGCCTACGCCGCTCGGGTGGTGCCGATCAAGGGGCTGCTCGACCTGCTCGAGGCGCTCGCTCGGCTCGTCGCGGACGGGGTCGAGAACTGGGAGCTCGACGTGATGGGGCCGGACGAGGAGATGCCCGACTACGCCGCTCGCTGCCGGTCCCGCTGCCACGAGCTCGGGCTCGACGGGCACGTGAAGTTCTTCGGCAGCGTCAACCTGCGGGAGCGGTTCGGCAACTACGACGCCCTCGTGCTGCCCTCGCACAACGAGGGGCAGCCGATCGTCGTGCTCGAGGCCATGACCATCGGCCTGCCGACCATCGGCACGTACGTCGGCGGGATGAAGCAGCTGGTCGAGGATCCGATCGTCGTCGACTCGAACGACATCATGACCGGCGTCGTCGACTCCTGCGGCCTGCTCGTCGACGCGCACGACGTCGGCGGCATGACGGAGGCGATCAAGCAGCTCATGGCGGACGAGGCGCTGTTCGACCGCCTCAGCGTCAACGCGAGGGCGCGGGTGGAGCACTACTTCCACATCGACACCGCGATGGCGCTCTACCGGGCGGTGTACCGGCGATTCGGCTCGGTGCCCGAGGCCGAGTTCCTCGAGCAGCTGCCGCTGCCCCTGCCGATCACCGGGCAGCCGCTGCCCGAGGTGCGGCCAGCGTCCGTGCCGCGGAGCCCCGCGCGCAGGGCGGCGTAGCCGCCAGCTCCCTCCGGGCCCCTCCCGCCCGCCGGTGCAAGCGGGAAAGGCCCGGAGGGGTGGGCGCGCGGTGTCCGACGGACGACCGCCGCAGGCCGGCCTCGTCGCCCTCAAGCGTGCGAGGCGTCACCGCATCACTGCACTAGCACGGTCGCCGGAAGCCTGTTCCTGCCCGTCGTCGGATCCCAGACGCCCGTGTTCGCGAGACGGATCGAGTAGGCCGGGTCCCGCTGCAGGGTGCTGGCGGCATCCGGCATCCACAGCGCCATGGACCAGCGACCCTTCGTGACCGAGGCCGGCAGCCGGACGTCCTGCTGCACGGTCGTCGTCGTCCCCGCCGCCCAGGTGCGGATGTCGGTCCTCAGGGGGATCGTCACCGTCCGCGAGCCCCTCGTGAGCACGAGGTCGACCGGCCGGGCGTTCACGACGTGCGCGAAACCGGAGTTGCGGACCTCGAGCCGGAGTCCGAGTGCGCCTCCCGCTCCCACCTGCTGGGTCCAGCCCAGCCGGGTCACGGCGAGCCGGTAGCCCAGACGCTGCCCGATCTCCTGCGAGCAGCCGCCCTGCTGCAGCAGGCGCAGCGCTGCCGGGTCGAACTGCTGGTTCAGGTACGAGAAGTGCAGCAGCGCCAGCTGATCCAGCGCCGTCGGACAGGTGACCCTGGGTGAGACGCCGCAGGTCTCGCCTCCGACGACCGTGTACCGGCCGAGGGAGGCGATCATCCGCTTGTCGGCGGTGACGGAGTCGCCGTGCTGACCCCAGGTGCCGCCGTCGTCGGGCACGCTGCTCAGGAAGCAGTCCTCGTGGTTCCCGACGCGAGCGGCTGCCGACCCGTTGTACGCGGTCGATGCGGTGACCTGCTCCGGCAGCAGCGTGCGGATGTCCGCCGGATACCGCAGCGCCACGTCGCGGCTGCTGGGGAACGCAGCGAGCACGGCGCGCAGCACGGCCGCCTTCGCCGCGGTGGTGTCGAGGCCGTTCGTGGAGTCGTGCCACTCGCCCCACGCGCCG
Source organism: Acidobacteriota bacterium (assembly GCA_019352055.1). Taxonomy (GTDB): domain Bacteria; phylum Actinomycetota; class Actinomycetes; order Actinomycetales; family Microbacteriaceae; genus Amnibacterium. Next base: position 6,481 of record JABBOB010000079.1, read on the forward strand.
ATGAATCCCGCTTCGAAGGAGAAGACGACGTCCTGGTTCGCCGCCAGCACCGGCTTCAGCTGCTGCGCATGCTGCTCGATGCGGGCGAGCGGTGCGTCCTGACCGGTCCCGCTGAAGTTGTAGGCGACCCGGAGCACGACCTTCAGGTGGGCGGCCCGGAGCGCCGCGAAGCCGCGACCGAGAGCGGCGAGCGTGCTGGACGGGATCGCCTGGTTCCGATCGGCGTCGAGCCGCAGATAGCTGTGCACGATCGTCACGCCGTCGTGCTCGGCGGTCGCCATCCCGCTGCCGTCGATCAGGTCGACGGCGTCCGTCCAGCCGCGCTCGGGGTTCGGGAAGGCGGCCGAGGAGGCCCGCAGCGTCACCGTGTGCAACGGCCGCGGCAGGGCGCTCGCGATACCCCACGCCGCGAGGGCGAGGACGATCGCTGCGACGACGGCGATCAGGCTGGCCCGCCGCCCGCGACGGCTGAGGTTCACGGACGTCTCCCCTCGCAGCCGTGGACTCCCTCAGTCAAGCAGGACCGGCGCGCGCGCACCACGACCCGGCCCACCCGACGATGATGAGTGTGCTCCTGCCGCCGGCGGTCACGCGGTGGGTGCCTTCGACCAGCATTCCGCTGTGGAGGGCTGGACCCTGATGGACTTCCGGGCGGTGATCGCGCTGGCCGGGACTCGTTCGAGGCGTTCCAGGCCGGGTCGGAGATCATCCGCGAACCGCTGACGCCGCTGCCGTACCGCGTGCCTCCGAGCGCCTTCATCAGCAGAGCGACTCGGCGGTTCCGGGGGTCGCCCTCCGTCCAGCAGCGTCGTTCCTACGGCCTCGTCCCGCGGTGCGCGCGAGAGGTGGGCGACCCGCTTGCTGCTCAGGTCGAGCGATGTGCAGACGAGCGGTGTCGGCGTGCACACGTCGCGCACTGCACCGTCGGTCACCGGAGTGCGCCGTCGAGGAACGCGAGGAGGTCGGGCAGTGCCGCCGGATCACTGTTCAGCACCGCCTCGGCGTGGGAGGTGCCCGGAACCACGAGCAGTCGGTTCGGCACTCCATGCGCTGTGAGCGTTGCGGCGAATCGCTGAGCCTGACCGAGTGGTGCGAGTTCGTCGGTCGAGTTCACGATGAACATCGGAGGGTCGGTCGATCGCACCCAGTTCCCGGCGTAGATCACGCGAGCGCGCTGCGCGCACGCGGGGGTCGTGACGTCGCAGCCGAAGTAGCGGGTCTCCACATCCGTCAGTGTCGAGCTCAAGCCGATCGGCGCGTAGACGCCGGACAGAAGGGCCACTGCGCGGATGTGGGGCGATGGCACCGGCGTCGGAGGGGAATGGGTGACGAGCTGCGCGGCGATCGTCGCACCGGCGGAGGCACCGACGAGGCCGATGCGAGTGGGGTCCAAGTGGAACCGAGCGACCTGAGCGGGGCGGCTGATCCAGTCGATGGCTGACGACACATCGTCGACCTGCGCTGGCCAGCGCGTCGGCAAGAGGCGGTAGTCGACGGAGAACGCGGCGTATCCGTGCTGCGCCGTGGCCCGGCAGAGGAAGTCGAGGTCGGCGGCTCGGCCGCCGCTGAACGAGCCGCCGTGCACCAGCACGAGCACCGGTGACCTCGTGGCGTGGACCGGGACGCAGGCATCCAGGGTGAGCTGTAGACCGGCGATCGTCTGGAAGACGATCCCGTTCGTCTCCTCGATCTGTACCGGTGCGGTCGGCGGCGACGTCGATCTCGTGGGCGAAGGCGGCCTTGCGAGTGTGCTCGATCGCGACGCCGGAGCTGTGCACCCTGAGAGCAGGGCAGCCATCGCAGCGAATCCTGCGATGGCACCGAGGATGGCCCTCGTTCTGCGAGACGCCGGCATTCGATGCCTCCGCGTGATCGGCCCGGACGGATCGTTGACCGGGCCGGAACGGCCACGGTCCGTCCCGAACAGATCGACCGTAGTGCGCGATGAGGCCCGAAGACAGCCGAGAAGCCCCTGCGGGTGCCGGCAGCGCGTGCGAATGGCGCGACCGTAAGAGATCATGGGCGGCTCAAGACTGGGGCGATCCGTACTGACCGGCAGGTTGGCGGTCGGGCAGCTTCGCAGCCGATGGTAGTGCCAACCCGGCCGATGGCCGGACGACTTACCTGATGATCATGGTCCGCACGGCTCACGCTGGTCCTCCTCTCGCTTGCGCAGGCGCCTCATCCGAGGCACCGCCCCGTCCGGACTCGGGGACCGGGACGGCCGACCCCGGTCTGATGCCTCTTCTGCGACCCCTCCCAGCCTCGCTGCCGCCGGGCGTTCGAGCGGGCGACTCCGGCCCCCAGCGTGCCGCCCTTTGGGTACGAGAGGAGCGCCCGGGTGGTGCGTTTCGACGGCAGACTGGCGGGGACGTTGTCGGATGGCGTCGCATTCCGTTCTCCGCCGTCCTCGGCCAGCACTAGGAGCCTCATGCCGTTCAAGAAGGTCGCGTTCATCACGGGGATCACGGGCCAGGACGGTTCGTATCTGGCGGAGCTGCTCCTTCAGAAGGGGTATGAGGTCCATGGTCTGATCCGTCGTGCGTCGACGTTCAACACGGCGCGAATCGATCATCTGTACAA
>JABBOB010000080.1 GCA_019352055.1 Acidobacteriota bacterium
TGATGAAGCCGGACAACTTCGAGGACATCTCCGCCGTCGGCGCGCTGTACCGGCCGGGCCCGATGGGGGCGAACTCCCACACCAACTACGCGCTGCGCAAGAACGGCCTGCAGGAGATCGTCCCGATCCACCCGGAGCTCGCGGAGCCGCTGAAGGACGTCCTCGGCACGACCTACGGCCTGATCGTGTACCAGGAGCAGGTCATGGCGATCGCGCAGAAGCTCGCGGGCTTCACGCTCGGCCAGGCCGACATCCTCCGGCGCGCGATGGGGAAGAAGAAGAAGGCGGAGCTGGACAAGCAGTTCGCCGGTTTCAAGGCGGGCATGAACGAGCGCGGCTACTCCGACGCGGCGGTCGACACCCTCTGGGACATCCTGCTGCCGTTCTCGGACTACGCGTTCAACAAGGCGCACTCCGCGGCGTACGGGGTGCTGTCCTACTGGACCGCGTACCTGAAGGCGCACTACCCCGCGGAGTACATGGCCGCACTGCTGACCTCCGTCGGCGACGCCCGCGACAAGCTGGCGGTGTACCTCAACGAGTGCCGTCGCATGAGGATCAAGGTGCTGCCGCCCGACGTGAACGAGTCGATCGGCTTCTTCGCGGCCGTCGGCGAGGACATCCGCTTCGGGATGGGAGCGATCCGCAACGTCGGCTCCAACGTCGTCGAGCAGATCATCGCCGCCAGGAACGAGAAGGGTCGGTTCGCCTCCTTCCACGACTTCCTCCGCAAGGTCCCGCTCGGCGTCGCGAACAAGCGCACGGTCGAGTCGCTGATCAAGGCGGGCGCCTTCGACTCGCTCGGGGCCACGCGCCGGTCCCTGCTCGAGATCCACGAGGACGCGGTCGACGCTGCGGTCTCGATCAAGCGGAACGAAGCCAACGGCCAGGTCGACCTCTTCGGCGGCATGTTCGAGTTCGAGGAGGACCCCGACCACGTGCCGGACCGCCCCGAGTGGGGCAAGAAGGAGAAGCTGGCGTTCGAGCGCGAGATGCTCGGGCTCTACGTCTCCGACCACCCGCTCGCCGGCCTCGAAGCGCACCTCGCGAAGCACGCGTCGACCTCCATCGGCGACCTGCTCGCCCTCGAGACCCCGCCGGACGGCGAGCAGGTGACGCTCGCCGGTCTCGTGACCGAGGTCCAGCACCGCGTCGCCCGCAACTCCGGCAACCAGTACGGCATCGTGCAGGTCGAGGACTTCGGCGGCACGGTGAGCGTCATGTTCCTCGGCAAGGCCTATCAGGAGTTCGCGCCCGCGCTCGTCGCGGACAGCGTGGTGGTGGTGCGCGGCCGGGTGTCGGCCCGGGACGACGGCATGAACATCCACGCGAACAGCGTGTTCTCTCCCGATCTCGGTTCGAGCGGCGGTGGCGGCCCCCTCACGATCACGCTGCCCGACGTCCGTGCGACGACCGCGACGGTGAAGGCGCTCTCCGACGTGCTGATCCGCAACTCGGGGGAGACGGAGGTCCGCCTGCGCTTGACGAAGGGCGACACCGCTCGTGTCTTCGAGATCCCCTTCCCCGTGCAGGTCACGGCCGACCTCTACGGCGAGCTGAAGAGCCTGCTCGGCCCCGCTTGCCTGTAGGCGGGGCTGGCTAGGCTCGACGACCGTGCTGAGGACCATCGACCTGCGCGGGCGCTCCCTCGACACCGCGACGATCCTCGCGGCTCTGCCGCGTCCCGCATCGGATCCGTCGTCGGTCCAGTCCACCGTGCTGGCGCTCATCGACGACGTCCGCGTGCGCGGCGAGGCGGCGCTGCTCGAACAGGCGGACCGCTTCGACGGCGGTCGCCCGCCGTCGGTGCGCGTACCCGCCGCCGAGATCGTCGCGGCGGAGCAGGCACTGCCGTCGGAGATCCGCTCCGCGCTCGAGATCACGGCCGAGCGGGTGCGGACCGCGAGCCGGGCGCAGCTGTCCGAGCCCGCCACCACCCGGCTCGGCGACGGTGCCACGATCCTGCAGCGGTGGACGCCCGTGCGCCGCGTCGGGCTGTACGTGCCGGGTGGCCGCGCGGTCTACCCGTCGAGCGTCGTGATGAACGTGGTGCCGGCCCAGGAGGCGGGTGTCCGCGCCATCGCGCTCGCGACGCCGGCGCAACGCGACCAGGGCGGTCGGGCGCACCCCGTGATCCTCGGCGCGGCCGGACTGCTCGGCGTGCACGAGGTGTACGTCATGGGCGGGGCCGGGGCGATCGGCGCCTTCGCGCACGGCGTGCCGGCGGTCGGCCTCGCCCGCGTCGACGTGGTCACCGGTCCGGGCAACGTCTTCGTCGCTGCGGCGAAGCGCGCGGTCGCCGGGCTCGTCGGCATCGACTCCGAGGCGGGCCCCACCGAGATCCTCGTGATCGCCGACGCGGGCGCCGACGCCGAGCTCGTCGCAGCGGACCTGATCAGCCAGGCGGAGCACGACGTGCTCGCCGCCGCGGTGCTCGTGACCGACTCCGCCGGGCTCGCCGCCGCGGTCGCCGCCGCGGTGGAGCGCCGCGCCGCGCACACCTTCCACGCCGAGCGGGTCCGCACCTCACTCACCGCGGCGCAGTCCGGCATCGTGCTCGTCGACGACCTGACCGCCGCGATCGCGGTGAGCAACGCGTACGCGCCCGAGCACCTCGAGGTGCAGACCGCCGACCCGTGGCCGCTCGTCGCCGAGCTCACCGAGGCGGGCGCGGTGTTCGTCGGTCCCGGTTCGCCCGTCAGCCTGGGTGACTACGCCGCCGGCTCGAACCACGTGCTGCCGACGGGCGGCACCGCCCGCTTCGCCGCGGGGCTCTCGGTCCGTCCGTTCCTCCGCCAGCAGCAGGTCGTCGAGTACTCGCTCGACGCGCTCCGCGCCGCCCGCCCCGTCGTGCGAGCCCTCGCCGACGCGGAAGGTCTGCCGGCCCACGGGGACGCGGTCGATGCCCGCTTCTCCTGATCAGACGGAAATCACACCGCTGTCATTCGATCGGCGCCCCAGGTAGGATCGGGTCCGAGATGCACTGCCCCTTCTGCCGCAATCCCGACACCAGGGTCGTCGACTCCCGAGTGAGCGACGACGGCCTCGCCATCCGCCGGCGCCGTCAGTGCCCGAACTGCGGCCGACGCTTCTCGACGACGGAGACCGCCAGCCTCTCGGTCATCAAGCGCAACGGCGTGCTCGAGCCCTTCAGTCGCGAGAAGGTCGTCTCGGGCGTGCGGAAGGCCTGCCAGGGGCGGCCGGTCACCGACTCGGACCTCGCCCTGCTCGCGCAGCGCGTCGAGGAGACCATCCGCGCGACGGGCGCCAGCCAGGTCGAGGCGAACGACATCGGCCTCGCGGTGCTGCCGCCGCTCCGCGAGCTCGACGAGGTCGCCTACCTCCGATTCGCGAGCGTGTACCAGGGCTTCACCTCCCTCGACGACTTCGAGGCGGCGATCACGCTCCTGCGGGTCGAGGCGGCGTCGAAGAACGGCGTGGCGCCGGCGACCGGCGCCTGACCGTCCGCGTGGGGATCGTCGAGCGCTCGTACCGCGCCTTCTTCCGGCTCGTCCTGATGCGGATGGACCCCGAGGCGGCCCACCATGCGGCGATGCTCTTCATCCGCGCACTCGGGTCCACCCCGGGCGTCGCCCGGGCCGTCCGTGCCCGCGCCCTGGCCCGGGGGACCGCCACGACCGCCATGGGCGTCCGGTTCCCTTCGGCGTTCGGGTTGGCTGCAGGGTTCGACAAGAACGCGGTGGGCCTCCTCGGGCTCGCCGCGCTCGGGTTCGGCCACGTCGAGATCGGCACGGTCACCGCGAAGCCGCAGCCCGGCAACCCGGCCCCGCGCCTGTTCCGCCTCCCCGCCGACGGGGCGCTGATCAACCGCATGGGCTTCAACAACGACGGCGCCGACGTGGTCGCCCGGCGCCTCCGGCGCCTGCGCCGCCGCGGGGGACTGCCGGTCGTCGGCGTGAACATCGGCAAGAGCCGGGTCACCGCGGTCGAGGACGCCGTCGACGACTACCGGTTCAGCGCCGCGCTGCTCGCCCCCCTCGCGGACTACCTGGTGGTGAACGTCTCGTCGCCGAACACCCCTGGCCTCCGCGGACTGCAGGAGCTCGACCTGCTCGAGCCGCTGCTCGCGGCCGTGCACGAGGAGGCGGGGACGACGCCGCTGCTCGTGAAGATCGCACCCGACCTCGACGACGACGAGGTACGGCACATCGGCGACCTCGTCGCCCGGCTCGGCCTCGCTGGGGTGGTCGCCACGAACACGACCATCCGGCGGGACGGGCTCCGCACGCCCGCGGCAGCGGTCGAGGCGATGGGGGCAGGCGGGCTGTCAGGCCCACCGGTGGCGGCGCGGTCGACGCAGGTCCTCCGCGTCCTCCGAGAGGCGCTGCCCGCGGAGGCCTGCGTGATCAGCGTCGGGGGCGTCGCGACCGCCGCCGACGTCCGCGCCCGCCTCGACGCAGGAGCGGATCTCGTGCAGGGGTACACGGCCTTCCTCTACCGCGGTCCCGGCTGGGCCGCTGAGCTCGGCCGGGCCTAGAACTCGACGCGCGTGTTGCGCTTCACCTGCGCCTTGGGGACCCGCAGGTTCCGGAACTGCGCTGAGCGCATGACGACGTACAGGTTGAGGCCCCGCTCCACCTTCGATCGGTCGCCCAGCTTCTGCGCGATGCGACGCCGGATCACGGCCGCGCGGACGAGACCGTCGACGATCGTCAGCGCCAGGTAGCCGTACAGCGGGAAGAACAGCCAGGTCGCCGACGGGATCACGAGCGTGGCGACGAAGAACACGACGAACACGGGGATCAGGAACTCGCCGATCGTCCACTGCGAGTCGATCCAGTCGCGGGCGAACTTGCGCTGCGGCCCCTTGTCCCTGGCGGGGAGATACCGCTCCTCACCGTTCGCGAGGCCGATCCGGGCGCGTTCGCGCGACTCGGCCTCACGCGACCGGGAGGTCCGTCGGGCCGCCTTCCGGTCGGCGACGACGATCGGCCGCCTGTTCGCCGCCTCGCGATCCCGGCGCGACGGCGTCGCACGACCCTTGCCACCGGTCAGCACCTCGGGCTCGGGAGGTGCCTCCACCGTCTTCTTCGCCATCGCAGGCCTCCTCGTCAACGCCTCCTAAGGTTACCGGCATGCCGATCGACCCCGCGGAGCAACCTGTGCTGGACGCCGTCACCGCGGGATTCCCCGCAGCCCTCGGCGCGTTGGGCAGGCTGGTGCGGATCCCGTCCATCGCGTTCCCCGGCTTCCCCGACGAGCCGCTCGTCACGAGCGCCGAGGCCGTCGCGCAGCTGCTGCGCGACACCGGGGCGTTCGAGCTCGTCGAGGTGCGCCGCTCCGACTACCGCACGGAGGACGGCTCGGCGACGGGCTCGCCCGCGGTCGTCGCACGTCGGCCGGCGGCTCCGGGGCGCCCGACCGTCCTGCTGTACGCCCACCACGACGTGCAGCCGGCGGGTCGGGACGAGCTCTGGGACACCCCGCCGTTCGAGCCCACCCTCCGGGGTGGGCGGCTGCACGGGCGCGGGGCCTCGGACGACAAGGCCGGAGTCATCACGCACGTCGCCGCCGTGACCGCCGCATCGCACGCGCTCGGCGACGACCTCGGCGTCGGCATCGCCGTGTTCGTCGAGGGGGAGGAGGAGGCCGGCTCCCGATCCTTCGACGCGTTCCTCGCCGAGCACCACTCCGTGCTCGAGGCGGACGTGATCGTGGTCGCCGACTCCGACAACGTCAGCACGACCGTGCCGGCCCTCACGTCCTCCCTGCGCGGGAACGTGACCGCCACGCTCGAGATCGCGACGCTCGACCACGCGAGCCACTCCGGGATGTTCGGCGGCGCCGCTCCCGACGCCGTGCTCGCGTCGGTCCGTCTCCTCGACACGCTCTGGGACGAGGACGGCGCCGTGGCCGTGGCGGGCCTCGAGTCCGCGGTGCCGCCCGCGGACGGCCCGACCGGTCCCTCCGACGAGCAGCTCGTCGCCGATGCGGCCCTCCTGCCGGGCGTGCGATCGATCGGCCGCGGCAGCGTCGCGGAACGGCTCTGGTACGGACCGTCCATCACGGTCACCGGCATCGACGTGACCGACGTCGTCAACGCCTCGAACACCCTGCTGCCGTCCGTGCGGGTCAGGGTGAGCTGCCGGGTCGCTCCCGGTCAGGACGCGGGCGAGGCCTTCGCCGCCCTCGAGCGCCACCTGCGCGCACACGCCCCGTTCGGTGCGCACCTCGCCGTCACCGACGTCGACCTCGGGCAGCCGTTCCTCGTCGACCAGTCGGGCTGGGCCGCGCGCGCCGCGCGGTCCGCCCTCGCAGACGGCTGGGGCGCCGAGCCCGAGCTCACTGGCATCGGCGGTTCGATCCCGTTCATCAGCACCCTCACCGAGCGGTTCCCGACCGCGCAGATCCTGATCACGGGTATCGAGGACCCGGACACCCGCGCCCACTCGCCGAACGAGTCCCAGGACCTCGGCGTACTCAGGAAGGCCATCGCCGCGGAGGCGCTCCTCCTCGCACGCCTCTCGCGGCGCGTCGAGCGATGACCGCACATGAGGCCGTGGACGCGTCTACCATCGACGCATGACCGACACCGCACTCATCGGCTCCACGACCACGGACACCGCGCACGGCGTGATGCTGACCGGGACCGCGGCCGCAAAGGTGAAGAGCCTGCTCGAGCAGGAGGGGCGCGACGATCTCCGCCTCCGCCTCGCCGTCCAGCCCGGGGGCTGCTCCGGGCTCATCTACCAGCTGTTCTTCGACGAGCGCCTGATGGACGGTGACGCGACCGTCGCCTTCGACGGCGTCGAGGTCGTCGTCGACCGGATGAGCGTCCCCTACCTCGACGGCGCGACCGTGGACTTCGAGGACACGATCCAGAAGCAGGGGTTCACCATCGACAACCCCAACGCGCAGGGCTCCTGCGCCTGCGGCGACAGCTTCCACTAGCCCTTGTGGCCTCGGAACCGCGAGCGGATCCGAGGCTGTGCCGTACCGCGGCGCCCTGCACGGGCGCCGCGGATGACGGCGTGAGGCGGTCGGTTCCCCGGGGTCGGCCGCCTTCAGTGTGTCCGGCTGACGGCGCGCGGCGGTCGGTTCCCCGGGGCCGGCCCCCTGCTGTGTGCCGTGGGGACTGCGCCGTGTCGAAGTCCGGCGCTGTGCGGGATCGCTTTCTCCGCGTGGTTGCGGGGGAGGCGCCCCCGCGCGCCCTACAAGTCGTAGAAAAGTGCGCCGCTGGTCGGGGAGATGCTCCCCGTCGGGCGATAGGCTGGCCGACGGCACCAGATGCCTGAAGAATCGGGGAAGGGAATCAGTGCGCTCCATCCGTCGACGACTGATCGCGGTGCCGCTCGTGGCAGCCGGGGTCGTGTTCGCCCTCACCGGCTGTGACGAAGCGCAGCTCCACGGCTACCTCCCCGGCTTCGTCGCCGGGCAGCCCCCTGCGACGAACCAGACGCAGCGGGTCTCGGACCTCTGGGTCGGCTCGTGGGTCACCCTGCTGGGTGTCGGGATCATCACCTGGGCCATCATCATCTGGTTCGCCATCGTGTACCGCCGGCGGCGCGGGCAGACCGGTCTCCCGGTGCAGCTCCGCTACAACATGCCGATCGAGATCTTCTACACCGTCGTCCCGCTGATCCTGGTGCTGGGGCTGTTCGCGTTCACCGCGAAGGACACGTCGATCATCGAGACCAAGTGGACCTCCCCGAACGTGATCATCGACGCGTACGGCAAGCAGTGGGCCTGGGACTTCGACTACAACAAGGAGCAGGTCTACGAGCAGGGCGTCCAGGCGCAGCTCGGCACCGTCGGCGGCAACGCGGGCAAGGTCGAGTCGAAGCTGCCGACCCTCTACCTGCCCGTGAACAACACCGTCGAGATCCGGCTCAGGACGCGCGACGTGAACCACTCGTTCTGGGTGATCGACTTCCTCTACAAGAAGGACATGATCGCCGGTCAGACGAACTACTGGGACTTCAAGCCCACGCGGATCGGCACCTTCCAGGGCAAGTGCGCCGAGCTCTGCGGCGAATACCACTCCCGGATGCTGTTCCTGGTGAAGGTGGTGTCGCAGGCGGACTACGACGCGCACATCGCCGCGCTCCGGGCGGCCGGCAACGTCGGCCTGCTCGGCTCCCAGTACAGCAAGCAGGACAACGTCTCGGCGACGGGTGCGGCGAATTCAGCCGAAGCCACCGCCGGCGGGAACTGAGGGATCTCCCATGACATCGACACTCGGACGCCCCACGCAGCAGCTGCCCGCCGGTCAGGCCGCGGCCGCGGTCGGCGGTAGCCAGGTGGCCCGGAAGGGCAACCTCATCGTCGAGTACCTGACGACGACCGATCACAAGAAGATCGGGTACCTGTACCTGGTCACGTCGTTCGTCTACTTCCTGATCGGCGGCGTGCTCGCGCTGATCATCCGGGCGCAGCTGTTCGAGCCGGGGCTGCACGTCGTGGCCACTCCGGAGATCTACAACCAGATCTTCACGATGCACGGCACGATCATGCTGCTGATGTTCGCGACGCCGCTGTTCGCGGCGTTCGCGAACGCGCTCATGCCGTTGCAGATCGGCGCGCCCGACGTCGCGTTCCCACGGCTCAACGCGTTCGCCTACTGGCTGTACTTCTTCGGCAGCCTCGTGGCCGTGTCCGGCTTCTTCACCCCGAACGGGGCCGCGAGCTTCGGCTGGACCGCGTACGCGCCGCTGTCCAGCGAGGCGTACTCGCCGGGCCTCGGCGGCACGCTGTGGGTGTTCGGCCTCGGGATGTCCGGGTTCGGCACCATCCTCGGCGCCGTGAACTTCATCACCACGATCATCACCATGCGCGCACCCGGCATGACGATGTTCCGGATGCCGATCTTCACCTGGAACATCCTCATCACGTCGCTGCTCGTGATCATGGCGTTCCCGGTCCTCGCCGCCGCCTTGCTGACGCTCGGAGCAGACCGCGTCCTGGGGGCGCACGTCTACGACTCGTCGAGCGGTGGTGCGATCCTCTGGCAGCACCTGTTCTGGTTCTTCGGGCACCCCGAGGTGT
>JABBOB010000026.1 GCA_019352055.1 Acidobacteriota bacterium
CCGCCGAAGCGCTTGACGCCGAGGTACTGCGCGTTGGAGTCACGACCGTTGCGGGTCGAGCTCGCGCCCTTCTTGTGTGCCATGAGCTGCTCCTCAGCCGATCGCGGTGATACGGACGCGGCTGAGGTCCTGGCGGTGGCCCTGACGCTTCTTGTAGCCGGTCTTGTTCTTGAACTTCTGGATGACGATCTTCTTGCCGCGCTCGTTGTTCACGAGCTCCGCCGTGACGGTGATCTTCGCCAGCTCGGCGGCCGCGTGCGTGACCTTCTCGCCGTCGACGAGGAGCACCGGCGCGAACGTCAGCGTGCCGTCCTCGGCCGTCTTCTGACGGTCGACCACGAGGACGGTGCCGACCTCGACCTTCTCCTGGCGCCCACCGGCGCGCACAATCGCATAGACCACTTCGAGCCCCAACTCTCGTTCACTGACTGAGTTCATTCACACGCCGGCCCGCGTCTCCGCGATCCTCCGTGAGGAGCGCCGTGCGACGCGACCGACCAAGTCGGTTCGGTGCTCGATGGGCACACACCGTGGGCAGCCCAGCGCACCGACCGACCATGCTAGCAGGAGTCCGCGCCCGGGCACGACGAACCGGTGCGAGCATGAAGACGTGACGGTGCTCGTGGACGTGCCCATGTGGCCTGCGCATGACCGGCTCTGGGCGCATCTCGTCAGCGATTCGTCGCTCGAGGAGCTGCACGGGTTCGCCGCCCTGGCGGCCCTGCCGAGGCGCAGCTTCGACCTCGACCACTACGACGTCCCGGAGGAGCGGATCGCGGCGCTCACCGCGCTCGGCGCTCAGCAGGTCTCCGCACACGAGCTCACCCGCCGTCTGATCGCCTCGGGGCTGCGGGTCAGGGCGCGCGACCGCTGATCCCGGCTGACCCGAACGAGCCGCCCCCGATCCGACCGGGCCCGCGATCGGATCAGGGACGGGAGGTCGAGCGGTCAGTCGTCGCCGGCGGTGAGGGTCGGCGTGGACACACGACGGCTGCGGCGCCGCCCCTGACCGGCGGCCTTCGGCGCGGGCAGCGCCTCCAGCACGGCGTCCAAGAGCCCCTCCGCGTCGCGCTTCGGCGCGCGGGAAACGGGCTCGCGGTGCTCGACGGGCAGGTCGAGCACCAGCGGGGCCGCGACGGTCTCGGCCTGCTGCGACGGCGTGGCCGCCGCGGTCGACTCGTGCGGCTCGTGGTGCTCGCCCCCGCGGGTGATCAGCGTCGCGCCGGCGATCTGGGCGAGCGCGGTCTTCGCACCCTCCGTGATCGCATGGGTGGCCGCGGCCTTCGGGGCCGGGGCCTGCTGCTGGGCCCCGTTGCCCCCTGAGCTCTGTCCGCCGTTCCCACCGCGTCCGCGGCGGCGCCCCTGCTGCGCCTGCTGCTGCTCCTGCTCCTGCTTCTCGAGGCTGGAGTTGCCGTCGCCGACCGACTCCGCCAGGCCGACGCCGAGCCGCTTGCGCGTCATCTGCACGAGGCCGAGCGAGGTGACCTCTGCGACCTGATGCTTCGTCCGGTCGCGGGAGAGGCACTCGATGAGGCGTCGCAGCACGAGGTCGCGATTGGTCTCGAGGACCATGTCGATGAAGTCGACGACGATGATGCCGCCGATGTCGCGCAGCCGGAGCTGGCGGACGATCTCCTCAGCGGCCTCGAGGTTGTTCTTGGTGACGGTCTCCTCGAGGTTGCCGCCGGACCCGACGAACTTCCCGGTGTTGACATCGATCACCGTCATCGCCTCGGTGCGGTCGATGACGAGGGAGCCCCCCGACGGCAGCCACACCTTCCGGTCGAGCGCCTTCTCGATCTGCTCGTGGACCCGGTGCGCGCTGAACACGTCGCCCGAGCCCTGCCACCGCTCGAGGCGGTCGAGCAGGTCGGGTGCGACCTGCTCGAGGTATCGCTCGATGGTCGCGCGCGGCTCCTCGCCGTCCACGATCAGCTTCGAGAAGTCCTCGTTGAAGACGTCGCGGACGATCTTGACCAGCAGGTCCGGCTCGCCGTGCAGCATCGTCGGCGCGGACGCGGTCTCGACCAGGTGCTCGATCTCGGCCCACTGGTTCGCGAGCCGCTGCACGTCGATCGTGAGCTGCTCCTCCGTCGCGCCCTCGGCGGCGGTGCGCACGATCACGCCGGCCGAGTCGGGCAGCGCGTCCTTCAGGATCTTCTTCAGGCGTGCGCGCTCGGTGTCCGGCAGCTTGCGGGAGATGCCCGACATGGACCCGTTCGGCACGTACACCAGGTAGCGGCCGGGCAGCGAGATGGCGGACGTGAGTCGAGCACCCTTGTGGCCGATCGGGTCCTTCGTCACCTGGACCAGCACCTGGTCGCCCGAGCGGAGCGCGAGCTCGATCTTGCGGGACTGCGAGCCCTTGTCGCCGAGGCGACCGCTCGCGGCGTCCCAGTCGACCTCGCCGGAGTAGAGGACGGCGTTGCGGCCGCGTCCGATGTCGACGAACGCCGCCTCCATCGAGGGCAGCACGTTCTGCACGCGGCCGAGGTAGACGTTGCCGATCAGGGACAGGTTCTGGCTCTTCGCGACGTAGTGCTCCGCCAGGATCCCGTCCTCGAGCACGCCGATCTCGACCCGGTCGCCGGAGGTGCGGACCAGCATGACGCGATCCACGGACTCGCGGCGGGCGAGGAACTCCGCCTCGGTGACGACGGTGCGTCGCCGGGCGGTGTCGCGGCCGTCACGGCGACGCTGGCGCTTCGCCTCGAGCCGCGTGGAGCCCTTGAGCTTCTGGGGTTCGGTGATCGGCTCGCGCACCGGCTTCGCGCGGTTCACGACCTCGGTCGTCGGCCCCGGCTCGCCGTCGTTCTGACCCGCTCCCGAGCGACGGCGGGTGCGGCGACGTCGACGGGAGCCGCCCTCGTCCTCCTCGTCCTCGTCGTCCTCGTCGGGCTGCTCGTGGGCGACGGGCGCGTGCGGCGCCTGCGCGGCCTGCGGGAGCGCCGGCGGGGCCTGGAACAGCACGGCGAGCGGCGGTCGCGCCGCCACGGCGGACACGGCGGGCGCCGGGGTCTCGCGCGCCGGGGTCTCGTCCATCGCCGTCCCGTCCAGCGGCGTCTGGTCGGCGGGCTCCGTCGAGTCCACCGCATCGGGGACGATCACGTCGCGCTCGCCCTGCTCGTCGGCGTCGTCGAACGCGCGGTGGCCGTCCTCCGGTGAGTCGCCGACCGGGACCGCCGGAGGCGGGAGCACGGATCGGGACTCCGGTACCGCTTCGCCGGGGGTCCCGACATCGGGCCCGACGGACATGGGCGACGGGGCGTCCGCACCGCTCAGCGGCATCGGCTGGAAGGTCGCGCGGCGACGCCGGCGGGTGGGCGGCGCCTCGACCTTCGGCTCCTGCTCGGTCTGGTTCTCGTGGTACTCCACCATCGCTGGTGCACTCCTCACGCGGCTGCGGCTCACGCCGCCTCCGTGCTCGCCTCGGGCCTCAGCGCCGCATGACGCCGGCGGGCCCGTGAAATCCTCGAATGTCGCAGCGCGCCGGGGCGGTGCGCCGGTGGCGGGACAAGCGCCTCCCTGCTGCAGCAGCGTTGATGGGGCTGAGGCTGCAGGGCTCGGCCCGAAGGCCTGTCCAAGCGTTCGGCACCGACGAACGGTGACCTGCCGACAAGTATCGCACGGGAGCCGCGTCGGCGCTGTCGGGCGCGCACCCGGTGGGATACTGCCTCGCGTGATCGAGCGGATGTCCAGACCTTCTCGGCCGCTCGCGATCCTCCTGATCGTGGGCGGAATCGTGGGCCTGATCGCCGCCTTCGCCCTGACGCTCGACAAGATCGCGGTGCTCGAGAACCCGCACTTCGTGCCCAGCTGCAACATCTCGGTTCTCGTGCAGTGCGGGAAGAACCTCCAGTCGGCCGAAGGCTCCGCATTCGGGTTCCCCAACCCGCTGCTCGGTCTGATGATGTTCCCTGCGCCGGTCCTCGTGGGCGTCGCCTCCCTGGCCGGCGCGCGCTTCCCCCGCTGGTTCTGGGCGCTCTTCAACGTGGGCATGGCATTCGCGATCGGCTTCGTCGCGTGGCTCATGAGCGTCAGCGTCTTCGCGCTGTTCACGCTCTGCCCGTGGTGCATGGTCGTGTGGAGCGTGGTGATCCCGATGTCGCTCGGGACGACCCTCTACAACCTGCGCGAGCAGAACCTGCCGCTCGGCGACCGGGTCGCCCGGCTGGCAGGCCGGGCGTACGGCTGGCTGCCGATCATCACCCTGGTGGTCTACGTGGTCTTCGCGGTGATCGCGCAGGTCCGGCTGGACGTCCTCCACCGCCTCTGAGCACGACAGCAGGAAGAATCCACGACAGCAGGAACCGCGGGCCGCGGCCTTCCTGCTGAAGCGGATGGTTCCTGCTGTCGTGCTCGATTCTTCCTGCTGTGGTGCTCAGGCGAACCAGAGGGCGAGCTCGCGCGCGGCGGACTCGGGCGAGTCGCTGCCGTGCACGAGGTTCTGCTGCACGCGGAGGCCCCAGTCGCGGCCGAAGTCGCCGCGGATCGTGCCGGGCGCGGCGGTGGTGGGGTCGGTCGTGCCCGCGAGTGAACGGAAGCCCTCGATCACGCGCTCGCCCGCCACGCGGACGGCGACGATCGGACCCGACTCCATGAACTCGACGAGCGGCTCGTAGAACGGCTTGCCCACGTGCTCCTCGTAGTGCCGCTCGAGCAGCCCGCGGTCGGCCTCGACCATCTTCAGATCGGTGATCGAGTACCCCTTCGCCTCGATGCGACGGAGGATCTCGCCGGTCAGGTTGCGGGCCACCCCGTCCGGCTTGACGAGGACGAGGGTCTCCTGGATCGCGTCGGGCATGGTGCTCCTTCGTTCGGTCGTGGTCACGCGGCTCGGCGGTCGATGCGCCTGCCGACCATCATGCTGTAGGCCCAGATCGCCGCGAAGACGAGGCCGACGATGCCGACCGGGACGCTGACGGCGAAGGTCGCGAGGAGCACGACCTGCACGACCCAGCCGAGCGCGATCCCGATCCGCTTGGTCGCGAGGGCGGCGGCGGCGGCGATGAGCACGATCAGCGCGCCTCCACCGCCGAGGGCGACGCCGGCCGGCAGCGCGCCGAGTCCGAGCAGCGCGAGCGCGGCCAGCAGCACGACGACGAGCTCGCAGGCGAGCAGCATCGCCGCGAGGGTCGCGGTGACGGAGCGGGGCCGCCGGCCGCGCCGCGGCAGCGTCATGGCCATCCGTGCTCGCGGACGAGCGAGATCGTCTTCGCGACCAGGGTGATCGAGCCGAACACGACGACGCCGGGGCCCTCCGCCGAGTCGGCGGCGGTCGCGTGCTCGTCCCTGTCGGCTCGGTCGCCACGTCGCACGGAGGCGACGCGGCGGGATCGGCCTCCAGGGGCCCGCGCGAGCTCGCGTGCGGTGCGCAGGGCCTGCTCCACGTCCGGTTCGACGACCACGCGCTCGGGTCCGACGACGCCGGCGACGGTCGCGGCGAGCGCGTCCGGGTCGGTCGCCCGGTCGGAGGGGGCGGTGGTCACGACGAAGTCGTCCACGAGGCCGGCTGCGGCGCGCACCATCCCCTCGGCGTCCTTGTCGCTCAGCACCGCGAACACGCCGACCACGTGGTTCAGCGGGAAGGACTCGCCGAGCGCGGTCGCCATCGCCGTGACGCCGTGCGGGTTGTGGGCGGCGTCGACGACCAGCGGCGGGCCGCTGCCGAGCACCTGGAGGCGGCCCGGGGACGTGGCATCCGCCAGGCCCTCCGCGAGCACGTCACCCGTGAGCGGCTGCTCGCCTCCACCGAGGAAGGTCTCCACCGCAGCGATCGCGACGGCGGTGTTCTGCGCCTGGTGCGCGCCCAGGAGGGGGACGAAGAGCCCGTCGTAGCGACCCGCCCGACCCTGCACGTCCACGACCTGCCCACCCACGGCGGGCGTGCGGGACAGGACGCTGAAGTCGCGCCCCTCGAGCGAGACATCGGCCTCCGACAGCGCGGCGGCCCGCTCGATCTCCGCGAGCGCGCCGGCCTGCTGGGCCGCGGTGACCACGGAGCGGCCGGGCTTGATGATCCCGGCCTTGGTGCGGGCGATCTCCTCGACGGTCCGTCCGAGCCGCTCGGTGTGGTCGAGGTCGATCGGTGCCAACACGGCGACCTGGCCGTCGGCGACGTTGGTCGAGTCCCACTCGCCGCCCATGCCGACCTCGATCACGCCCACGTCGATCGGGGCGTCCGCGAACACGGCGTAGGCGAGCACGGTGAGCGCCTCGAAGAAGGTCAGCGGCGGCTCGCCGGTCTTCGCGAGCTCGGCGTCGGCGAGCTCGATGAACGGCTTCACCTCGTCCCAGGCGGCGATCAACGCGTCCTCGGCGATCGGCTCGCCGTCGACCACGATCCGCTGCCCGAGGTACCCGAGGTCGGGGCTGGTGAACAGGCCTGTTCGGAGCCCGTGCGCGCGCAGGATGCTCTCGATGAGACGGGAGGTGGAGGTCTTCCCGTTCGTCCCCGTGATGTGGACGATGGGATAGCTGCGGTGCGGGTCGCCGAGCAGCTCGAGCGCCTTGCGGGTGGCGGAGAGCCGCGGCTGCGGCGCCTTCTCGCCGACGCGCCCGTACAGCTCGTCGAGCATCCGGTCCAGTGCGGTGTCAGACATCGAGCACCGATCCTCCCGCACGCCGCAGCTCGAACCGGCCGCCCTCGGCGGCTCCCCAGGTGCCGGGTGCGAGGTGCACCAGGTGACCGTCCGGCCACCGGAGGACCCGGTCGGTGGATCCCGGCCCCGCGGGAACGACGGTGAGCGTGTCCACCAGGGTCTCGCGCCGCACGAGCTCGCCGTGCCGCTCGAACATCGCCAGCATGTCCCCGTCGCCCTCGACCGCGAGGTCGATCCGGTCGGTGACCTCGAGGCCTGCGGCACGCCGCCCCTGCTGGATGTCGCGGACCAGGTCCCTGGCGTGGCCCTCGAGCTCCAGCTCGGGCGTCGTCGTGGTCTCGAGCAGCACGAAGCCGCCACCCGGCAGCAGCCCGAGCGCGGTGCCCTCGACGGCGCCGGAGCGCTCGAGCACCAGCTCGTACTCCCCCTCCAGCAGCGCGACGCCGCCGACGGCCACACCGCCTGCGTCCTGCACCCAGTCACCGGCCTTCGCCGCCTGGATGACCGCCTGCACCTGCTTGCCGATGCGGGGGCCGAGGGCCCGGGCGTTGATGGACAGCCGCTGCGCGACGCCGTACCGCGCGCCGCTGTCGGTCGCCTCGATCACGAGGTCGACCGCTCGCACGTTCAGCTCGTCCTCGAGGATGCGCACCCCGTCGCCGAGGTCGGCCGCATCCGTCGCCACGACGGTCAGGCGTGCGAGCGGGAGGCGTACCCGCAGGCCCGCCTCCTTCCGCAGGGCCAGCGCCGCGGACACGATGTCGCGCAGCCGGCCCATCCGCCCGACGAGCGCCGGGTCCGCCGGGAAGGCGGAGGCGTCAGGCCAGTCGGTGAGGTGCACGCTCCGGCCACCGGTGAGACCCCGCCAGATGCGCTCGCCGACCAGCGGCAGCAGCGGAGCGGCGACGCGCGCGACCGTCTCGAGGACCGTGAACAGCGTGTCGAACGCCTCGCGGCTCGACTGCGGAAGCCCCTCCGATCCCGACTTCACGGCCCAGAAGCGCTCCCGGGAGAGCCGGACGTACCAGTTGGTGAGCAGGTCGGCGAAGTCCCGGAGGCGCTGGGTCGCGCCCGCGGTGTCGAACGCGTCGAGGTCCTCCTGCAGCCCCCGCACCAGGTCGCCTGTCGCGGCGAGCACGTACCGGTCGAGCGGGTCGCCGGAATCGGTGCGCCAGTGCGCGTCGTAGTCCTCCGCACCGGCGTACAGGGTGAAGAAGTAGTAGGTGCTCCACAGCGGCAGCAGCATCTGCCGCACGCCCTCGCGGATGCCCTCCTCCGTGACGACCAGGTTGCCGCCGCGGAGCACGGGGCTCGCGAGGAGGAACCAGCGCATCGCGTCGGAGCCGTCGCGGTCGAAGACCTCGGACACGTCCGGGTAGTTCCGGAGCGACTTCGACATCTTCGCCCCGTCGTTGCCGAGCACGATCCCGTGGCTGACGACCGTCGAGAACGCCGGACGGTCGAAGAGCGCCGTCGCGAGCGCGTGCATGACGTAGAACCAGCCCCGTGTCTGCCCGATGTACTCGACGATGAAGTCGGCGGGGTTGTGCTGCTCGAACCACTCGCGCTGCTCGAACGGGTAGTGCACCTGGGCGTACGGCATGGATCCGGAGTCGAACCACACGTCGAAGACGTCCTCGATGCGCCGCATCGTGGACTCGCCGGAGGGGTCGTCGGGGTTGGGGCGGGTCAGCTCGTCGATGTAGGGGCGGTGCAGGTCGACCTCGCCCTCCTCGTTCCGCGGCAGGCGGCCGAAGTCCGCTTCCAGCTGATCGAGCGAGCCGTAGACGTCGGTCCGCGGGTGGGCCGGGTCGTCGCTGCGCCACACCGGGATCGGGCTGCCCCAGTAGCGGTTGCGGCTCACGGACCAGTCGCGGGCACCCGCGACCCACTTGCCGAACTGGCCGTCCTTGACGTTGTCGGGCACCCAGGTGATCCGCTGGTTCAGCTCGACCATGCGGTCGCGGTAGTCGGTGACGCGCACGAACCAGCTCGACACCGCCTTGTAGATGAGCGGCCGGCGGCAGCGCCAGCAGTGGGGGTAGCTGTGCTCGTACGACCGCTCCTGGAGCAGTCGGCCGCTCGCCTTGAGCGCCCGGATGATCGGGCGGTTCGCCTCGAACACCTGCAGGCCCTCGATCTCGGGCAGCTCGGTGCCGGCGAACATCGGCAGGAAGCGCGCCTTCTCGTCGACCGAGATGATCGTGGGGATGCCGGCCGCGGTGCTGATCAGCTGGTCGTCCTCGCCGTAGGCGGGCGCCTGGTGGACGACGCCCGTGCCCTCCTCGGTGGAGACGTAGTCGGCGACGAGCACGTGCCAGGCGTGCTCGGTGCCCCACGTCGCGGTGTCGGCGTAGACGTCCCAGAGCCGCGCGTACTGCATGTGCTGCAGCTCGCGACCGAGCAGGGTGCGGGTGACCGCCTCCCGCGCCGCTGCTGCTGACGCGTAGCCGAGCTCCTTCGCGTAGTCGCCGACCCGGGCGAGCGCGATGAGGTAGTCGGCCCCCATCACCTCGGCGCCGGGGTCGCTCTCCGAGTCGGCCGTGCCCGCCGGGCCGCCGGGCACGACGGCGTACTCGATGTCCGGGCCGACCGCGAGCGCGAGGTTCGTGGGCAGGGTCCACGGCGTCGTCGTCCAGGCCAGCGCGCGCACGGCGGTGAGACCGAGCGCCTCCGCCTTCTCCCCGATGAGCGGGAACGTCACGGTGACGGAGGGGTCCTGACGGCGCTGGTAGACGTCGTCGTCCATCCGCAGCTCGTGGTTCGAGAGGGGCGTCTCGTCGTTCCAGCAGTACGGCAGCACGCGGAAGCCCTCGTAGGCGAGGCCCTGGTCGTGCAGCCGCTTGAACGCCCACACGACGCTCTCCATGAACGACGGCTCGAGCGTCTTGTAGTCGTTGTCGAAGTCGACCCACCGCGCCTGGCGGGTGACGTAGTCGCGCCACTCCCCCGTGTACTTCAGGACGGAGGCGCGGGCGGCGGCGTTGAACGCACCGATGCCCATCTGCTCGATCTCGTCCTTGGTGGTGATGCCGAGCTGACGCATCGCCTCGAGCTCGGCGGGCAGGCCGTGCGTGTCCCAGCCGAAGCGGCGGTGGACCTGCTTGCCGCGCATCGTCTGGTACCGCGGGAAGACGTCCTTCGCGTACCCGGTGAGCAGGTGCCCGTAGTGCGGCAGGCCGTTGGCGAACGGCGGCCCGTCGTAGAAGACCCACTCGGGAGCGCCCTCGCGCTGCTCGATCGAGGCCTGGAAGGTGCCGTCCTGCGCCCAGAACGCGAGGATCTCCCGCTCGATGTCCGGGAACCGGGGACTCGGGCTGACGGGCTCGCCGCCGTCCTTGGGGTACGCCATCTGGTCCTCCGTGCCGTTCGATCAGCACGGGGACGCCCTCCGGCGCGGTACCACCCCGCTTGGCGCTGACGCGCCCACTCTTGGTGCGGCTGTGACGGGCCGGCCCGCCCGGTTCTACCGACTCTCGCGAGCGTTCTTCCGGGGACTCCCCGGTGATGGCCGGATCACAGTCGCTGCACCGATCCTACGGGCTGCACCGAGACCGGACGAGTCGCCGGTCCGGACCCGTTCCTCCTGCCGGAGCGGGCTCGAACCGGCGACACCGGTGCTCAGCGGCGCGGGACGGAGCGGGCCGAGTGCACGAGCACGATCGCCAGGCAGCCGGCGCACAGCGCCGCGAGCGGCAGGAGCAGCAGCGGTTCGGGCGCGAGCGTCGACAGGGACGCGAGGATCACGGGGAAGGTGAAACCGAGGTAGGTGGCGCTGTAGTACAGCGCGGTCAGCCCGGCGAGCTCCTCCCGGGGCGCCATGCGCTGCACCTCCGTCAGGCCCGACACGAGGCAGAGGCCGTAGCCGGTGCCGAGCACCGCAGCGACCGGGACGCCGAGCCACGGCTGCTGCACAGCGGCGACGCCGGCGGCACCGAGCACGCCCACGGTGGCGATCACGAGGCCGACGGCGAGCTGCCCGCCTCCGGTGGCGGCGCCGATCCGGGACGCGAACGGTTGGACACCCGCTCCGAACAGGAGTGCGACGACCGCGAGGAGCGTCGCGTATCCGATCGCTCCCGTACCGAGCCGAGCGACCAGCACCGCCGGCGTCACCGCGAACGCCACGCTGGCGCAGCCGAAGACCCACGGCGCGGCGGGGACCACGACCCCGACGAACCGGCCGCGGACGCCGCGCGGGAGGCGGAGCCGCAGCGGGCCCGGCACCACCGTCTCGGGCGCACGGACCAGGATCGCTGCGCACACGACCGTGACCGCGATGTGGATGACGTACGGCAGCACCGTCGGCGCCGGGCCCCACTGGGCGATCACCCCGGACACGGCCGGACCCAGACCGAACCCCGCGGTCAGCGTCAAGGAGGCGCGGCGCGCGGCGACCTGCGGGGCGACGCGCGGGTACGGCGGCGTCGAGAGCTCCTTGACCCAGCTGCTGCCGACCACCATCGCCGCCGCGACGCTGGCGCCGGAGACGAGCCGGCCGGCGCTCAGCAGCGGGAACGACGCGGCGCCGAGGCCGAGCAGCGCGCTGGCGGCCATGCCGAGCACCGCGCCGACGAGCAGCACCGGCTTGCGGCCGAACCGGTCGGAGAGCGGCCCGCTGATGAGGAACCCGGGGATGATCCCGACGATGTACGCGGCGAACAGGAGGTCGACCTGGACCTGCGTGTACCCCTCCTGCTGCCGGTAGAGCTGGAGGAGGGGGCTGAAGTGGTTGCCGCCGTAGGCGAGCGCGAACACGACGGGCGCGACCCGCCACCACGCGCGCTCTCCCACCCCACCACCCTCCCAGACCTCGACAGAGGAGAGGACTCCGCCGGGCGGTAGCCTGGAGTCAACCGCCCGACCGGGCGGACATCTGAGGCACCTGCGACACGGTGCCGCTCACACCGCAGAACCGAGGTCCTCCACGTGCCCGACACCCCCGGCGGCATCCCCGACAAGCCCGCGCTCGAAGGCCTCGAGCGGAAGTTCGCCGCGGTGTGGGAGCAGGAGGGCGTCTACCGCTTCCCCGGCGCCGCCGGCGGCCGGGAGGGCGTCTACTCGATCGACACCCCGCCGCCCACGGCGAGCGGGTCGCTGCACATCGGGCACGTCTTCTCCTACACGCACACCGACCTGCTCGCGCGGTTCCACCGGATGCGCGGCAAGCGCGTGTTCTACCCGATGGGCTGGGACGACAACGGGCTGCCGACCGAGCGTCGCGTGCAGAACTACTACGGCGTGCGCTGCGACCCGTCCCTCCCCTACGACGCCGACTTCGCTCCGCCGTCCGAGGGCACCGCGAAGTCCACCCGCGCCGGGGACCAGGTGCCGATCTCCCGACGCAACTTCATCGAGCTGTGCGAGCGCCTCACCGTCGAGGACGAGCAGAAGTTCGAGGAGGTCTTCCGCACGGTCGGACTCTCCGTGGACTTCGCCCAGACCTACCGGACGATCGGCGACGACGCCCGTGCCATCAGCCAGCGGGCGTTCCTGGACAACCTCGATCGCGGCGAGGCGTACCAGGCGGAGGCGCCGAGCCTCTGGGACGTGACCTTCCGCACGGCCGTCGCGCAGGCCGAGCTGGAGGACCGCGAGCAGCCGGGGGCGTACCACACGGTCGCCTTCGAGGCACCGGGCGGCCAGGTCGTGATCGAGACGACCCGCCCCGAGCTGCTCCCGGCGTGCGTGGCGCTGGTCGCCCACCCGGACGACGAGCGCTACGCCGGGATGATCGGGACGTCGGTGCGCTCCCCCGTGTTCGGCGTCGAGGTGCCGGTGGTCGCGCACCACCTCGCGCAGCCCGACAAGGGCACCGGAATCGCGATGGTGTGCACGTTCGGGGACCTCAACGACGTGACCTGGTGGCGTGACCTGTCGCTGCCCACGCGCGCCGTGATCGGCTTCGACGGCCGCTTCATCACGGAGCCGCCGACGGCGATCGCCGCGCCGGCCGCCCGGGAGGCGTACGCGGAGCTCGCCGGGAAGACCGTGTTCTCGGCCCGCGCGACCGTGGTCGAGCTGCTCCGTGCCTCGGGCGCGCTCCTCGCGGACCCGCGCCCCATCACGCACCCGGTCAAGTTCTTCGAGAAGGGCGACCGCCCGCTCGAGATCGTGTCGACCCGCCAGTGGTACCTCGCCAACGGCGCTCGGCAGCCCCAGCTGAAGCAGCGTCTGCTCGAGTCGGGCGAGGCGCTGGAGTTCGTGCCCGACTTCATGCGGGTCCGGTACGACAACTGGGTGGGCGGCCTGACCGGCGACTGGCTGATCAGCCGCCAGCGCTTCTTCGGCGTGCCGCTGCCGGTCTGGTACCGCGTGGACGGCGACGGCAACCCGGTGTTCGAGGACGTGCTCGTCCCGGAGGCGGCGGCGCTGCCCGTCGATCCGTCGACCGACGTGCCGCGGGGGTTCACCGAGGCGCAGCGCGGGCAGGCGGGCGGCTTCGTCGGCGAGGTGGACGTGATGGACACCTGGGCGACCTCCTCGCTCACGCCGCAGCTCGCCGGCGGGTGGCTGCGCGACCACGAGCTCTGGGAGGCGGTCTTCCCGTTCGACCTGCGCCCACAGGGGCAGGACATCATCCGCACGTGGCTGTTCTCGACCCTCCTCCGGAGCGAGCTGCAGTTCGGTGAGCTGCCGTGGAAGTCCGCGGCGATCAGCGGTTTCATCGTCGACCCCGACCGCAAGAAGATGTCCAAATCGAAGGGGAACGTGGTCACCCCCGCCGACATCCTCGAGCAGCACGGTTCGGACGCGGTCCGGTACTGGGCCGCGTCGAGCCGGCTCGGGACGGATGCCGCGCTGGACGTGCTCAACCCAACGCAGATGCGCAAGGGACGGCGTCTGGCGATCAAGGTGCTGAACGCGGCGAAGTTCATCCTGAGCTTCGAGGGCGAGGCCGAGCGCGCCCTCGTGACGGCACCGCTGGACCTGTCGATGCTCGCCTCCCTCGACGATGTCGTCGAGCAGGCCACGGCGGCGTTCGAGTCGTCCGACCACGCCCGCGCGCTCGAGACGGTCGAGCCGTTCTTCTGGACGTTCTGCGACGACCACCTCGAGCTCGTCAAGGAGCGCGCGTACGGCGACGCCGGCGCCTCCGCGGTCGCCGCCCTGAAGCTCGCGCTCGATTCCCTCCTGAAGCTGCTCGCGCCGGTGATCCCGTTCGCGACGGAGGAGGCATGGCGCTGGACGCACTCGAGCTCGATCCACGCCGAGGCCTGGCCGCACCCGCTCGGGCTCGACGGGGACCGCGCCCTGCTCGGGTGGGCCGGCGACACGCTGATCGGGATCCGACGTGCCAAGACGGATGCCAAGGCGTCGCAGAAGTCCCCGGTAGCATCTCTGACCATCACCGGTCCCGGCGAGGTGCTGCAGGGCATCGCACTCGTGATCGATGATCTGAAGGCGGCGGGGCGCATCGCCGCGGTGGAGCTCCGGGTGGACGACTCGGACGGCGCCGCCGTGACGGTCTCGAACGTCGTGTTCGACGACGACGCGCAGTAGGGGGAAGCACGGATGACGGTCACGATCACACCGCTGTCGGAGCGGGAGTTCTTCGCCTGGTACAGCCTCTTCGAGGAGTACGCCGCCGGCGCCGGCGTCGAGGTCACGGACGAGCAGGTCATGCGGGTCTGGACCGCGCTGCAGGTGCCGGGCGCGCACGCCGCGGTCGCGCACGACGAGTCGGGGTCCGTGGTGGGCCTGGTGCACGCCATGCCGTTCGAGCGGCTGCTGCAGTCCGACGGCGGCCTCCAGATCGAGGATCTCTTCGTCGCGCGCGCGCAGCGCAACCAGGGCGTCGCCACGGCCCTCGTCGAGCACGTGCGCGGAGCCGCGGAGAGCCGGCAGCACACGCTGCTGCGCTGGAGCGCCCGCGCGGACGACCCGGCGGCGAAGGCGCTGCAGGACAAGTTCGCCGACGCGGCGGGCGGCTGGGTGCTCCAGACGGTGCCGGTGGGCTGACGTGCAGCTCGGCACCCGCTGGGCGGTCGGGGCCGCAGCCCCGGATCGCATCCCCGAGCCGGTCCGTGCCGCGATCCGGACGGTGGAGGCGGAGCTCGACGACGCCGAACAGCCGACAGCCGGATGGGGCTGGACGCTCACCTATCTGGAGGGGAAGCCGATCGTCGATCTGGACGACGGCACCCGCATCCGACTCGTCGATGCCGAGGTGGCACTGGTCACGTCGGTCGAGCTCGACGACGCCGACGAGGACTGAGCGGCCGCACCGCCGCGAACATCGAAGGGGACCGGACGCGTTCGCGTGCGGTCCCCTTCGATGTGGCCCGGGGCGGTCACCATCTGGGGCCGGCCAAGGCGCGGTGCTCGGCCGTGCGCTGACGTCCGAGCTCGGCCTGGGCGGCCGCGTGCGCGGCCCGCGCCTGCTCGGTCCGTGCGGCGCGCTCGGCGCGACGGACCCGGTGCTGCTCGGCGCGCAGGATCAGCCGCGTCCCGATCGCCAGCGCCGCGCGGTCCGCGGTCGTCAGCGCGGGCAGCTCGTGCACGTGCAGGTCGGCGGCGCGTGCGGTCGTGGTGGTGGTCATCGATCTCCTCCTCTCGGTACTCGTGCTCACCAGGTCGGTCCGGCCTGGGAGCGGTGTTCGAACGTGGTGTCGCGGGATCCCGCGGCGAGCTCGCCGGCGCGGCTGCGCCGGGCGAACTCGACGCGGTCCTGCTGCAGCCCGTGGCGATGACCCCAGAGGATCAAGGCCAAGCCGATGCGGAGCGCGAGGCGGTCGGCGGTCGTGAGCTCGGGCAGCTCCTCGGAGCCGAGCGCGATGCCGAGCGCCTCGTCGCTGTCGCGGGTCCTGGTGGTGGACATGCGTGTTCCTCTTCCGTATGCGGGCGTGCGCGAGCACGCCGGAGGCCCGCCGGTCGCGGCGGACGAGTCGCCCTGACGGGCGGGACCCACCCGGGAGCCGGGTGGCGGGGATGCGCTCGATGGAGCGCGGCGCCGTCGGGAGGACGGCGGATAGCGGAGCCGGCGGTCAGGACCTCGCGCCGAGCGATTCAGGCGCTGGCGGAGCCGGGCGTCGCGCTAGGAGGCGAGGAGACCGACGAGGGCATGGTCCGGCACGATGGAGATGGTCATCGGGTTCATCGGGCTCACGCTCCTTTCATCGATCGGCGTCCGAGCACCGTACCTCCGAGCGACGGACGGCCACAACCCCGTCTTCGGCGCGTCATGCCGATCCCTCCTTCGCCCGGGCGTCGGCCACCGGGAAACCCCGGAACTGCAGGTCGACCCGCCGCGCGCCCTCGGAGGGCTCGGCCGTCCGGTACCGCGCGAAGACCTCCCAGACCTCCTTGCCGAGTCGCTCGAGCTCGTCGGGCGTGAGCCGGACGGAGGCCGAGCCGGACTGGATCGCCCGCAACCAGTCGTCCGACAGCTCCGCCCGAGCGGCCCAGTACGCCGCGAACCGCTGGTTCTCGTTGTCGATGAGCTCGCGCTCGACCAGGTCGCCCGCCTCACGAGCTCCCGGCTCCGAGGCGAACGTGGCGTCGACCAGCTCGATCGGACCGGGCACGCGCTCCCACCACCGGTCGCGTCCGTTGCCGCGCTCCGCGTCCTCTCGCACGTAGCCGTGCTTCTCGAGCTGGCGGAGGTGGTAGCTCGTCGAACCGCTCGACTCACCCAGGCGGGCCGCGAGTGCACTCGCGGTCGCAGGACCGTAGCTCGTCAACTCGCTGAAGATGCGGACGCGCAAGGGATGGGCGAGCGCCTTGAGCGCTTCCACCCCGATCTGCCGCACCTCGTCCGCCACGCCCTCCAGCATACACTGCAAACACACCTTTGCAAACACTTCTTTGCAAACACACCTTTGCCGATCTCTGTCGCATCGGCTTCCTAGGATCTGACCGTGACCTCGAACCCGTTCCTCACCCGGAGCACGTCGCCCGCCGCGCTCCCGCCGTTCGCCGAGATCCGCGACGAGCACTACGAGCCCGCGTTCGAGCACGGCATGCGCGAGCAGCGGGCGACCGTCGACCGGATCGTCGCCGACCCCGCTCCCCCGACCTTCGCGAACACGCTCGAAGCGCTCGAACTGAGCGGGCCCGTGCTCGAGCGCGTCGCCGCCGCCTTCTTCACCCTCGCCTCCGCGCACGCGACCGCGTTCGTGCGGGAGCTGGAGGAGCGGATCGCCCCGCGGCTCGCGGCGCACAGCGACGCCATCCGATTGAGCGCACCCCTCTTCGCCCGGGTCGACGCCGTCCATCGTGCCCGCGACCTGCTCGAGCCGGAGCAACGACGCCTCGTCGAGCGGACGCACACCGAGATGCGCCTCGCAGGTGCCGCTCTCGACTCGACGGCGAAGGCGGAGCTCACGGCGCTCAACGAGCGCCTGTCCGTCCTCTCCGCGCGATTCGACGCGGCGCTCGTCGCCGACACCAACGAGCTCGCCCTGGTCGTGCACGAGGAGGCCGAGCTCGCCGGTCTCGCCGCCGACACCGTGTCGGCGGCCCGGGAGGCGGCCAGGGCTCGTGGGCAGGACGGCTGGGTGCTGCCGTTGGTGCTGCCGACCGGCCAGCCCGCGCTCGCCGACCTGTCCGACGCGGGCACGCGAGCACGCCTGATGGCCGCGTCGCGGTCCCGCGGCACGCGCGGCGGCCAGCACGACACCCGTGCGGTCCTGCTGGAGATCGTGCGGCTCCGCGCCAGGAAGGCGCGCCTGCTCGGGTTCCCGCACCACGCCGCACTGGTCGCGGCGGATGAGACGGCCGGCTCCACCGAGGCGGTCGCCGCGCTGCTCGACCGGATCGTCCCGCCGGCGGTGCGCAACGCGGACCGGGAGCAGGACGAGCTCGGCGGGACGGTGACCGCGGCCGACTGGGCGTTCCTCGCCGAAGGGCGGCGCCGGGCCGCATTCGATGTCGACCTCGCGGCACTCCGGCCGTACTTCGAGGCCGAGCGGGTGCTGCGCGACGGCGTGTTCGCGACCGCCGGGCACCTGTACGGCGTCACGTTCACCGAGCGTGCCGACCTGGTGGGGTACCACCCCGACGTGCGCGTGTTCGAGACCCGTGACGACGACGGGCTGCTCGGGCTCTACCTGCTCGACCTCTACACGCGGGACGAGAAACGCGGCGGTGCGTGGATGAACTCGCTCGTCGAGCGAGCGGAGCTGACGGGCGAGCGCCACGCGGTCGTGGTCAACAACCTCAACGTGCCGAAGCCGGACGCGGGCCAGCCGACGCTGCTCACGCTCGACAGCGTGGAGACGCTGTTCCACGAGTTCGGGCACGCCCTGCACGGGCTCTTCGCGTCCGTCCGCTACCCGAAGCTGGCCGGGACGAACGTCCCGCGGGACTTCGTGGAGTTCCCGAGCCAGGTGAACGAGATGTGGGTGCTGCACCCTGAGGTGCTCCCCGGCTACGCGCGGCACATCGACACCGGGGAGCCGCTGCCCCCCGACGTCGCCGACCGCCTCCGCGCGACCGCGACCTTCGGGCAGGGCTTCGCGACAACCGAGTACCTGGCGGCGACGGTGCTCGACCAGGCCTGGCACCGGCTCTCGGCCGAGGAGGCCGACGCCGTCACCGACGTGACGGCCTTCGAGGCGGAGGCGTTGGCCCGCGCGGGGTTCGACCTGCCCGCGGTACCGCCCCGCTACTCGTCCACCTACTTCGCCCACGTCTTCGCCGGCGGCTACAGCGCCGCGTACTACGCCTACATCTGGAGCGAGGTGCTGGACGCCGACACGGTCGCCTGGTTCGAGGAGCACGGCGGGCTCACCCGCGAGAACGGCGACCGCTTCCGTCGTCTCGTCCTCGGCCGCGGCAACGCCGAGGACCCGATCGCCGCCTACCGGAGGTTCCGCGGCAGGGACGCGGACATCGCACCCCTGCTCGCACGGCGCGGGCTGGCCTGAACACGCCGGCGCGCCCTCCGCCTCGTCACCCGGAAGGGCCGCCTCGAACGCATCGAGGCGGCCCTCCCGGACGACCGACGATCAGGCGGACTTCTCCTGCGGGCGCACACGGCTGCGCGGCACGATGGTCGGAGCGGCGTTCTTCTCGACGGCGTCGCGCGTGATGACGACCCGCGCGACCTCGTTGGAGGACGGCACCTCGAACATCACCGGGCCCAGCACCTCCTCGAGGATGGCGCGGAGCCCGCGAGCGCCCGTCTGACGCAGCACCGCCAGGTCGGCGATCGCCTCCAGCGCACCTGCATCGAACTCGAGGTCGACGCCGTCGAGCTCGAACATGCGCTGGTACTGCTTCACGAGCGCGTTCTTCGGCTCGGTGAGGATCTCCATGAGGGCGACCCGGTCGAGCGGCAGCACGGTCGTGACGACGGGGAGGCGGCCGATGAACTCCGGGATGAGCCCGAACTTCGTGAGATCCTCCGGCAGGACGTCCGCGAAGAGCGTCTTCTCGTCGATCTTGGAGTGCAGCGTCGCGCCGAAGCCGATGCCCTTCTTGCCGACCCGCTGGCTGATGATCTGCTCGAGCCCGGCGAACGCGCCGGCGACGATGAACAGCACGTTGGTGGTGTCGATCTGGATGAACTCCTGGTGCGGGTGCTTCCGACCCCCCTGCGGCGGCACCGAGGCCGTCGTACCCTCCAGGATCTTCAGCAGCGCCTGCTGCACGCCTTCGCCCGACACGTCGCGCGTGATCGACGGGTTCTCCGCCTTGCGCGCGATCTTGTCCACCTCGTCGATGTACACGATGCCCGTCTCGGCCCGCTTGACGTCGTAGTCGGCGGCCTGGATGAGCTTCAGCAGGATGTTCTCGACGTCTTCACCGACGTAGCCGGCCTCGGTGAGCGCCGTGGCGTCCGCGACCGCGAACGGCACGTTGAGCCGCTTCGCCAGCGTCTGAGCGAGGTACGTCTTGCCGCATCCGGTCGGGCCGATCAGCAGGATGTTCGACTTCGCGATCTCGATGTCGTCCTTGATCGTGTCCGCAGCGGTGAGCGTGCCCCTGGCCCGGACGCGCTTGTAATGGTTGTAGACCGCGACCGACAGCGCCTTCTTCGCCGCGTCCTGCCCGATCACGTACTCCTCGAGGAAGGCGAAGATCTCCTTCGGCTTCGGCAGGTCGAACTCGCCGGTGCTCTCCTCGGCCGCCTCGGCCAGGCGCTCCTCGATGATCTCGTTGCAGAGCTCCACGCACTCGTCGCAGATGTACACGCCTGGACCCGCGATGAGCTGCTGGACCTGCTTCTGGCTCTTGCCGCAGAACGAGCATTTCAGCAGGTCGGCACTTTCGCCCATACGAGCCATGGAGCGTCTTCTCCCCCGGGTGTCGATCGATTGGCGTCGAGCCTAACCCGCACGCAGACACCCGGCGGCGGTGTGTCATGCGGGTGTCGCATCCCCGTTCGCCGACTGCGGAACGCCGTGGGGCCCGTGGGGCGCATGTGACCGGAGTGACCACAGCGCCCGAGGAACGAGAAATCGCTCCGGATCCCTGCAGCCTCGTCGAGCGAGATGCAGCAGGGATCCGGAGCGAGTCCGCCCAGGCGGGTCAGGCGGGTGCGAGCGCCGGCGTCGCCGGGACCTGCTTGCGGCTCGAGAGCACCTGGTCGATCAGCCCGTACTCGAGCGCGTCGGCGCCGTTCAGTATCTTGTCGCGCTCGATGTCGCGGTTGACCTGCTCGACGGTGCGCTTCGAGTGGAACGCGAGCGTCTCCTCCAGCCAGGTGCGCATGCGGAGCACCTCGGCGGCCTGGATCTCGATGTCGCTCGCCTGGCCGCCGGAGCCGCCGGACGTGGCCGGCTGGTGGATGAGGATGCGGGCGTTCGGCAGCGCCAGCCGCATGCCGGGCGTCCCGGCTGCCGCGATGACCGCTGCAGCGGACGCCGCCTGGCCGAGCACGACGGTCGAGATCGGCGGCCGGATGTACTGCATCGTGTCGTAGATCGCGGTCATCGCGGTGAACGATCCACCCGGCGAGTTGATGTACATGCGGATGGTCTGCTCGGGATCCTGGCTCTCCAGGACGAGGAGCTGGGCCATGATGTCGTCCGCGGAGGCGTCGTCCACCTGCACGCCGAGGAAGACGACGCGGTCCTCGAAGAGCTTCGCGTACGGGTCCTGGCGCTTGTAGCCGTATGCCGTCCGCTCCTCGAAGCTCGGCAGGATGTATCGGGAGCTGGGCGAGGCGGCGGTGCCGCCCGGCTCAGCGGAGTTGATCCAGTTCATTGCTCGTATCTCCCCGTGTGTCAGAGGTTGGCAGCGGTGACGGCGGCGTTCTTGTCGGTCCCGCCGCCGCCGGTCACGTCGGCGGCCGATGCCCGGATGTGGTCGACGAACCCGTACGCGAGGGCCTCGTCCGCGTTGAACCAGCGGTCGCGGTCGCCGTCGGCGTTCACCTGGTCGACGGTGTGGCCGGTCGCGTCCGCGGTGATCTTCGCGAGACGGTTCTTCATGTCGATGATCAGCTGCGCCTGCGTCTGGATGTCGGACGAGGTGCCTCCGAACCCGCCCGAGGGCTGGTGCAGCAGGACCCGGGCGTTCGGCGTGATGTAGCGCTTGCCCTTGGTGCCGGCCGTCAGCAGGAACTGGCCCATGGAGGCGGCCATGCCGATGCCGACCGTGACGATGTCGTTCGGGACGAACTGCATCGTGTCGTAGATCGCCATGCCGGCCGTGATGGAGCCGCCGGGCGAGTTGATGTACAGGTAGATGTCCTTCTCGGCGTCCTCCGCGGCGAGCAGGAGCAGCTTGGCGGCGATCTCGTTCGCGTTCTCGTCGCGGACCTCGCTGCCGAGCCAGATGATGCGATCGCGCAGGAGGCGATCGAAGACACTGGGCGTCGGGCTGAAATCGGCCATTCGCAGCACTTCCATTCGTGTGTGTCGACGGGCCCGCGCCCATCGGTTCAAGCGTGGTCACAACGGTAGTGAGCGGTCCCGACCGCGGCGGCCCTGTTCGCCGTCGGCGTTCGGCGGTCGCCGCTGCGCGGCCGACGCGGACACCCCGGAACGAGGACCGGGACGGCGGACCATGCGATCGCATGGTCCGCCGTCCCGGTCAGGGCCGCTGGGAGGTCTCAGGCCTCCGGCTCGGCCTCGGCCTTCTTGCGCGGAGCGCGCTTCTTCGGCGCCGCGGGCTTCTCGGCGGCCGGCTCGTCGACGATCGTCTCCGCCTCGGCGACGACCCCCGCCTCCGCGGCCGTGATCTGCTCGACCGGCTCGTCGGTCTCCTCATCGGCGACGTCGCCGATCGGGTTCGCGACGACGAACTCGCTCAGGTCGACCGCGGCACCGGTGGTGTCGACGACCTCGACCTTGCCGAGCAGCACGCCGATCGCCTTGCTGCGCGCGACCTCGCCGAACATCGACTGCAGCTGGTTGTTCTGCTGCAGCACCTCGATGAACTCCTGGGGCTGCATGCCGTACTGCTGCGCGGACTGCACCACGTACTGGGCGAACTCGTCCTGCGAGACCCCGATCTGCTCCTGCTCCGCGATCTTGTCGAACAGCAGCTGCGAGCGGAACGCCTTCTCGGAGGCCTCCTTGACCTCCGCGCGGTGCACGTCGTCCTCGAGGCGGTTCTCGCTCTCGAGGTGGCGGTGCACCTCGTCCTCGATGAGCGACGCGGGGACGGGCACGTCGACCTGGGCGAGCAGCGCGTCCGCGACCTTGTCGCGGGCCTGCGAGACCTGCTCGAACTTCTTCTGCGACTCGACCTGGCGCGCGACATCGGCGCGGAGCTCCTCGAGCGTGTCGAACTCGCTCGCCATCTGGGCGAAGTCGTCGTCGAGGTCGGGCAGCTCGCGCTCCTTGACCGCGAGCACGGTCACCGCGATCTCCGCCTCCTCGCCCTCGTGGTCGCCGCCGAGGAGGGTCGACTTGAAGGTCGTCGACTCACCGGCGGTCAGGGATTCGAGCGCCTCGTCGATGCCCTCGATGAGCTCACCGGAGCCGATCTCGTAGGAGATCGCGCTGGCCGAGTCGACCTGCTGGTCGCCGATCGTGGCGACCAGGTCGATCTGCACGAAGTCACCGGGCTCGGCCGGCCGCTCGACGGTGCTCAGCGTGCCGAAGCGGCCGCGCAGCTCGTCGACCTGCTGGGCGATGTCAGCGTCGGAGACCTCGATCGCGTCGACGATCACGGTGAGCTTGTCGAGCGGAGGGAGCTCGATGTCCGGGCGCACGTCGACCTCGACGGTCAGCTCGAGGTCGCCCGAGAAGTCCTTCGCGTCCGGCCACGCGGTGATGTCCGCCTCCGGGCGACCGAGGGGCTGCAGATCGTTGGCCGCGACGGCCTCGCGGAAGAAGGTGTCGATGCCCTCGTTGACGGCGTGCTCGAGCACCGCCCCGCGACCGACGCGCTGGTCGATGATCGGCGGCGGCACCTTGCCCTTCCGGAAGCCGGGGATCTGGACGTCCTCGGCGATGTGGCTGTAGGCGTGGGCGATGCTCGGCTTGAGCTCCTCCGGGGGCACGGAGATGGCGAGCTTGACCCGAGTCGGGCTCAGCTTCTCGACGGTCGTGGTGACCATGGACGTGTTCCTCGATCCTTCTTGGAGTCTGGGTCGCGCGTCCGGTCCGCGCGCCGCTGCCGGTCGGGGCGACAGGATTCGAACCTGCGGCCTCCCGCTCCCAAAGCGGGTGCTCTACCAAGCTGAGCTACGCCCCGCGGAGGCGACCCTGGAGGGAGCGCCGCGGTTGGACCGGAAAACGGCCGCCGGGGAGTCTAGCGAGTTCGGCTGCCGACTTCTCCCGGGCAGCGACGGAGGGGCCGCCCCGATGTCCGGGGACGGCCCCTCCGATGCCCGGCGACGCTCAGTCGGTGGCCAGGTGGGCGGCGAGGAACCAGCGATCCTCGACGAGACCGCGCTCGATGCCGATCACGACGTCCTGGCTGCTGAGATCGATGTCGTCGAGGCCCTCGACCGCTCGGCGCACGACCGCGATCGCCGCATCGAGCTGCGCGACGACCTGCTGGATCATCGGTCCGTAGTTCTGGAAGCCGTCCTTCAACGCGGGCAGCGGGTTCTTGGCTGCGATCGTCGCGAGGCGGGCGTCCACCGGCAGGCCGAGGGCCACGGTCCGCTCGGCGGCGAGGTCGGCGTACTCCCGTGCGTGATCGACGAGCTTGTCCAGCAGCTCGTGGACGGCGATGAAGTTCTCGCCGCGGATGTGCCAGTGCGCCTGCTTGCCGTCGACCGCGAGCGCCTGCATCGCGAGCACGACGGGAGCGAGGTACTGCTGGGTGCCGTTCACGTCGTCGGCGCTGGCCTGCGTCTGATCCAGGATCGGCTCGGCCTTGGCCTCGACGTTGGTGGGAGTGTCGACGTTCGTCACGTTGGTGATGTCCTTCCGTTCGTCGGCGACGATGATGCTGCCGCCGACTGAGCGGAGCGTGTACGACCGCTGAGCGCCGGTCAGACGGCTGGAGCGTCTCCACCGGGTGCTGCTGGGGCCTCCGGCTTGGCGCGCTTGGCGAGCTCCGTCACCGCGAAGGAACCCGCGACGCCGGCGGCGATCGCGAAGACCGCGCCGCCGGCACCCCACCGCGACCGCTTGAACAGCGCGTCGACCGAGAGGATCCCGGGGCCGTCGGATGCCGCGGCCGCCGCGGCGGCGGCGAGCACGGCGTTGAACTCCCAGCCCCCCTTGCTGTTCCAGAGACCGTTCTTCAGGTGCACCTTGCGCACCGCGGTGACCATCGTGGCGATCAGGGCGGCGGAGGCGGCCGGCGTCGCGACGCCCAGGG
The DNA here is from genome assembly GCA_019352055.1 of Acidobacteriota bacterium. Classification (GTDB taxonomy): domain Bacteria; phylum Actinomycetota; class Actinomycetes; order Actinomycetales; family Microbacteriaceae; genus Amnibacterium. The sequence continues at coordinate 24,279 of JABBOB010000026.1, forward strand.
CGAGCGCGGCGCCCCCGAACGTCTCCGTCGCGGCGACGGCGACGGCGTTCCGCCGCGGCGGGTGGATGTCGAGGCTCGCCATCATCCCCTCCACGCCGTCGAGGCCCGGGCCGCCGAAGGCTCCCGTCAGCTTCTGCAGGCCGTGGCCGACGAACAGGCCTCCGACCGTCAACCGGAGGAGCAGGGTGCCGAGCGCCATGGGGGTTCCTCTCGTCGAGCACTGATGTGACGTCGAGGGTAGGAGGGCGCGCCTCCGAGACCGCTCCTGCCCTGCCCCGTCCTGCCGTCGAGACTCCGTGCCCGCGGATCGGGAGCACGTCCGCGGCTCAGGAGCCGCTGGGCGGCGTCGCGGACGAGCTGGAGTCCGCCTGGTTCAGCAGGACCGAGCCGTTCACGGCGTCGATGCGCACGTCGTGGCGGACGCCGCCGACCAGCACGTCGCCCCGCCACACGACGCGGTCCTGGTAGGTGCCGAGCTCGATGGCGGTCACCACGCCTCCGGCCACGGCGGCGAGCATGCGCTGCTGGGCGGCCGGGAGGGTGATGGAGGTGGCCGCCACCTGGGCGCGGTTGGCGGACTGCGCGTTCGCGTCGGTCGGGTCCTCGCTCGGGCCGGCGAGCACCGCGCCGTCGTCGGCGACGTGCATCTCCTGCACCGACCCGTCCGCGACGACGACGCGCACGTCCCACTCCGTGCCGAGGGACTCGTCCTCGACGGAGACCACGGTCCCCTCGCCGACGTCGCGCTTCGCCAGCGCGGCGATCTCGGCGGCGGTCGGGCCGGGCGTGGCCGTCGGCGTCGGCGTCGGGGAGGCGGAGCGGGTCGCGATCGTCGGCAACGACGTCCCCGGCGTGCACGCGGCGAGCGCGACCGCCGTCAGCGGCACGATCGCGGCGATCGTCAGGATGCGGGTGGGTCGTCGCACGGCGTACTCCTCGGTGGGCGCTCGACATCGAACCGGTGCGGGCCGTGCGTGGGCTGGACGCCGCGTGCTGCTGTGCGGGTCCCTGGGGAGACCGAGGACATCGCGTTCATCGACGCCTCTTCCCGTCAGGGCTCGTGAGCGCGGAGGGGATGACGGGAATCGAACCCGCACCACCAGTTTGGAAGACTGGAGCTCTGCCATTGAGCTACATCCCCGCGACGCCGGCTCCCACCGACGACCCGGCAATCGTAGCCGGGGAGCGTGGCCCCCTCCGCTCGCCGGGCGTCGTGGTCGCGCAGGGTCGGCGAGGTCGAGGACCGCCGGCCCGGCGCCGTCCGGCCGGATGCGTCGGCCGGGAGGGGCCACGTGCCGCATCGTGTCGGCCCCGTGAACGGCACCGCCTACAGCGAGCGGTGCGCGAATCGACCCGCGATCAGCGTCATCGCGACCGCGTCGGGGTCGAGCGCCGCGACTGGGCGGTCGAGCGCGATCAGGTCGGCCGAGTCACCGGGACGCGGCACCGCGCGGCCGCGGGTCGAGGCGTCGAGCGCGGCCGACAGCGGGATGCGCTGCTCCGGGTGCCACTCCGCCTCACCGGGGAGCGCCCGATCGACGGCGGCTCGCAGCGCGCGCCACGGGTCGAGGGGCGCGACCGGGGCGTCGGAGCCGAAGGCGAGCGTCGCCCCGGCGTCGAGCAGGGAGCGGAAGGGGTAGGCGCGCCCGGTGCGATCGGGCCAGTGCTGCGCCGCGACCGCCCGGTCGTCGAGGAGGTGGGCGGGCTGCACGCTCGCGGTCACGCCCAGCGCGGCGAACCGCGGCACGTCCGCGTGGGCGATCAGCTGTGCGTGCTCGATCCTGCCGCGGACCCCTGCGGTCGCGAAGGAGTCGAGCGCGGCCGTGACCGCCGCGTCCCCGATCGCGTGCACCGCCGGGACGAACCCGGCCCGCCCCGCACGGCGGACCAGCGGGACCAGCTCCTCCGGCGGCACGACGAGCACGCCGGTGCCGCCGTCCGGGTAGGGGTCGACGCAGTAGGCGGTGCGGGTGTTCAGCGCGCCGTCGACCAGCGTCTTCATCGGCCCGACCGAGAGCAGGCCGCCCGGGTCGCCGAGCGGCTGCCCGGTCCGCATCCCGAGCGCGATCGCCCGCTCGAGGTCGAAGCCGTAGACGCCGGCCTCGATCCTGGGCCCCATCCAGCCGTCGGCCGCGCGCTCGAGCCAGACGTCCCGGTTCCAGGTCATCTCCAGATCGACGACCCCGACGACGCCCCGTCGGACGGCGTCGCTCAGCAAGGTGCGGACCGCGCGATCTGTGCGGGCCGCGGCGAGCGCATTGGTCTGCTGTCCGACACCGAACGCAGGCCCCTCCCGGAGCATGCCGTCCGGCCCGGGCTGCACCTCGAAGCGCCGCGCCGCGGCAGAGCTCAGCCACACGGCATGCACGTCATGGCTGACGAGCACGACCGTGCGCTCCCCCGCGATCGCGTCGATCGCCCGCTGCGTCGGGCGGTCCCGCCAGAGGCCGTCCTGGAAGCCGACGCCGATCACCGGCTCGTCGGGGCCGGCGCGGTCGATCTCCGCGCGGACGCTCCGCAGCGCCTCCTCGGCGGAGCCCGCCCCTCCGAGCGGGACCGCGGCCGCTGCGAGCGCCGCCTGCGTCACGTGGACGTGCTCGTCCCACAGGCCTCGCAGCACCACGCGTCCGTCGAGGTCGACCACCTCCGCGCCGGCCGCCTCGAGCATCGGCGCGACGGCGGCGATGCGGCCGTCGACGATGCGGAGGTCGACGACCGTGCCGTCGAGCCTCGCGCGGCGGAGCAGCAGGTCGGTCACGTGCGGATCAGACCTCGGGCCGGGTCTGCCAGCCGGGCGCCCAGTAGAGCGTGCGGCCGCCCATCTCCTCCATCACGACCGTCCCCCGCCCGCGGAGGCTCTTCTGGCCGGTGCGCTTGTAGACGTAGTGCCGCTCGTCGCGGCTGGCCATGGCACGCCGGTAGTCGTCCTCCGTCTTCAGGTCGTCGCGGGTCATCATCTGCCCGGTCTCCACGCCGACGGCCAGCAGGTGCGCCCAGTCCTTCCAGAGCCGCCGGAGGGCGGCCTCGGGGATCGACCTGCCCGGCGCATGCGGGTTCAGCCGCGCACGGAAGAGCAGCTCGGCGCGGTAGACGTTCCCGATGCCCGCGACGACGGACTGGTCCATCAGCTGCAGGCCGATCGGCGTCGCGGATCTCCGCACCCGCTCCACGAACCGGTTCTCGGCCTTCCGGCTGGAGTCGTGCATGGGGTCGGGCCCGAGCTTCGCAAGCAGCTGCTCGACCTGCCGGGGGTCGAACACCTCGCAGGCGGTCGGCCCGCGCAGATCGGCGACCGCGGTGTCGGTCAGGAGGCGCACCCGCACGGCGCCGATGGGCGGCGGCGGGAAGGTGCCGTCCTCCACCTCGACCTCGCGGTCCGACTCGGACATCCGAAGCCGGGTGCGCCGGGGCGCCCCGATCGAGCCGAGGCTCGACTCCGGGAGCACGTCCACCCTCAGGTCCCTCCCCGCCCCGTCGGCCGTCACGTCGCGCGGCGACGCGCCGGAACCGGTGGGTGCGGGCCCATCCCCGGGGCCCTCCGCGGCGACCGCGAGCAGCGCCAGGGGCGCCTCGTCGAGCGCGCCGGGTCGGAGGCCGGCCAGGTCCTCCAGCCGGGTGCCGCGCTGATTCGTCTGGCCCATCCGTCCGTTCGCGGAGGTGAAGGTCGGGTCCGCGCTCACCTCTCCCGCGAAGTCCCATGCGCCGTACAGGCCGAGGTGGACGTGCAGCGTCAGGTCGCCCTCGAAGCCGAGCAGCAGGTGCTTGCCGACCGCGTCGGACGCGAGCATCTCACGACCGTCGAGCTGCGCGGCTCCGGCGGCGAACCGCCCCTGCGGACTGGACGCGGCGCAGCGGTGCCCGACGAAGTTGCGGCGGAACTGCAGCGCGATCCGGTGGACGGAGTGACCCTCGGGCACGTCAGGCCGTCAGCGCGTCGACCTGGTGGCCGGCGATCGCGCCGGTGCGCTCGTACTCCGCGAGCTGAGCGATCCGGCGCGCGTGCCGCTCCTCCTTCGAGAAGGGCTCGGCGAGGAAGAGGTCGATGAGGTGCGTCGCCTCGTCCAGGGTGTGCTGGCGGGCGCCGATCGCGCACACGTTGGCGTCGTTGTGCTGGCGGGCGAGCAGCGCGGTCGACTCGTTCCAGATGAGCGCGGCGCGGACGCCCCGCACCTTGTTCGCGGCGATCTGCTCGCCGTTGCCGGAGCCCCCGAACACCACGCCGAGCGCGTCGACCCCGGTGTGCAGGTCGTTCATCACGCCGATCGCGGCGTCTATGCAGAAGGACGGGTAGTCGTCGAGGGGCTCGTAGGAGGTGGGGCCGTGGTCGACGACCTCGTGTCCCTGCGCCTCCAGGTGCTCCTTGAGGTGCTTCGAGAAGTCGAGTCCGGCGTGGTCCGTGCCGAGGTGCACCCGCATGCCGATCACTCTAGATCTGACGCGCCCGAACGTCCTCCGCGCGGTCCCCGCGGAAGAAGTGCGGAACCGCGGACGCCGCGTCGGCGCGGCCTGCGTAGGGTTGTCGGCCGAGTACGTGAGCGGCGCGCACGCGACGCGGCGCCGACGCGAGGACGCGCCCGAGCAGGGGTGCGAAGCGTCACCGCTGCGACCTGCAGCGACGACGCGGCGATGAACATCGAGGAGACACGGATGCCCGGAGAGAACCTGACCAGGGCCGAGGCGGAGGAGCGGGCCGCGATCGTCCGTCCGTCGAGCTACGAGGTGGAGCTCGACCTGACCCGGGGCGCCGAGGTCTTCGGGTCGAAGACGACCGTCCGCTTCACCGGGACGCCCGGCGCGTCCAGCTTCATCGACGCGATCACGCGGACCGTGCGCTCGGTCACGCTGAACGGGACGCCGCTCGATCCCGCCGAGGTCAGCGACGGCGTGCGCATCCAGCTGCCGGACCTGCAGGCCGAGAACGTGCTCGTCGTCGACGCGGACGGGATGTACACGAACACCGGCGAGGGCCTGCACCGCTTCGTCGACCCGGTCGACGACGAGGTCTACCTCTACACGCAGTTCGAGGTGCCGGACTCGCGCCGCGTGTTCGCGGTGTTCGAGCAACCGGATCTGAAGGCGACGTTCCGGTTCACGGTCACTGCTCCCGAGCGCTGGTCCGTGACCTCGAACCAGGCGACGCCGGTGCCGACGCCCGTCGGCGACGACGTCGCGACCTGGTCCTTCGAGCCCACCCCCGTGATCTCCTCCTACATCACGGCCCTCGTCGCGGGCCCCTACCGGTCGGTGACGGACGAGCTCACCAGCAGCGACGGCCGCACGATCGCGCTCGGCGCGTTCGCCCGCGCCTCCCTGTTCGACCACCTCGACGCCGACTCCGTCTTCGCGAAGACCAAGCAGGGATTCGAGTTCTTCGAGCGGATCTTCGGCGTCCCCTACCCGTTCGACAAGTACGACCAGCTCTTCGTGCCGGAGTACAACGCGGGCGCCATGGAGAACGCGGGCGCGGTGACGTTCACCGAGAGCTACGTCTTCCGCTCGAAGGTCACGGACGCCACGAAGGAGCGGCGGGTCGTCACGATCCTGCACGAGCTCGCGCACATGTGGTTCGGCGATCTGGTGACGATGAAGTGGTGGAACGACCTCTGGCTGAACGAGTCGTTCGCCGAGTTCATCTCCACCCTCGCGACAGCGGAGGCGACCGAGTGGACCGAGGCGTGGACCACGTTCAACATCCTCGAGAAGAACTGGGCCTACACGCAGGACCAGCTGCCGTCCACGCACCCGATCGTCGCTGAGATCCGCGACCTCGAGGACGTGCTGGTGAACTTCGACGGCATCACCTATGCGAAGGGGGCGAGCGTGCTGAAGCAGCTCGTCGCCTACGTCGGACGGGAGCCGTTCCTCGCCGGCATCCACGAGTACTTCGTCAAGCACGCCCATGGCAACACGACGCTCGCCGACCTGCTGGTGGAGCTCGAGGCGACCAGCGGGCGGGACCTGACCGCGTGGAGCGCGGCCTGGCTGGAGACGGCCGGCGTCAATACGTTGACGCCGGAGATCGAGACGGACGAGCAGGGGTTCATCACCTCGTTCACGATCGCCCAGACCGCCGCAGCCGACCACGCGACCATCCGCCCGCACCGCCTCGCCGTCGGCTTCTACGAGCTCGACGGCGAGAAGCTGGTCCGCACGGAGCGCTTCGAGCTCGACGTGGACGGCGCATCGACCGACGTGCCCGAGCTGGTCGGCAAGCGCCGCCCCGCACTGGTGCTGGTCAACGACGACGACCTCGCCTACGCGAAGATCCGCCTCGACGAGCAGAGTCTCCAGACCGCGATCGACCACCTGTCGCAGATCGAGTCCCCGCTCGCCCGCTCGCTCGTGTGGAGCGCGGTGTGGGACGCGACCCGCGACGCGGAGGCCCGCCCGCGCGACTTCGTGCGGCTCGTGCTGAACAACGTCGGCAGCGAGACCGAGTCGACCACCGTCCGGCAGGTGCTCGCACAGGCGCAGGTCGTCGCGGCGAGCTACGTCGCGCCCGAGGTGCGGGAGGAGACCCTCACCGCACTCGGCGACGGCCTGCGGCGCCTCGCGTTCGCGGCCGACTCCGGATCGGACGCGCAGTTCCAGTTCGTCCGCGCGCTCGCGTCCATGGCCCGGACGCCGGAGCAGCTGGGCGCCGTCCGCGGTCTGCTCGCCGGATCGACCCCCCTCCCGGGCCTCGATGTCGACACCGACCTGCGATGGGAGCTGCTCATCGCCCTCGTCGCCGGCGGCCAGGCGGACGGACCGGAGATCACCGCGACCCTCGCCGCCGACGACACCGCGACGGGCCGGGAATCGGCTGCCCACGCTCGCGCCACGATCCCGACCACCGAGGGCAAGGCAGCGGCGTGGGCGTCCCTGGTCGAGTCGACCGCGCTGCCGAACGCGACCGTGCGCTCGACCTGTCTCGGTTTCCGCAGGGCGATCGACACCGCCCTGCTGCAGCCCTACATCGAGCGGTACTTCGCGACAGTCGAGCAGCTCTGGGCGGACCGGAGCTACTCGATCGCGGAGACGCTCGCGCGAGGGCTCTACCCGTCGCCGCTCGCGTCCGCCCAGCTCGTTGAGGCGTCGGAGCGGTGGCTGGCCGAGCACCGCGACGCGCCGGCGGCGCTGCGCCGCATCGTCATCGAGAACACGGCCGGCGTGCAGCGCGCGCTGGCGGCCCAGGAGCGTGATGCCCGTGCATGATCTGCTGCTCGCAGCGTCCTCCGTCACACCGATGACCGTCTGGGACTTCCTGTGGGGTCCCGACTTCAACGGCCCGCTCGGGAAGGCGATCCAGGTCGTCATCGTCGTGCTGATCGCCCTGATCGTCCGGCTGATCGCGAACCGGGTCATCCAGATCACCGTGAACCGGATCGTGACCGGCGCCAAGCGGCGGCGGGGCGTGCAGGACACCCAGGCCCTGCTCGCCTCCCCTGTCAGCACCGCCCGCGTCGTGCAGCGCACGAGGACGCTCGGTTCGGTGCTGAACAACGTGATCTCGGTCGTCATCATCGTCGTCGCGGTGATCTCGATCGTCACGATCATCAGCCCGAACATCACGGGCGCCTTCTCGCTGATCACCGCGGCACTCGGCGCAGGCCTCGGCTTCGGCGCCCAGAACGTGGTGAAGGACGTGCTGACGGGGCTGTTCATGGTCGCGGACGACCAGCTCGGCGTGGGCGACATCGTCGACACGGACCTGGCGACCGGCATCGTGGAGATGGTCGGCATCCGCGTGACGCAGATCCGCGACGTCAACGGCGTGCTCTGGTACGTCCGCAACGGCGAGCTGACCCGCATCGGCAACCGCTCGCAGGGCTGGTCGCGCGCGATCGTCGACGTCACCGTGCCGAACACCGCGGACGTGGACGCGCTGCAGCAGAAGCTGCTGCAGGCGGCGAAGATCGCGGTCGCCGCTCCGGAGTGGCGGGGCATCGTGACCGAGACGCCGGAGCTGTGGGGCCTCGAGTCGGTCACCGCCGACGGCGTCGTGCTGCGGATCGTCGCCAGGACCACCGCGAACCAGCGCGACGACGTCGCGTGGGCGATCCGCACCCACCTCCGCGAAGCGCTCGAGGACGCGGGCGTCGAGAAGATCCAGCTGTCGAGCGACCGGCTCGCCGAGTTCGAGTACGCCGGTGCGCTCCGCGGTGTGCGCCCACCGCGCACGGGCTCGACACCGGTCGCCCGCCGGCGGACCCCGCGGAAGACCGTCGGCCCGTCCGTCGAGTCGACGCCGTCCGGCTCCATCGCACCGCAGACGCCGCGGGTGCCCGGGCGCGGCTCCACCGGAGCGTCCGGCGAGACCGGCAGGACGGGCCCGAACGCCCCGGACGACGGCTCCGATGGCCGCTGAGGAGCCGCCCACGTTCTACGTCGCGGTCGGAGGACGTCCGACGTTCGAGCGGCTGGTGCGGCGCTTCTACCAGGGCGTCGCGAACGACCCGCCGCTGCTCGACCTGTACCCCGAGGAGGACCTCGAGCCCGCGGTCGAGCGGCTCACCGGGTTCCTGGAGCAGTACTGGGGCGGCCCGGGCACCTACAGCGAGCGACGCGGCCATCCGCGGCTCCGGATGCGGCATCTGCCGTTCAAGGTCAATCCGGCCCAGCGCGACCGCTGGCTGCACCACATGCGCGACGCGGTGGACGAGCTGGCGCTGCCGCCGCTGTATGAAGCGGAGCTGTGGGCCTACCTCGAGCGCGCCGCCCACGCGATGGTGAACACCTTCGAGGACTGACCGCCGAGTCAGTGCTGGACGAGCAGGCGCAGCACCAGGATGAGGATCGCGAAGGCCGCGACCGTACCGAGCACGATGCCGAGCAGCGCGATGAAGCCGGTGAGTCGGGCGGCGGCGCGCACGAGTCCGAGCGTGACGAGGGCGCCGGCGAGGACGGCGATCGTCGATCGCTCGGCAGTCCGCGTGTCCATGCCTGCACGCTAGCCCTGCTGAAATCCCAGGTCCGGCCCCACTTCGGGCCGCTGGGTGCATTTTGAAGGGGTTTCGGCCTGGCCGAAACCCCTTCAAAATGGACCTCCAGGGCGGCGGGTGTCAGGAGGACTGGAGGGACCAGCCGCGGCGCTTGACCAGCACGTGGCCGCGTGCGGCGGAGAGCCGGGTCCAGGGCCCGGTCTCGAACACCGGGATCTCCTCGTCGGGCTCGCCGAGGAAGCCGAGGCTGTGCGCGGCGAACGCGGCCCCCGCCGGCACGTGCTCGACGTCGGGGATCGCGCGACCCCACACCTCCGCGCGGACGCGCCGCACGATCGCCTCGCCGGCGTCGGCCGGGAGCAGCTCGGCGACCTCGACGATGCCGGCCTGCGCGATCTCGACGAGCGAGCCCGCGACGGCGCTGTCGACCGCCTGCCAGCCCGACCGCGGTGGCGCGACCCCCGCCCATGTGACGGTCGCGACCTCGGCGGGGATGCCGATGAGGACTGTCCCGTCCTCAGGGTCCGGGATCGCGGACTCCAGTCGGGCGACGAGCGACGCGATCGGCACGACCGCGTCGAGCACCTGGTCGACGCGGATGCGCACGGTGCGCAACCCCAGCACCGTGGGAGTCTCGTCGAGCAGGCCGCCGGGGTGCAGCACCGCCGTGTAGACGGCGAGGACGCCCCCGCCGGCGATCAGCCGCACGGACGCGCGGTCGATGCGGTCGGCTCGGCTCAGGTAGGTGTGCAGATCGGCGAGCGCCGTCGCATCGGGCAGCGTGAGGAAGCGGTCCATCGGGCTCAGTACACTACCCAGCGCACCGGAGGAGGGGATCCTGGAACCGCTATCCGCCATGCTCGCGGCCTTGAACCTGGTCGACACCGGGGCTCGGACGAACGAGGACATCTTCACCGGCCCGTCGCAGTGGAGCCCCCAGGGGCGGGTTTTCGGCGGCCAGGTGCTCGCGCAGTCCGTGGTCGCGGCGACGAGGACCGTCGACGACGATCGTCCCATCCACTCGATGCACGGGTACTTCCTGCGCCCCGGCGATCTCGAGGTCCCGATCACCTTCGCGGTCGACCGCATCCACGATGGGCGCTCGTTCTCCACGCGTCGCACGCAGGCTTACCAGCACGGCGTGCCGATCCTGTCGATGATCGCGTCCTTCCAGACGACGGACGACGGGCTGGAGCACCAGAAGCCGATGCCGGAGTCGCTGCCCGATCCGGAGTCGCTGCCGGACGAGCGTGAGCTGCTGTCGGCGATCGATCACCCGATGGCCCGGTTCTGGGCGAGCGGACGACCCTTCGACATCCGGCACGTCGACGGTCCGCTCTACCTCGAGTCCGGCGCAGAGCGGGTCGCGCACCAGGCCGTGTGGTTCAAGACGCGCGGACGGCTGCGGGACGATCCCGCGCTGCACCGTGCCGCGCTCGCCTACGCGAGCGACTACACGATCCTCGAGCCGATCTGGCGACGCCACGGTCTCGCCTGGGCGACAGCGGGTCTGAAGGCGGCGAGCCTCGACCACGCCATGTGGTGGCACCGGCCGGCGCGGGTGGACGACTGGCTGGTCTACGTCCAGGAGTCGACGAGCGCCGGTGGCGGACGCGGGCTCAGCCACGGCCGCATCTACACGCGCGACGGCGTCCTCGTCGCCTCCGTGGCGCAGGAGGGGATGACGCGGGTCGCTCCCCCGGCGTAGCTCCGATCAGCGCTTGCGGTGCGCGAACACCACCGGCGCGTCCAGGTAGGGCGCCCACGCGGCCCGCTCCGCCTCGGTGATCCGGCGCGGCTGCTGCGTCGCGGCATCCACCAGGACGAGGGTCGACGCGGCTCGGGTGGTCAGCTCCCGCGGCTCGGCACCCTCCGGGCTGAACACCTCGTAGTGCACGTCCAGACTCGCGCCGCCGAGTCGCGCGACCCAGACCTCGCAGTCGAGCGGCTGCCTGCCGTAGGGGATGGGACGCAGGTACTCGATCTCCTGGTGCGCGATCAGGCTGAGCGTCTTCGCGCCCGGCCGCCCGTCGAGGATCGCCGGCCCGTCCTGCCTCGTCCCGTCCGCCGAGCCGGCGGGGAGTGCCCAGAACGCCTGGATCCGCACCTCCTCCAGCAGTCCGAGCATCGCCGCGTTGTTCACGTGGGCATACGCGTCGATGTCGCTCCAGCGGAGCCGGATCGGGACGTGCAGTTTCATCGAGCCGTGCCCCGCACGGCTACGCGCGCGTGAGCTTGCGGTACACGCCCCGGCCGACGCCGACCGAATCCGGGCCGAGCCGCTCGGCCTTGTTCTCCTCGTAGGCCTGGAAGTTGCCCTCGAACCAGTACCAGTTGCCCGGGTGCTCCTGCGTGCCCTCGTAGGCGAGGATGTGGGTCGCGATCCGGTCGAGGAACCACCGGTCGTGCGTGATGACCACCGCGCACCCGGGGAACTCGAGCAGGGCGTTCTCGAGGCTGCCGAGCGTCTCGACGTCCAGGTCGTTGGTCGGCTCGTCGAGCAGCAGCAGGTTGCCGCCCTGCTTCAGCGTCAGCGCCAGGTTCAGTCGGTTGCGCTCACCGCCGGACAGGACCCCGGCGCGCTTCTGCTGGTCGGGGCCCTTGAAGCCGAAGGTGGAGACGTACGCGCGGGACGGCACCTCGGTCTTGCCGACCTGGATGTAGTCCAGCCCGTCGGACACGACCTCGAAGAGGGTCTTCTGGGGGTCGATGCCGCCCCGGGACTGGTCGACGTACGAGATGTCGACCGTACTGCCGATGGTCAGGTCGCCCCCGTCGAGCGGCTCGAGGCCCACGATCGACTTGAACAGGGTCGTCTTGCCGACGCCGTTCGGGCCGATGACGCCCACGATGCCGTTGCGCGGCAGCGTGAACGACAGGCCGTCGATGAGCACGCGTCCGTCGAAGCCCTTCCGCAGCTGCTTCGCGTCGATCACCTGCGAGCCGAGTCGAGGGCCGACGGGGATCTGGATCTCCTCGAAGTCGAGCTTCCTCGTGCGCTCCGCCTCCGAGACCATCTCCTCGTACCGGGCGAGGCGCGCCTTCGACTTCGCCTGGCGGCCCTTCGCGTTCGAGCGCACCCACTCGAGCTCCTCAGAGAGGCGCTTCGAGAGCTTCGCGTCCTTCTTGCCCTGGATGCTCAGCCGCTCCTGCTTCTTCTCGAGGTAGGTCGAGTAGTTGCCCTCGTACGGGTAGAGCCGGCCACGGTCGACCTCGGCGATCCACTGGGCGACGTGGTCGAGGAAGTACCGATCGTGCGTGACGGCGAGCACGGCGCCCGGGTACTTCGACAGGTGCTGCTCGAGCCAGAGCACGCTCTCCGCGTCCAGGTGGTTGGTGGGCTCGTCGAGCAGCAGGAGGTCCGGCTGCTGGAGCAGGAGCTTGCAGAGCGCGACGCGGCGCTTCTCTCCACCGGAGAGGAACTCGACCTGGGCGTCGCCCGGGGGCGTGCGGAGCGCATCCATGGCCTGCTCGAGCTGCGAGTCGAGATCCCAGCCGTTGGCGGCCTCGATCTCGTCCTGCAGCTTCGCCATCTCGTCGCCGAGCTTGTCGTAGTCCGCGTCCGGCTCGCCCATCTCGAGTCCGATCGCATCGAACCGCGCCAGCTTCGCACGAAGCTCGGCGACGCCGTCCTGCACGTTCTCGAGCACGGTCTTCGACTCGTCGAGCTCCGGCTCCTGCATGAGGATGCCGACCGAGAACCCGGGCGTGAGCTTGGCCTCGCCGTTGGACGGGGTGTCGAGGCCCGCCATGATCTTGAGGATCGTGGACTTGCCCGCGCCGTTCGGCCCGACCACCCCGATCTTCGCGCCGGGGAAGAACGACATCGTGACGTCGTCGAGGATCAGCTTGTCGCCGTGCGCCTTGCGGGCGCGGACCATCTGATAGATGTACTCCGCCATGCCTCGATCCTAACTTTCGTCCGGGCGGGCCCTCCGCCGCTCACGGATCAGAACGGCGCATCCTCCGCTTCCACCTCGCTCCCCCAGTGCGCCGCGGCGCCCGCAGGCACCGTCTCCCGTCGATCGTCATCGCCCGGCCTCGCGCCCCAGCCGTCGGAGGACTCCGGCTCGGCGGGCGCCGCCGGAGGAGCGGAGGGCACCTGCGCCGCGTTCCTGCGTCCCGCGTCGGCGTACGTGCTGGTCCCCCAGCGCAGGTCGTGACCGAGTGCGCTCGCACGCAGCTCCGCGTTCCTGGACCGGCCTCCGGTCTCGGACTGGAACTCCCGGATCGTCAGCACCCCTCGCACGATCACCAGCTGACCCTTGTGGAACGACGCGTGCGCGTTGCGGGCCAGGTCGTTCCAGGCGGAGACGCGGAACCAGCTCGTCGGCCCGTCGGACCAGGTGTCGTCCGCACCGCGCTTCCGCTCGCTCGTCGCGAGCGTGAAGTTGAGCACGTCGCCCTTCGACGTCGCGCGCAGCTCGGGCTCCTGCCCGATCCGACCGACCACCGTGATGATGTTGTCGTTGTCCGCCACCGCGGCACCTCCTCGATTCGTGGATGGGTGCGCGGCCCCGGTGAGCCCGTGCCGTGGACGTGACCGGGACCGCGCAGGATCGATGGTCGATCAGCCCGACGGCAGCCTGCGGCCGGTTCACCCTCGCGCACGGGAATCCGGCCTGGGGAGGAGCAGACCCGCGGGTCAGGCCGCCTTGACGTACCGGGCGTACGAGCGCCGGACCTTGTTCACCTTCGGCAACGCGACCGCGAGGCAGTAGCCCTGGTTCGGGTTCTTGGCGAAGAAGTCCTGGTGGTACTCCTCGGCCCGGTAGTAGGTGCCGAGCGGAGCGAGCTGCGTGACGATCGGACCGTCCCAGATGTCCGCCGCACGCTCGATCGCCGCCTGGAACGCGGCCTGCTGTGCGGCGTCCGCGGAGAACATCGCCGAGCGGTACTGCGTGCCGACGTCGTTGCCCTGGCGGTTCAGCTGGCGCGGGTCGTGCAGGGTGAAGAACACGTCGAGGACGACGTCGCGCGGGATCACCTCCGGATCGAACGTCACCGCGACCGCCTCCGCATGACCGGTCAGCCCCGAGCACACCGTCTCGTAGTCCGGGTTCCTCAACGATCCCCCGGTGTACCCGGACACGACGTCCGAGACGCCCTCCAGCGAGCGGTAGACCGCATCGAGGCACCAGAAGCAGCCACCCGCGAGCACATAGGTCTCCATGACCATCCCTTCGAAGTCGTCGTACCTGACAACCCGCCGGGATCTCGCGAACTTCCACCGCGCCTCGCCACGCCGTCGCACGGCTTCGGTACGCTCCGCCGCATGTGGGTCGACCTCGCCGCCTGGTTCCAGTCGCCCGGCGGAGCCCGGGTCGTGCAGACCGCGATCATCCCGGCGCTGGCGATCCTCGTCGCCGGGCTGCTGGCCGCTGCCATCGCCCGATCGGCGGTGAGAGCGACGATCCGGCGCGCCGAGCGCGTGGAGGCGGCGTCCGTCGTCGCAGGGCTCGTGACCGCGGCGCGCCTCACGGTCGAGACGGGAGTCGACGCCGCTTCGCGCCGCCGGGCCGGCCGCCTGCGGGTGGAGGCCGACGTCCGAGCACGTCTGCTGCCGCTGACCGGTGCGGAGCTCGCCGCCGACTGGGCGGCCGCGCGCACCGACGCGCTGCAACAGCAGGCCGCAGCGGGCCCGGTGACGGCCGAGCTGGCCGAGCTGCGCGATCGGCTCGTCGAGTGGGTCGGTAAGCCGTCCCGGGCGCGACGGCTCTTCCCGGCCGCGCCGACGCCTCGGGCCTCGACCCCGGACGTCCCCGCGACCCCGGATGTCGTCCAGGCCGAGGCGCCGGCGCCCCCGCCCGTCGTGCAGCAGCCGGCACCCGAGCCGTCCCCCCACGCCGCCACCGCCACGCCTGAGGACCGCCGCTCCCCTTCGGGACCGGACGCCGAAGCATCCGGGACCGCGACCGGACCCGACCCGGAACCGGTCGGGGCCGGCGCCGGCGCCGTGCCGGTGCGCGCGCCTGCGCCTGCGCCTGCGCCTGCGGAGGATCTCCCGGCCTGGCAGCGCACGCGCGCCGGCGAACGGCTGCAGCAGGAGCGGAGCCGCGGCCGGGCGGCCGAGTCCCCCACCGGCGTCGCGGAGGAAGACGCGGTGCCGCGCACCGCGACGCCTGCCGGTCCGCAGCACCCGGATCGGGTCGGAACCGCTGTCGAGACGACCGACGCGGAGGAGGCGGTGCGACTCGAGGCGCATCAGCAGGCTCGACACGCGCGCCCGTCCGAGCAGGCCAGCAGCGGCCCGCTTCCTGCTGCGACCCCTGCGCCGGCATGGCTTGATACGTACGACGACGAGGCCCACGTCACGCAGAACCTCGACCTGAAGACGCCACCCCCGGTCTCGGCGTCCGCTGTGCGGGATCGGGGTGGCCCCGGCGAGGACCTCGTGCCGCGCTCCTGATGCGACTGCGTGCTGACCGCGGTCGTGTCGTTCGCCTCCGGGTGCATCTGTAACCGCTCCTGAACGGCCCGAGGCCGGCTGACAGGCTGGTCGGCGGTCGGCGGTCGGCGGTCGGCGTCGTGCCGGACCCGGTCCTCGTGGCCACAGCGTTCGGAGGCGCCGGCGACACCTCCTCGTGCAAGGCCGCCGGCGAGTGGGGCTCGATCGTGCCGGGCACGTTCCCGTGGTCGGTCGGGATCGTGTCGGTCGGGATCGTGATCATCCGCAGTCGCTCGGGACACCTCGAGCGCGCGGAGCTGTCCGCGACGATCAGGCGCTCCCGGAGACCTGACGCACCCCGCTTGCCCTGTGCGACCCTCGGGGCTCGTGGTGCGACAGCCGACTCGACGGTGCGCGACCACACGAGGAACCGTCACCATCCCTCCCCCGTACACTCGTTGACCGTTCGCATGCGCCCCGATAGCTCAATGGATAGAGCAACGGCCTTCTAATCCGTAGGTTGCAGGTTCGAGTCCTGCTCGGGGCACGAAACACCTGGTTAGAGGCCAACTAGCTTTCCAGCTCGCGACGCAACCCCGAGGAAACCCCGAACATTCGATCGAGGTGATCGGCGGCGGCGGCGCTTCCGACGTTGCGGCTCATGTAGACGTCCTGCGTCAGCGACGGCTTCGAGTGGCCGAGGTACTCCGCGATCGCTCGGGCGCTCATGCCGGCGACGTCCAACGCCGTCGCGGTCGTCTTGCGCAGCGAGTGACTCGTGTACGACGAGTAGCCGAGGCGATCCCTGTTCCGCCGCCAGACAGACTCGGCGTCGATCGGATCTCGAAGCACGCCCGCGACGCTCGGGAGGACCACCGAGGCGATCCGATCGCGATGCTCGAGCAGCGTCACGGCTTGGGCAGGAATCGAGATCGTCCTGGTGGACGCGGCGGTCTTGCCGTGCTGCTGATGCAGCAGCCCCTTGCCGGGCACACGCACCACCGTCGCGTCGAACGTCACTTTCGCGGCCGCGAGGTCCACCCGCTCCCAGGTCAGAGCCAGGGCCTCCCCGATCCGACAGCCACTCATCACCATGAACGCAAGCAGATCACCGACGTCGAGTCGCCGCAGTTCCGGATCGTTCGTGACCGCGTGAATGAACGTGGGTACGGACTCGAGCTGCAGCGCGGTCGAGGCGCGTGAGGCGCCTCTCCGGATCGCCGCCACTTGCGCCACCGGATTGGCCCGTAGTGCGTCTGCACGCACAGCCATCCCAAGGATGCCGGACAGCACCGATCGCGTCGTTTTGGCCGTACCGGGCCCGTGGTCTTTGGTCACCGCAGTGAAGAACGCCTGAAGTCGCCCCGGTGTCGCCTCGGCCAGACGGAGGTCCCCGATGCGAGGCACGATGACTCGGCGCACGACTCGCTCGTACTCCGCAAGCGAGCCGGCGGCCAGACCGGCATCACCCTTCGCGATGACGAACTGCTCGGCCGCGACCGAGATGGGTGTCCCGGGCTTCAGGTCCCCGTCGGTCGGACTTGCGATGTCGACCAGGGCCTCCATCAATGCCGTGGCTGCCTTGGCTCCGCTCCTGCCCGGACGGAATCGCTCGACCTGCCTCCGCGTGCCGTCCGGAAACCTGTAGAGCGTCCTTGCACGCCAGACACCTGGCTCGACCTCCCGGAGGTTTACGGCCCCGTGAGTACTGATCGGCAACCTCGGACGACCCATCAGTCAGCCTCTCTGCCGGCCGCGTTGCGCCCCGGCAGAGCGATTGTGCGTCGACGCTCGGACAGGCTCAGCAGGATCGAGTGGGTGCGCCGGGAGGAGAACCCGGCGGAGGTCATCGACCGCACCAGTCAGGCGATTGGACGCGCGAACGCGCTTGCGAGGCACGCTTTAGTCGATGTGCGCGCTCGAGCGGCGCACCTTCGGGAACTGCGCAACTACGGTCTGCACCCGGTGGGCGACGCCCAGGACGAGCTCGAGGAGGCGTGTACCGAGGCTGGCGCCGCGGTGCTGTTCCTCGCCGCCCGCTCCTACTTTCTCACCCTCGACCGCGCCCGCCTCGCACTTGTCAGGGCCAGCACCGAGCAGGGCATGCAAAGCGCGCCCGGAGGGTGACACCACCCCGCATTGCGTCGCAACCGATGGGTAGCGAGACACTCGTCGGCGAGACACCCGCACCTCGCACCACGCCGAGCAGGGGCGTCTCGTGACCTTGT
>JABBOB010000081.1 GCA_019352055.1 Acidobacteriota bacterium
CAGGCGAGCCGAGATAGCCCGAGGTTCTACGGTGCTGCCAAGTTGGCAGGACCGGAGGCTCCGCCGGTCGAGGCGCTACGGCCCCCGATCTCGGGAGCAACACGACCGGCTGACACTCGTATGTAGTACCACGCCGATCACTCGACCGCAACATATTGTGGTCGGCAGTGTTTCCAGGCGCTGTCCCGAACTTCGCGCTGGAATGTCGAACGGCCGGGTTTCGATCATCGTGCCGCCGGCTCTGTGCGCTGTGGGGCGAGCGTCTCGAGGTAGCCGGCGAGGGCGACGTTCACGCTCTCGACCGGCGCCTGGATGTAGTGCGCCCGGGTGATGTCGGCGGAGGTGTGGCCGAGGAACCCGGCGGCCGACTCGGCATCCGACGCCCACGCGATCGCTGTGGCCCCGGTTCGCCGGAAGCTGTGCGGGGTGATGTGCAGATCGGTCAGACCGGCGCTTGCGAGGATGTTCCGCAAGGTCCGGCGCGCGTTATAGGGCGTCAGCGGCGTGCCGTTGCGGGTCTGGAAAATGAACTGCTCGCCGGGCCCGTCGGCCATCTGCGCGATTCGGCGCCGGAGCACCTCGGCGGTCCAACCGGGGACGGCGATCGTCCGTTGCGACGCTGCGCTCTTCGGGTGGCTCTGCCGGTAGGCAGGTTTGCCCTTGATGACGATCAGCGTGCCGCTCACGGTGACCTGGACCGGGTCGATGGTGAGGTCGACATCGCAGCGTCGCAAAGCGAGTGCTTCGCCGATGCGCTGACCGGTGCCGAGCATCACCTCGATCAGGTCCGGCACTCGGTTGTCGGGGCGGGGGCCGTGCACCGAGGTGCCGGTGCGCCAGGTGCGTGCCGCTGCTCGGATGAGGGAGATCTCCTCGGGCGTCAGGGCCTTCGGGAGTTTCTTCTCGCGGGTGAGTCGCGCGGTTCCCGCGACGGGGTTCCTGGTGACGGCGTCGCGGCGCAGCGCGAAGTTGAACATCAGGTTCAGCACCACCCGGCTGTGTCGTGCGTGCGCGCTCGAGACGGCAGCTTGTCGACGGAGGAAGTGGTCGACGCGTCCGGTGGTGACCTCGCGGAGGCGGAAGTCCCCGAAGGTGGGCAGCACGAGGCTGCCGAGCTCCCGCCGGTAGAGGTCCTTCGTGCTCTCGGCGAGGTCGTCGCGGGCCTGCACGTCGGCCAGCCACTCATCCGCGAGATCGCGCAGGGAGCTCTCCTGGTTGAGGGACGCACCGAGCCCGGCGTTCTCCGCGCGGTCGTTCAGCTTCCTGCGGAGGCTGGCCTTCGCTGCGGCTCGGCTCGCGCCGGTGGCGGCGACCTTCCGGACGACGCCGTCCCAGTCGCGGTACCGGGCCTCGGCGCGATACGAACCGGACGCGGTGGTCTGCACATGGATGTCGCCGTAGTCACCGATCTCCAGTCGGCTCCGGCCGCGGTTCATGACCGCGCCTCACCGGTCGCAGCGGAGTCGGCCGCTTCCAGTGCAGCGAGCCACGCTTCGACCGCGGAGAGCCGATATCGAAGCTCGCGGCCGACGCGGAATCCGCGCGGTCCGCGTCCGAGGTGTCGGAGGTCGTGGATGGCCTGCGGGGAGACCCCGAGGTGCGCGGCGAGTTGCGAGGTCGTGAGAACCGGCTCAAGGCCGAACGGGCTGTCTGCAGTGTCCATGACAGACAGGTGCGCAAGCCGCGTCAAGCCGATTCGAGACGGCCCGACTCCGCCCGGCGATTGTAGGCCTCTGATGACGTCGAGCCGCTTTTGCGCCGACTTCAGCACCATTCCGTGTCCCTTCCGGGACCGAGAATCTGCTGCTGATCAGGACTTCTTGTAGCGGGGGCGGGACTTGAACCCGCGACACCACGATTATGAGCCGTGTGCTCTAACCACCTGAGCTACCCCGCCGCGAGAACCGCTGGTCCGCAGGGTGTGCGGTCGGGCGGTCCGAGCCCCGAAAGAGGATTGAACTCTTGACCTTCTCCTTACCATGGAGATGCTCTACCACTGAGCTATCGGGGCGCACACCGAACCCGTCTCCGGGCCGGAAGCGACGACGACTCTAGCATCCCGCTCCCGCGAGCCTCTTCGCGGCGACCCCGTATATCGGCGCCTGTTCGCGCCGGGATCCGCGACGTGATCGTGGGGTCGAGGCGTCGCGATCGTGACGCCTCAGGAGGGGCGGTGGCGGTGTCGGTGGTGGGTGAAATCGTGCCGCCATGGATGCGACACGCCGCGACACGCGGATACGGAGTCCTCCGATCCGCGTGGTTCCGGGCGACACGCCTGAGTGGTGACCGACACAACATGTAGGGGCTACTGCTTGTCGGTGCCCCGGTATATGGTGTTCTCACTCGCTCGGTGAGCGGGGGATGAACACAGGCCGTCGACTGGGGAAGGTCGGCGGCAGCGAGCGGAAGGAGCGTCATGAACTTCGACACGGAGAGCATCGACGGCTACGCGATTCCGGTCGACCCGATGGATCTGCTGCAGTGCGACAGCTGCCAGTGACACGGTCGAGCACCGATCGCTGACCACGGTCACGAAAGCCCCCTGCGACTCCCGATCGCAGGGGGCTTTCGCCGTCCCAGGAGGCCACTTCGGCAGGCTCCACGCGCTTCGGCAGGCTGCGAGGGCGCCCAGCAGCCTGCCGAAGTGCAGGTGGCCTGCTCAGGTGCGCGAGTGGCCTGCCGAAGCGCTCACGCGGAGAGGGCCGCCTGCTCCTCCTCGGTGAGCTGCAGCAGCGCCGCCGCCGCCGAGTCGCGGATCGTCTCCGGGCGGGAGGCTCCCGGGATCGGGATGACCACCGGCGCGATCGAGAGCTCCCAGGCCAGCGCGACCTGCTGCGGGCTCACGCCGCGGTCGTCCGCGATCCGCTGGAACGCCGCGTTGCTGCTCCCGAGGCCGGCGGCGTTCGTGATGCCGCCGAGCGGGCTGTAGGGGAGGAAGGCGAGCCCGAGCTCGGCGCAGCGCTGCAGTTCGGGAAGGGAGGAGCGGAACGACGGCGAGAACTGGTTCTGCACCGACACGATGCGCCCGTCGGTCAGCTCCATCGCCTGCTCGATCTGGTCGACGTCGACGTTGGACAGGCCCGCCATCCGGATCACGCCCTCGTCGAGCAGGTGGTTCAGCGCGCCCACCGACTCCGCGAACGAGACGCGCGGGTCCGGGCGGTGGAACTGGTACAGGTCGATCGACTCGACGCCGAGGGCCACCCGCGACGCCTCCGCAGACTCGATCAGGTGCCGCGCCGATCCGTCCTGTGTCCACGACCCGTCGCCGGGTCGCAGGTGGCCTCCCTTCGTCGCGACGAGGACCCCGCTCGTGTCTCCCTCGTAGGTCTCGAGCGCGCGGGCGATCAGGCGCTCGTTGTGGCCGACCTCGCCGGCGAGCAGGTGGTAGCTGTCGGCGGTGTCGATCAGGGTGATGCCCGCGTCGAGCGCGGCGTGGATGGTCGCGATGGAGCGAGCCTCATCGGGGCGCCCCTCGATCGACATCGGCATCCCGCCGAGTCCGATGGCGGCCACCGATCGCGATCCGATCAGTCGGGTGGGCAGGGTGGTCATGGTGCTCATGCTGCGAGTCTCGTGCCGCCGTTCGTGCGTCGCCTGGGGGATGTGTGCACGTGGCTACGATGCAGGCGTGACCGTCACCGCCGACCTGAAGGGCAGGGTCTACCCCGACACCGTGCCCTACCTCGTGGGGCGCGAGAAGGTCCGCGAGTTCGCCCGCGCTGTGGGCTCCATGGACCCGCTCAACCTGGACGAGGACGCTGCGGTCGCCGCCGGCTACCCGGACGTGGTGGCGCCCCCCACTTTCGCCGTGGTCGTGCAGGAGCAGACGCTCGCCCAGCTGCTCGCCGACGAGTCGGCGGGCGTCGACTTCTCGCGCGTGGTGCACGGCGAGCAGCGGTTCCGCTTCAGCCGCCCGATCGTGGCGGGGGACCTCCTCACCGCGACGATGACCGTGACCGACGTGAAGACGCTCGGGGGCAACGCGATGGTGACCTCCGAGTCGGCGGTGCGCGACCGAGACGGGGAGCACGTGGTCACCGCGATCTCGACGCTCGTGATCCGGGGCGACGCATGAGCGCCGATCGCCTCGACGTCGGCCAGGTCGTCGCGACGGGTGGCTTCGACGTCGATCGCGACGGTCTGGTGCGCTACGCCGGCGCCTCCGGGGACTTCAACCCCATCCACTACCGGGACGACGTCGCGAGCTCGGTCGGGCTGCCCGGTGTGATCGCGCACGGCATGCTCACGATGGGGCTCGCGGTGCAGCCCGTCGTCGCCCGCTTCGGCGCCGACCGCGTGCTCGAGTACGGCGTCCGTTTCACCCGTCCCGTTCCTGTGCCGGCGGAGGGGACGGTGCGCCTCGAGGTCGAGGCCAAGGTGGGACAGGTCCAGGACGACGAGGCGCGCATCGACGTCACCGCGAAGGTCGACGGGCAGACCGTGCTCGGCCGCGCGCAGGTGCGCGTGGCACTGGGCCCGCGCCCTCCGGGGGCGCCGCGTGGCGCGTAGCGACGTGCGACCGCGCGGGTGCGGGCGATGACGATCCAGACCGTCGCGGGGGACGATCCGCGGCTCGCCGATCTGACGACCCTCCGCGTCGGCGGGCCGGCCCGGCGCGTGGTCGTGGCGACCACCGTCGATGAGGTCCTGCAGACCGCGATGCGGGCGTGGGGCGACGAGGAGCCGCTGCTGGTCCTCGGCGGCGGCTCGAACGTGGTCGTCGGCGACGACGGCTTCGAGGGCACCGTGCTCGTCGTCGCCACCCGCGGCATCGAACGACTCCAGGGGGTGCCGCAGGCGACCACGGGACCGCCCAGCAGCGCGGCCGACCGCCTCCGCACGCTCGAGCGCTCTCTCCGGCCCCCGCAGCAGAGGGAGGAGGTGCGTGTGCGCGTGCAGGCCGGCGAGCCGTGGGACGCCCTCTGCGCCGAAGCCGTGCGACAGGGGTGGAGCGGCATCGAGGCGCTCTCCGGGGTGCCGGGCTCGTGCGGCGCTGCGCCCATCCAGAACATCGGCGCCTACGGGCAGGAGCTCGCGGCGACGCTGGCGGTCGTCGAGTTCCTCGACCGGGACACCGGCACCGTGCGACGTCTGCCCGCATCCGAGCTCCGCCTCGGGTACCGCACGAGCGCGTTCAAGCAGGGCGTGTCCGGCGTGGTGCTGGCGGTCGAGCTGCTGTTGCACCGCGCGACCGGCGACGGTCCCGTGCTCAGCTCGCCGGTCGCGTACGCCCAGCTCGCCGACGCGCTCGGAGTGCCGCTCGGCAGCCGGGTACCGATCGCCGCGCTCCGCGACACCGTGCTCGAGCTGCGGCGATCGAAGGGCATGGTGCTCGACGACCGCGACCCGGAGTCGGTGAGCGTCGGCTCGTTCTTCACCAACCCGATCGTCTCCGAGCGCTTCGCGCGGACCCTCCCGCGGGACGCGCCGCGCTGGCCGACGTCGCCCGACGACGCGCCCGACGTGGTCGTGCCGCTCGGGGGGGCGCTGCTCCCTCGCGCCGCCCGGGACGGCGAGCCGCAGGTGAAGCTGTCCGCGGCGTGGCTGATCCAGCACGCCGGCGTGCAGCGGGGGTTCCACCTCCCGGGCTCCGACGCGCACATCTCGCGCAAGCACACCCTCGCGATCGTCAACGGCGGGCATGCGACCGCGACTCAGGTGCTCGAGCTCGCGCGGTACATCCAGCACCGCGTCCAGAGCGAGTTCGGTGTGATCCTCCAGCCCGAGCCGACCCTGGTGGGCGCCACGCTCTGACGCACGGTCGCGGGCGCGGCGGATGGCTCGTTCACGGGCGTGGGGGCCGGATCGGCAGGCGCAGCAGCGCCGCCGCCCCGGTGAACACCCCCGCGACGAGCGCCGCCCAGGCCGCGACGACGCCGTACCCCTGGGACGGGTCGAGGAACGGGTAGGGGACCCAGCCGTCGGTGGCGCCGCGGAGGAGCACGACGGCGGTCCAGACGAGCGGGTAGACGAGCACGATCGGGAGGAGGCGGACCGGCGGTCGATCCCGATCGGGCGAGAGCAGCAGGTCGACGATCGCGAGCACGGGGGTGACGGCATGCAGCACGAAGTTCGCCCACGGCACGGGGACGCCACCCGCGGCGCCGAGCGGCGCGAGCAGCGCCCAGTACACGATGCCGACGACGGCGAGGTAGCTGGCCGACGCCCAGTGCACCACCGCCCAGGCAGTGCCGCGGGGGACGCCCCGGAGGAGCCGGATCGCGCCGATCACGGCGACGACCGCACCGATGACGTTCGACTGCACGGTGAAGAAGCCGAAGAAGTTGACGACCATGATGGGCCAGACGGAGACGATCGTCGCGACGATCGCGGCGACGACGAGCATCGCGACAGCGAGCCGCAGCACGGCGGTCGGCACGGTGGAGGACATGCCTCAGAACGTAGGGCCCGCAAAGGCCCCGCCGATCCGGAGATCCTCGGCGACACGCCGTTCGGAGGGTCTTCTCCCGCCGGGTGTCGCCGAATCCATCCGGATCCCCGAGCGGGATCCGGATCCGCGACCTCAGCCGAAGAACTCGGTGAGCCGGGCGACGCCCTCCGCCAACTGGTCGTCGCCGAGGGCGTAGCTGAGGCGGAGGTAGCCGCTCGGGCCGAACGCCTCGCCGGGGACCACGGCGACCTCGAGCCGCTCGAGCAGCAGGTCCGCGAGCTCGAGGGTCGTGGTCGGCGTCGTGCCGCCCCATTCGCGGCCGAGCAGCGCGGTCACGTCGGGGTAGACGTAGAAGGCGCCCTGCGGAGTCGGGGTGCGGAACCCGGGGATCCCGTTGAGCCCGGCGACGATCGCCTTCCTCCGGCGGTCGAACGCCCGGCGCATCGCCTCGATCGGCTCGCTCGGGCCGGTGAGGGCGGCGATCGCCGCGCGCTGCGCGACGTTGTTCACGTTCGACGACAGGTGCGACTGCAGGTCGTTGGCGCCCTTGATCGCTACCGGGGGGCCGATCATCCAGCCCACTCGCCACCCGGTCATCGCGTACGTCTTCGCGACGCCGTTCACGAGCACCGTCTGCCCCGCGAGCTCGGGGACGGCCTGCACGATCGAGAGGGCCTTCACGCCGTCGTAGACGAGGTTCTGGTAGATCTCGTCGGTCATCACCCAGATGCCGTGCTCGAGCGCCCATCCGCCGATCGCGCGGGTCTCCTCCGGCGTGTAGACGGCGCCGGTCGGGTTCGAGGGGGAGACGAACACCAGCAGCTTGGTGCGGGGAGTGCGTGCGGCCTCGAGCTGCTCGACCGTGACCTTGTACTCCTGGTCGGCGCCCGCGAACACCTCGACGGGCACCCCGCCGGCGAGCTTCACGACCTCGGGGTAGGTGACCCAGTAGGGCCCGGGGATGATGACCTCGTCGCCCTCGCCGACGAGCGTCTGCACGGTCTGGTAGAC
Source organism: Acidobacteriota bacterium (assembly GCA_019352055.1). Classification (GTDB taxonomy): domain Bacteria; phylum Actinomycetota; class Actinomycetes; order Actinomycetales; family Microbacteriaceae; genus Amnibacterium. The sequence goes on from JABBOB010000081.1 coordinate 7,406, forward strand.
CGCGTGCTTGCCGCCGTTCGTGACGATGACCTGCGCCGGGGAGACCTCGAGACCGCTGTCCCGCAGGGTCTTCGCGGCGATCGCCTCGCGCAGCTCGGGAAGCCCGGAGGCGGGGGTGTAGTGGTGGTTGCGCGGATCGCGCGCGGCGCGCTCGGCCGCCTCCACGACGTGCTGGGGGGAGTCGAAGTCGGGCTCGCCCGCGGCGTAGCTGACGACGGGGCGGCCCGCCGCCTTCAGCGCCTTCGCCTTGGAGTCCACCTTGAGCGTGGCGGACTCGGCGATGGCGGCGATTCGCGGCGAGATCGGGGCTGGGGCGGTGCGTGGCACGCTGCCCGAGCCTAGCCGCGGGCGTCCGGCGTCGGGAGGTGGCGTACGGGCCGCATGCAGGTGGCCCGGCGCACGCTCGGTGGGCGCGGCCACCCGGGCCGCGGACCAACAAGGAGGTAGCCGTGCTGCTGTCGGGCAAGTCGATCGTCGTCACCGGTGGGAACTCCGGCATCGGGAAGGCCATCGTGCTGGCGATGGCGGCGGAGGGGGCGAACGTCGTCGTCGACTACGTCGCGCACGAGGACGCGACGACGCAGCTGATCGCCCAGGTCGAGCAGGCGGGCGGCAAGGCGGTCGGCGTCGAGGCCGACATCACGAGGTCGGGCGATCTCCACCGGATGATGCAGACCGCGGTCGACTCGTTCGGTCGACTCGACGTGCTCGTCAACAACGCCGGCATGGAGACCAGGCAGTCCCTCCTCGAGACGACCGAGGAGGACTACGAGAAGGTCATGGCGGTGAACATGAAGAGCGCGTTCTTCGCATCGCAGGCCGCCGCCAAGCGGTTCATCGCGCAGGGCGACGGGGGTCTGGTGATCAACATCTCCTCCGTGCACGAGGACTGGCCGATGCCCGGCAACATCGCCTACTGCGTGTCGAAGGGCGGCATGCGGATGCTCACGCGCACCGCGGGGGTCGAGCTCGGTCCGCACGGCATCCGCATGATCAACATCGCGCCGGGGGCGGTCGACACCCCGATCAACGCGGCGACGACGAGCAACAAGGACCTCCTCGGCAAGCTGCAGGACGCGATCCCGCTGCGCCGGCTGGCGGAGTCGAGCGACATCGCCGACGTCGCCGTCTTCCTCGCCTCCGGCAAGGCCTCGTACATGACCGCGACGACCGTCGTGGTCGACGGCGGGATCATGCAGGGCAGCGTCGGCCTCTGACCTCGGCGCGCCCCCTGCTCCTCCGGAGCCCGCTGCTACACTTGCCGCGCCCGTGGGGACGTGGCGTGCTTGTGCGCGCTCTCCACGAGCAGCCCTAGGGCGGTGGCTCAATTGGTAGAGCAGCGGTCTCCAAAACCGCAGGTTGCAGGT
>JABBOB010000082.1 GCA_019352055.1 Acidobacteriota bacterium
ATCTCGGCCGCTCGCTCGATGTCCACGCAGTCGATGAGGTAGTACCCGCCGGCGAAGTCGCCCACGCGCGTGAGCGGACCATCGGTCACGATCCGCTCGCCTGCCCGGTCCAGCACGACGCAGGCCTCGACGTCGCTCAGCTCGTGGGTAGCGACGAGCTCGCCAGACGCTCGCAGCTCCTCCTGCACCGTACGGTGCACCCGCTCGAACTCCTCGCGGTCCGACCCTTCGATGGCCTGCAGCGTCGCGTCGTTGTTGTAGATCGTCACCATGTACCGCACAGGGGCTCCTTCGTGATGTGGGACGGGTTCGGAGTACGACGACCGGGGACGCCTTGCAGGGACACGGTGCGCAAGGGTCACTCCGCGTTCACAGCGAGCAGCGAAGACGGTCGGCGAACTGCTGCGGCTGACCTGGGCAGCCGGACTCGCTGCTCGCGAATCCGAGGTGGCGGCTTGGGAGGACCACCGGGTCGCTCCCGATCAGCTCCGCCGTCGCGGCCGCGGTTCGCCCCGTCACCGTGCCGAGCGACTCCTGCCCCACGGCGATGAGGGCACGCGGGCGCCCGCCTGAGCCCGTCGATATCGGGTCGGCAGCCACTGATCGCCCAGGACCATTCGGACAGCAGTGGGCTGTCCCGACTGCCGTCGTCCGTCGTCGGCAACCCGAACACTTCCGGACCGGGGGCGACTGTGCGACGAAGACGTCCGTGAACGCCCCTGCCACGACGTCATCGCAGAGAATGCCGCCATGCCCGCGCCGAATCCCGACACCGCGTACGCGTCGGCGACCTCGGCCCGGACACGGAACGCGGCGTCCGAATCCGGCGACGTGGCGAGCATCGGAGGCTCGTGCGCGACCAGCGGGAGCACATCCTCCGAGATCGACCGCGACCGGACGCTCTGCTCGACCGTGATCAAGACGGATCAACCACTCGTCATCGACGACCTCCGACGATCTGCGTCTTCGATCGCCGAGTGCGCACCCTCGCCCACGACGAGCTCGACGACCTGACGCGATTCGCGGCGATCGCGATGCGGGAAGTCGATCTCCGCGTCGCCAGCAGACGCGCAGTCTTCGACGCCTGACCGGATCGACCCACTCCACCATCTCGCAAGGGACGCCAGAGCCTGGAGATCTGGCGAGTCGATCGAGGTGCCCACACGAGTCGGGCGACGTACTGCAGGGCGTCTCATCCGCCTGCCGTGAGACGCGAGAACCGTGCCGCGAGAACGGTCTCCCGCTGCTGGCGACTGCCCGGAACCGCCTCCGCCATCGGGCGCCCCCGAGAGACGTGACGGATGGGCGTCTTCCGGAGCGCCGCCTCGCGGGCCGGCGTCCTCAGCGGTGGAGCGGCTTGATCGAACGGTCTCCGCTTCGCTCTGCGTCCTGCTGTCGGATCCGCTTCGGAGTGAGGAACTGCGCACGGGGAAGAACGAGCCGCACCCAGACGGCCCGGACGAACGGCCCGACCCCGAGACACCAGAGCACCGATGCGAGCACGTCGGTCGTGAAGTGCACGCCGTCCACCACCAGCAGGAAGCCGGCGAACGCCACGATGATCGCGCCGAGCACGGTCGCTGCGGGCCGGAGATGCCGCGGAACCAGGGCGACCAGGGCGATCACGAGGATGACGATGAACGTCCCGTGGCCGCTCGGGAAGGAGGCGTCATGCTGCACGGGCGTGTAGGGGAACGACATCACGGTCGCGTCCGGCCGGTGCCGGTCGACGAGCAGCTTCACGACGGCGACGGACAACCAGGTCCCCGCGACGGTGAATGCGAACGTGGACGCGACACGCAGGTCGCGTCGCGCGACGAGGATCACGATCGTGATCACGAGTGTCCCGATGATCGCGGGAGCCGGGCCGAACCCGCGGTAGAGCGCGGTGCCCAGGGCTCCGAGCACCCCTTGGTGCAGCTGGTTCACGGCCGTCGACAGCGGCTGCTCGAAGGATCCGAGCGCCTTGAGGACGAACCCGATGACGACGAGCACGATCGCGGTCACGAGAGCGACGACTGCTGATCGCCCCAGCGGAGCGGATGAAGCAACCGACGAAGAGGTCGGGGTGACGGGTGTGGCCATGCGCACATGCATAGCGAACCGCAACCAAGAAGGCTCCCAGCCTGCCGGCGGGCGTGTCGCGCCGCATCCGCACGGAACGAAGCGCTCAGGCGCGATCTGCGAAGTGGGTGCAGGCGGACTCCAGCTCGACGGAGAGCAGCCGACAGCAGTCGATCGCGCGGCGGAGCGCCGCTCGCGCATCGCCGGAGGCGTCCGTGCGGCGAGCGTGCAGGTCCGCATTCAGCGCGATCTCCTCGAGCAGCGGCGGCAGCTGCCCGACGGCGCCCTCGAGCGCGCCGAGCAGTGCCCAGCACTCCGGCATGGTCGGCGCCTGCATGCGCAGGACCCGTCGCAGGTCGAGCAGTGCCCGCTCGGCTCGGTGGGCGGCGGGGAGCACCGCCGCGTCGCGATCACTGCGCATGGTCACGACGGTAGGCAGGGCCGACCACCGATCGGTGAACACCGGATGGCGACCCGACGACGCGACCCCGGAGGGCCACGGGACGGCGACCTAGGATCGAGCGGTGACCCTCGAGGACCCCGTGCAGGCGTCGTGGCTCGTCCTCGTGTACCGCATCCCTTCGGAGCCGACGCGGCTCCGCTCCACCGCGTGGCGCCGCCTGAAGTCGCTCGGCGCGGTCTACCTGCAGAACTCCGTCGCGACGCTGCCGAAGGACGCGGCGAGCGAGCGGGCGCTTCGCAAGCTCCGCCACGACATCATCCAGATGGGTGGCACGGCCGTCCTGCTCGACAGCGTGCCCGTCGTGGGAGAGGACGTGGTGCTCGGGGCCTACCAGAGCGCCCGGGCGGACGAGTACGAGGAGGTCGTGGACCGCTGCGAGGACTTCCTCACGGAGGTGGGGAAGGAGTACGAGAAGTCGCACTTCACCTACGCCGAGCTCGAGGAGAACGAGGTCGACCACAAGAAGCTCGCCGACTGGCTGGCCCGGATCGTGGAGCGGGACCGCTTCGGCGCCGACGGCCGCGTCGAGGCGGAAGCGGCCCTGGCCAGGTGCGAGGAGGCCCTCGAGCAGTACGCCGCACGGGTGTACCTGGAGGAGCCCGAGGGCCACTGACTCACCGCAGCGCTCGGACTGCGCTGTAGGGCAGCACCGCGGCCACGACGACCACCAGCACGATCCAGGCCGCTGCCGGCGCACCGACCGCCACGGCGGCGGTCGCGGCGATCCCGACGGCGACGGCCGCGGCCACCTGCCAGTCGTCGCCGATCAGGAAGTCGACCCAGAAGGCGACGAAGCCGCGGAGCATCCTCCCGACCGTCCCCGTGCGCACGGCCGGGCGCGTCTGCACAGCGGTCCCGCCCGCACCACCGGAGGGAGCGGGCTGCGAGGTCGCCGGCTCGGCGGCCGCGGGAGAAGCGGCGGGCGCGGGCGCGGCGGGGACCGAGCGGGGCCGGAAGGCGGCGACCAGCAGCAGCGCGAACACGAGGACCGCGGGCACCAGGGCGAGCAGCGCGGCATCCGAGCCGGGCCACGTCGCGCCGGCGCCCTCCGCGCCCCAGAAGAGCCCGAAGGAGGTGAGCATCACCCCCACGATGAACTTCAGCGTGTTCTCGGGCACACGGGACAACGGACCCCGCACAGCAACCGCGAGCAGCAGGACGACGACGACCGCGGCCGCGGCGGCCGCCGCCGCCGCCGCGATGCTCTGCGCGTTCGCACCGAAGGTCAGCACGATGAAGACGACCTCGAGCCCCTCCAGCAGCACCCCCTTGAACGCCAGCGTGAACCCGTACCAGTCCTCAACGATCCCCCGGCGGTCCGCAGCGCCCTGACCGCGAGCGGCCTCGACCTGACGGCGGAAGATCGCGTCCTCGTCGTGCAGCGGCTTGCGCCCGCTCGCCCGCAGCACGGCCTTCCGCACCCACTGGATGCCGAAGACGAGCAGCAGACCGCCGACCGCGATGCGCAGGACCCCGATCGGCAGGTGCACGACGGCCGGCCCGATGGCCGCGACGCCCACGGCCAGCACAGCGAGCGCCGCGACGACCCCCTGTCCGGCGGATCGCCACCCACGCGTGGAGCCCGCGGCGAGGACGATCGTTGCAGCCTCCACCGCCTCCACGAGGCAGGCGAGGAACGTGGCGAGGACAAGGGCTCCGAGGTTCATGATCTCCGGTTCATCGCTTTCAAGAACTAACGGATGTTCGGTGCAGACTACAACGCGAATGCGAACGCGCCCTCGGGCTCCACGACGAGGTGGCATCGAGCACCTCGCTGCAGCGGCGTCGACGCGCCGACGGAGGCGAAGCGGCCGAGCTCGGTGTCCACGACGTGGTCGTACGCGCCGCCTCGGTACGCCACGTCGACGACCGCGCCACGGATGGCGGCCGGTCCCTCCACGCACAGGCGCACCGCCGCCGGACGCACGAGCAGCTCGACCTCCGCACCGCGCGCCACGGGCATCGTGCAGGTGGCCTGCACCGCTCCCCCGGCGACCTCGACGGTCGCTACCCGCCCGTCGAGCGCACGAAGGCGCCCGCGCATCGTGGCCGAGAGCCCGGTGAAGCGCGCCACGAACGCCGACGCAGGATCCCGGTAGATCTGCTCGGGCGCTCCGCGCTGCCGGACTCGGCCGCGGTCGAGGACGACGATCTCGTCCGCGAGCGCGAAGGCCTCGGCCTGGTCGTGGGTGATGTAGATCGCCGTCGCCCCGCTCTCGCGGGTGAGTGTTGCGATCTCGATGCGCATCCGCTCGCGCAGGTGCGCGTCGAGGTTCGACAGCGGCTCGTCGAAGAGCACGAGCCGCGGCTCGCCGACCAGTGCCCGGGCCAGCGCGACCCGCTGCTGCTGGCCGCCGGACAGCTCGTCGGGGAACGCGCCTGCCTTGTCGCCGAGCCCCACGCGGTCGAGCGTCGCCCCCACCCGGGCGTCGTCGCGGCGGCTGCGGCGGAGGGCGAACCCGACGTTCTGCGCGACCGTCATGTGCGGCCACAGCGCGTAGTCCTGGAACACCATGGCGAGCCCGCGGCCCTCCGGGGGCACGTGCAGCCGCGGTCCGCTGACCACCTTCCCGTCGATCGCGATCTCGCCGTCGTCGATGCGGTCGATGCCGGCGACCGCTCGCAGCAGCGTGGACTTGCCGGAGCCGGAGGGACCGAGCAGCACGAGGAACCGCCCGGGCTCGACCTCGAGGTCCACGTCGGCGAGCGCGAACGACGACCCGTATCGCCGCTGCAGGGACGTGAGGCGAACCGCGGCGCCACGGGCTCCCGCCACCTCGAGCGCGCTCATGCCGCGGCTCCGAGCCGTCGCCAGCCGCGAGGGGCGGCGACGCGCACGATCCCGAACGCGAGACCGACCACGGCGAGCGCGGAGAGGATCGCCAGCACCTCCATCGCGGTGCCGCCGCCGAAGTCGTACTTGCCGAGCGCTGTCGTGATGCCGACGGAGATCGGCTCGCTGCCCGCCGGGGCGAGCAGCTGCGAGACGGGCAGCTCGAGCAGGGTGCCGGCGTAGGTGAGCAGCCACGCCGTCACGAGTGGCCGGAGGAGGATCGGGCCGCTGATCGTCAACCAGGTACGGATCGCGCCGCCGCCGTGCACGCGGGCGGCTGCGGCGAGGTTCTCCTGGACCTGGGCGACGGAGCCGACGAGCAGGCGGGTGGTCGACGGCAAGGCGGTCGCGAGGTAGGCGAGGGCCAGGAGCAGGTTCGAGCCGTACAGCTGGATGCCCGCCGCGGCGAGCACGGGCAGGTTGAAGGCGAAGATGAAGCCGGCGGCGAAGACGATGCCCGGCAGCGCGACCGCAGCGAGCAGCACCGCGTCGAGGAGCCGCGCGGCGCGCGAGACCGACCGGGCGGCGAGCACCCGGGCGCAGGCGAGGGCCAGCAGCAGCGCGACGGTCGCCGTGATCGCGGCCATCCCGGCCGAATACACGAGCGGGCTGCCGAGGTCCGGGCTCTGCACCACGCGCACGTAGTTCGCGAGGCTCCACCTGTGGGTGCCGGCGAGCGAGCCGAGCCCGTCGATCAGCGACGCGGACACGGCCCCGAAGACCGGCACGCCCAGGCTGACGACCATCAGTGCCGCGACGGACACCAGCCACACCGCCTGGCCTCGGCCCCCCAAGCGCGTTCGGCGCGGCGCCCGCGCCCGGCCGCTCAGCACCCGGAACCGGCGTCCGCGCAGCACGCGCCCCTGCAGCGCGAGCGCCGCGAGAACGAGCAGCAGCAGCAGCCAGCTGACCGCCGAGGCGAGCGGGAAGTCGACGGGGAACGCCTGCACGGCGCTGTAGAGCGCGTAGGTCGCGACCGGGAAGTGGGCCGCGTTCGCGAGGGTGTCCGCGACGCCGAAATCGGACACCGACTCCGCGAAGACGATGGCGAGCGACGACCACACGGCGGGTGCGAGCAGCTGCACCGTCAGGCGCGCGGCGGCGAGCGGCCCTCCGCCGTGCACACGCGCGGCGTCCTCGAACTCGCTCCCGAGCCCCCGCACCGCGTTCGAGATCGCCAGGTAGGCGAAGGGCATCCCCTTGACGGCGAGCACCGTGACGACGCCGACCGGCCCGTAGAACACGCCACGGAACCCGGAAGGGTCGGCTCCGAGCACCTGCAGCACGCCGTTCGGCTCGATCAGCCGCTGCCAGCCGAGCGCGATCAGATAGGAGGGGGTGAGGAACAGCGCGAACACGAGGCCCGTCACGGCCTGACGTGCGACCGCGTCCGTGCGCATCGCGACCCACGCGAGCGCGCCGCCGACCACCGTCGCGAGCACGGCGGCGGCGAGCCCGACGCCCGTGGAGTCCGCGAGTCCGACGAGGGCGGAGCCCTGCAGCGCCCGACCGAACGCGGCGACGCTGAACCAGTCCGTCCCCTGCTGGAACATGGCCGGCGAGAAGGCGACGAGCAGGAAGAGCGCGATGGGAAGGACGAGGATCGCGACGATCACGATCCAGAGCAGCGCATCCGGCCGCAGCAGCCGCAGCAGCAGGGCGCGCGGCACGGGAGCGGCGGACCGCACCCGTGCCGCCCGACCGAGCCGGGTCGCCGGCGATGCCGGCCCGATCAGCCCGACCATCGGCTCACTTGATGTTCTGGTCGAACCAGGACACGACCGTCGACTCCTGGGCACCCCAGTACGCCGGATCGAGCCGCTGGTAGGCGGTCGGGAAGGCAGGCAGCTGCGGCAGCGCCGAAGCGCTCGTGACGACCGGCCAGAACAGCGAGTCGCCGGACGGGTCGGCGCCCTCCATCGTCTTCTGCCCCTCAGCGGACAGGGCGTAGTCGACGAATCGCTGCGCCTCCTTCTGCCGGGTCGCGTCGAGGTGCTTGTCGATCCCGAGGACGCTCGGCAGCAGCGTCGACTTGGGCAGGTAGACGATCTTGGGCTGGAACTTCGCAGTCGGCTTGACCTTCAGCGTCTCGCCGATCGCGGCGGAGCTCTGCACGATGCCGTAGTCGATCTGCCCGGTCTCCAGCGCGTGCAGGGTGTCCCCGTTCGTGGGGAACACCTTCAGGCCGTTCTGCTTCAGCTTCGTGAAGTAGGCCTCGCCCTGCTGCACCCCGCCCGTCGTACCGCCCAGCTGGTTCATGACCCCAGCGATGAACGGGTAGGTCGGGCCGGACTGGCCGGGATCGTTCATCCCGACCTTGCCCGAGTAGGCGGAGCCGAGCAGGTCGGTGTACTGGCTCGGCACCGTGGAGGTGCGTGCGGCGTTGTAGATGACCGCGGCCATGAGCGTCGTGCCGGTCGGGGTGTAGGCGTGGTCCGAGGGCGCGAGCGTCTGCCCGACGGTCGTCAGCGCCGCCGACGACCGGTACGGCAGGAGCTGCCCTTGCGTGTCCAGCGCGGAGAACGCCTGGTCCCCGTCGACCCAGAGCAGCGACCACTGCGGGTTGCTGCGCTCGGCCGCGATCTTCGTCAGCAGGGGCCCGGTGCTGTCGTCATCCACCTTCACCGGGATCCCGGTCTTCGCGGTGAACGCCTTCGCGACAGCGGCGTCGTACCCCTCCGCCGCGTAGAGCGTGAGCGGCTCGACCGCGGCCGACGCCGTCCCGTTGGCTTGCGCGGTGCCCGAGCACCCCGCGAGCGCGATCCCCGCCAAAGAGAGCAGGGCGGCAGCCGCAGCCGCTCGTCCGCACCTGGTGACCATCGATTCCTCCGAACCGTCCGGTGTTCTGACTTCCTAACGATCGTTCGTCAGGGTTGCGAACACAGGTGGCACGGAGCCGTCGCCCCGGTGACCGGGCGGTGAACGGGACCGGGCCGTCGTCGAGCCGCTCGATGGAATGAGGATGCACGGGCAGGCCTCCGGCGGTGCGGCGCCGTCCCCTGAGGTACGACTCGGGGCCCGATCGACGACCGCCGCCCCCCCTGGCTGGGGGCGCGGAACACGCCGATGGGGGTGTGCGCACTTGCGCACGGTGTCCGTACGGTCGATGTGTGGGGGAACACGAATCGGTATGGATCACACGCGCCTTCGGCCAGAACCGGACGGCGAACGACCGGTGAGGACCTCGAGCACCCGGCTGCGCCGCATGGTCGCAGGGGCCCTCGGGACCGGACTCGTCGTGGCGGGTGTCGGCCTGACGGCGCTGGGGGATGGGACTGCGCGGGCTGCGCAGGCGGTGTCGGTGTTGT
>JABBOB010000083.1 GCA_019352055.1 Acidobacteriota bacterium
TCTCCACCTGGCACGGGGCCGGTGCGGGGCGCATCCGCGCTGCCGTGTCCGTGTCCGCTCCGCAGCGGGTCAGCCCGGACTATTTCGCCGCGCTCGACGACCTGGCCGAGCGGCACCACCTCCCGCTCTACGCGCACATGCTCGAGACCAAGCCGCAGCGCACCCTCACGACCGAGCAGGTGCGGTTCGCGGGCCGCTCGCTGGTCCGGTACACGGCTGACCTCGGACTGCTGAAGCCGCACACCAACGTCATCCACGCGGTATGGGCGGACGACGCCGACCTCGATCTCATCGCCGAAGCCGGTTCCACCATCGCGCACAACCCGGTCAGCAACCTCCGGCTCGGCAGCGGCGTGATGCCGTGGCGGGCGGCGATCGACCGCGGCATCCCGGTCGCGCTCGGGACGGACGAAGCGATCTGCGACGACAGCATCAACCTCTGGACGGTCGCGAAGACAGCGGGTCTGATCCACAACGTCTCCGGGCTCGACAGCGACCACTGGCCGGCGCCCTCCGAGATCCTGGACGCGCTCTGGGTCGGCGGTGCCCGCGCGCAACGGCGGGAGGGGGACCTCGGCGTCGTCGAGGTCGGGCGCCTCGCCGACCTCGCGCTCGTCGACCTGCACACGATCGCCTTCACGCCGCTGAACGATCTGCGCGAGCAGCTCGTGCACTGCGAGGACGGCCACGACGTCGTGCTCACCATGGTCGCCGGGCAGGTGGTCGCGGAGCACGGGCACGTGACGACGGTGGACGAGGTCGCGCTGCTCGATGAGGCCCGCGAGCTGTTCGCCGCCAAGCGCCCCCACATCGAGACCGCACGACGGGACGCGGAGCCGCTCGTGCCCGCGTACCAGGGCATGGTGCGACGCGCGGCGTCCACCGACGTCGGCTTCACCCGATGGATCGGGCAGCGCTGATGGCCGACGGGTCGACCACAGATCGTGGTCCCGGCCGATGGACCTACAGCGCGCTGCCCGAGCGGCCGCACGGGACGTGGCCGAACGGTGCTCGCCTCGCCGTGGTCGTCTGCGTCGGCATCGAGTCGTATCGCTTCGGGGACGGGCACACCGAGGACGTGCTGCCGGGTACCCCGGCGCCCGACCTCGTGAACACCGCCTGGCGCGACTACGGCAACCGGGTCGGGGCCTTCCGCCTGTTCGACCGGCTCGAAGCGCTCGGCATCCGACCGGCGGTGCTGCTGAACACGGACGCCTACGACGAGGCACCGGCGGTGCTCGCTGCAGCCCGGCGCATCGGTGCGGAGATCGTCGGGCACGGGGCCAGCAACTCCGACTCGCTCGCGGGGCGTACCGAGCACGACGAGCGCGGCTATCTCCTGGATGTCGCCGAGCGGATCCGGGTCGAAGAAGGTGCGGCACCGGGCGGCTGGTCCAGCCCGTGGCTCACCCACACCCCGAGCACGATCGACCTGCTCGCGGAGACCGGGTACCGCTACCTGCTGGACCTGCGCCTGGACGACCAGCCGGTCTGGCTCACCACCCGCACCGAACCACTGCTCGCGATCCCGTACGCCGCAGAGCTCAACGACTCCAGCACCATGATCGGGCGGCAGGCCTCGGCCGCGGAGTTCGCCCAGATGATCGTGGATGAGGCAGCCGAGCTGCACTCGGCGGCCGATCAGCGCCCGCTCGTGCTCAGCGTCGTCCTGCACGCGTTCATCAGCGGCACGCCCTTCCGTCTGCGCCAGGTCGCGCAGGCGCTCGAGCAGGTCGCCGCGCTCACCGGGGTCTGGTTCGCAACCCCGGCGGAGATCCACGCGGCCGTCGTGTCCGAGCCCGACCTCTTCCCCGGCACCGCGGCGAGAGCGGAGGCGACTCGATGACGGAGACGCCGGTCGCGGTCGTCGACGACCTCTCCCTGTCGCTCGTGCGGAACGGGCGGCGCAGCGACGTCCTCCGGCACGTGTCGCTCTCGATCGCACCGGGCGAGATCCTCGGCCTGGTCGGCGAGTCGGGATCCGGCAAGAGCGTGCTCGCCCTCGCACTGCTGGGCCTGCTGCCGCACTCGGCGCAGCCGGAGCTGTCCGGCAGCGCCGTCGTCACCGGCGTCGACATGCTGCGTGCCGAGCCGGCGGAACTCCGTCGCGTCCGCCGCGAAGCACTCGGAGCGGTGTTCCAGGACCCCATGACCTCCCTCAACCCGACGATGCGGGTCGGGAAGCAGATCGGGGAGGCGACCGGCGACGACGCCGAGTCCATCCGGCTGCTCACGACCGTCGGCGTGCGCGATGCGGCGCTGCGCCTCCGGGTCTTCCCCCACGAGCTCTCGGGCGGCCTGCGGCAGCGGGTCATGGCGGCGATCGCCGTCGCAGGTCGTCCGAGACTGATCATCGCCGACGAGCCGACGACGGCACTCGACGTGACCGTCCAGGCGCAGCTGCTCGCGCTGCTCGAGGAGCTGCGCGACGACTTCGGCTGCTCGGTGCTGCTGATCACCCACGACCTCGGCGTCGCGGACCAGATCGCCGACCGACTGGCGGTCCTGTACCGGGGCGACCTCGTCGAGGTCGGTCCGGCGGCGGAGGTGGTCCGGCACCCGGAGCACGAGTACACCCGATCGCTGCTGGCCTCCCGGCTTTCCCTCGGCACACCTCGGGACCCGCGATTCGGCCCGACCACCGCGGCCGTGGAGCCCGCGGTCCGGGTCCGGGGACTCCGCCGCGAGTTCCGTCAGGGACCGCGCCGCACCCTGACCGCGCTCGACGGCGTCGACCTCGAGGTCCCGCCAGGAGAGGCACTCGCGATCGTCGGCGAGAGCGGCTCCGGCAAGTCGACACTGCTGCGCATCGTGGCAGGACTCGAGAGCGCGACCAGCGGCTCCGTGGAGCTCGGCGGCGCCGGGGGTGCGCAGATGGTGTTCCAGGACGCCGGCTCTTCACTGACCCCGTGGCTCACCGTCGCGGAGATGCTTGGCGAGCGGCTCCGCCGCGAACGGCTCGGGCGGGCTGAACTGCGGCGCCGTGTCGCGGACGCGCTCGCCGCGGTCGGCCTGGCAGCGGAGGTCGCCAAGGCCCGCCCCGGTGAGCTCTCGGGCGGCCAGCGGCAGCGGGTGGCCCTCGCCCGCGCCACGATGGTCCCGCCGTCGGTGCTGCTCTGCGACGAGCCGACGAGTGCCCTGGACGCATCGCTGGCGAAGAGCGTGCTGACGTTGATCCGCGACCTGCGCGCCCGTCTCGGCATGACCGTGCTGTTCGTCACACACGACCTCGCCGTCGCACGACTCATGGGCGACCGGATCGCGGTCATGCAGCACGGGCGCGTGGTCGAACTCGGCGACGCGGAGCACGTGATCGCCTCGCCACGGGAGTCGTACACGCGCACGCTGCTCGCCGCGGTACCCACGATCGCCGGCATCGACGACCGGGGGGTCGCCTGATGACGACGGCGCTCGCACCGCGCACCCGCATCCGGCCGGGCTCGATCGGCGGGGTGCCGGTGTCCCGCCCCGTCGCGTGGGGACTCGTCGGGCTGCTGATCCTGATCACCCTGGTCGCGCTGCTGGCGCGTCTGCTCGCGCCCTACGACCCGGTGCAGCCGGTCGGCGGCCTGAATCTCCCGCCGCTCAGCGCCGGTCACCTCCTGGGGACGGACCAGATCGGGCGGGATCTGTTCTCCCGCACCCTGCTCGGGGTGCAGGCGAGCTGGTTCAGCGCGCTCGCCGTCGTCGCGAGCGGGCTCGTGATCGGTGGCGTGGTCGGCCTGATCGCCGGCGCCGCCGGTGGCTGGGTCGATGCAGCGCTGATGCGCGTCACCGACCTGTTCCTGGCGCTGCCCGGCGCGCTGGTCGCGATCGCGATCGTGGCGGCGCTCGGTCCTGGGCTGGGGAACACGTTGCTCGGTGTCGCTGTCGTGTGGTGGCCGTACTACGCCCGGATCATCCGCGGGGAGGCGCGCTCGCTCGCCGCGCGCCCGCACATGGAGGCGGCCAGGCTGGCCGGTGTCGGCCGGGTCCGTCTCGTGACCCGGCACCTGCTTCCGGGTGTCGTGCCGACCGCGATCGTCACCGCGAGCCTCGACATCGGGAACGTCGTGCTGCTCCTGGCGGGGCTCTCCTTCCTCGGGCTCGGGCAGCCCGCGCCCGCGCCCGAGCTCGGTGCGGACACCGCACGTGCACTCAGCCAGCTGCTCAGCCAGTGGTGGGTCCCCGGCATCCCCGGCATCGCCGTGCTCGTGCTGAGCCTCGCCGCGAACGTCGGCGGCGACGGCATCCGCAACCTGCTTCCCGTGAGGCGGTGACCATGCGCATCATCGACTTCCTGCTGCGCCGGCTGGGCGCTGCCGCGGTGCTGCTGCTGGTGCTGTCGTTCGTCGTGTTCCTGCTTTCGACGATCGCGCCCGGAGACCCCGCGCGGGCCTACGTCGGTGCCAACGCGTCGAACGCCACCGTGGCGGACGCGCGGCGTCGACTCGGCTACGACGACCCGTTCCTGGTGCAGTACTTCCGGTTCCTCGGGCACGCGCTCACCGGTGATCTCGGGCGGTCGTTGCGCACCCGGCACGCGGTCACCGCCGACCTCGCCGCGTTCCTGCCGGCGACCGCGGAACTGGTGCTCGCGGCCTTCGTGCTCGCGTTGGTGCTCGCTGCGGTGTTCGCCGTCTCAGGAGTGCTGCGCTGGCCCGGTGGCGCGATCGGTCGAGGCGTCCTGCTCGTGCTCGCGGCAGCGCCGCCGTTCCTGCTCGCGATCGTCGGCGTGGTCGTGTTATTCGGAGCGCTCGGCTGGTTACCCGCGGGCGGCACCGGTGACTTCAAAGACCCCGGCCCGTTCGGGGTGCAGGTGCTGGACACGCTGCTCGCCGGGCAGGGCGATGCCTTCGCCGACGCGATCTGGCACCTGATCCTGCCCGCGGTCGTGCTCTCCATCGCTCCCGCGGTCGCGATCGGCCGCGTGCTGCGCGCCTCCCTCGACGGGGTGCTGGGCATGGACCACGTCCGCACCGCCCGCGCGAAGGGGCTCCCCGAACGCCGGGTGCTCGTCGGCCACGTCGTGCGGAACGCACTCGGGCCGGCGCTGTCCATGGCCGGGCTGCAGCTCGGCTTCATGTTCGCCGGCGTCGTCGTCGTCGAGCAGGTCTTCTCCTGGCCGGGGATCGGCAACTACCTCGCCGCGTCCATCCCCGTCGCCGACTTCCCGGCCATCGCGGGGGTCACCCTCGTGCTCGGGACCATCTACGTCCTCTCCAACACCGTCGTGGACCTGATCCAGGGCATCGCCGACCCGCGCATCGCCGCGGCATCGGCGGCGCCACGGAGCACCCGCACGGCTGCGGAGGGTCGCCGCCGCCGCACCACCCCCTCCTCGAACACAGCGATCCGATAGGAGCACATCCGTGCACACCACATCCCGGCACGCCCTGCTGCGGCACCCTCGTCGACCAGCGCTGCGCGGCCTCGTCGTCCTCGCGGCCGTCGTGCCGCTGCTCGCGCTCAGCGCGTGCAGCTCCGGCACCCGCACCTCCGGCGGCGGGACCGCCTCCGGAGCACCGACCGACGGTGTTCTCACCGTCGGACTGCTCGGCGACATCGGCCAGCCGCCCGACCCCGACATCTACTACGCCAACAACGGCACCGCGATCATGATCAACGCCTACGAGGGGTTGGTGCAGTACAAGAACGACACCGACCAGGTCGCCATCGCGCCGCGGCTCGCCACCTCCTGGGAGGTCAACAGCGCCAAGACCGTCTACACGTTCCACCTCCGGCACGGCGTCACCTTCCACGACGGAACCCCGTTCACTGCCGCGGCGGTCGATGTCGCGTTCAAGCGGCGCATCGCCGTCAAGGGCGGCGCGGCCTACATGGTCGACATCGTGAAGTCCGTGGCGACGCCCGACGACTACACGGCGGTCGTCACGTTGAAGCAGCCGAACGCCGCGTTCCTCAGCTACCTGGCCTCGCCGTTCGGCCCGAAGATGGAGTCGCCGACCGGACTGACGAAGTACGCGGGCAAGGACGATGCCCAGACCTATCTGACGACGCATGATCTGGGCACCGGTCCCTACGAACTGACGACCGCGCAGACGGGGACGAAATACGTGCTGACGCAGTACAAGGGCTACTGGGGTTCGAAGTCGCCGTTCAAGGAGATCGACCTGCCCGTCTACACGGACGAGTCGGCGCTCGAGCTCGCGTTCGACAAGGGCACGGTGGACACGATCGTGGCCGCGCTGCCCTCGTCGTCGCTCGAGAAGTACTCGAAGGCGTCCGGGGTGAAGAACTACTTCCTGCCGACGTTGCAGGGCTCCCTCGTCACGGTGAACCCGAGCCACCCGTTCTTCTCCACCTCGACCGCCAGGATCGCGTTCCTCAAGTCCATCGACCAGCAGAAGCTCGTCAGCCAGGTGCTCGGCAAGCGCAGCTCGGTCGCCACGACGATGTACGCGAAAGGCATGATCGCCTCCGGCGACACCCAGGCGATCTCCTACGACGCGACCGCGCTGAAGTCGTACGTCTCGGGCCTGTCCGCGGCCCAGAAGAGCGCGAAGCTCGTGATCGGGTATGCCAACGGCAACGTCAACGCCCAGCAGATGACGAACCTCGTCGTGGCGAACCTGCAGGCGGCCGGGCTCACGGCCTCCGCTCAGGGCTATGACACCTCCACGGTGTTCGGCTGGATCAACGCGCCGACGAAGGGACCGGACGCCTTCATCGACGGCAACAACGGGCCGGACGGTGGCGACCCGTACATGTGGGGCCATGTCTTCTGGGACGCGTCCGGCGGCATCAACTACTTCGGCTGCCAGTCGTCGAAGGTGAACTCGCTGCTCAACGACGCGGTGAAGACGGGCAACACGGCCGAGTACATCCAGGCCGGCACGCTGTACGGGCAGACCGGCTGCTTCCTGAACCTCTCCTACAACAAGGACTGGGTCGTGGCGAAGAGCTGGCTGACCGGGGTCGCCGGCGCGCAGAACCTCGGCGCCAACGAGCTGGACTTCTCGAAGCTCGGTATCCAGAAGTAGTTTCGCCACATATCGGAGCCCGGAGCGCATCTGGTGGGCCACGACGCATCGTCGGGGCCCATCAGGTGCGCTCGGGCGCCGAGCCCGACCGGAAGGAGCACATCGTGTCCGACGACGTCCTCGTCGCGCCACCGCGCTCACTGTCGCGTCTCGTCTACGACACGGTGCGGGACCGCATCATCCTCGGCCACTACGAGCAGGGCAGCCGCTTGCCGGAGAAGCGGATCGGTGAGGAGCTCGCGGTCTCGCGGGTACCGCTCCGCGAAGCCGTGCCGCTGCTCGAGCGCGATGGGTTCGTGCGCACCTCCCCACGACGCGGGGCGGTCGTCGCCTCGTGGTCCGAGCGAGACATCGACAACCTCTTCGACGTGCGGCTCTGCATCGAGGTCGGCGCGGCCGGGCACGCTGCCCGTCAGGTGGCGCAAGGCGCGTCCCTCGACCACCTCAACGCCGCCCTCGACGAGGCACACCATGTCGTCGAGGAGCGCGACACCTACGCGATCGCTCGCGCGAGCACGGCCTACCACGAGGCGATCGTGGAAACCGCCGCGAACGAGCTGATGCTGAAGATGATGCGCACCGTCTCCGGACGCATGACCTGGCTGTTCTACCTCACCAGCGGTCTGCCGGCCGAGGACGCGTACGACGACCACGTCGCCCTGCGCGACGCGATCGCGTCCGGGAATGATCGCGTCGCCGAGTCCGTGGCGTACGCCCACATCGAACGGGACCGACGGCCTTCATTCATCGCGATGGCGGGCGCTTTGAGCGCCTGACCAAGGCCATCGCGCCGCGATGTAGACGTCAATCGCGCTGGCTTGGGCCAACTCGATTGCTCGAGCGTCCGCTCTCGCTCCTGCCGCCGTCGATCCTCTTGTTCGCGCTGTCGCAGAAGCAGGCGATCGTTAGCTTGCCTCGCGTCATTCCGTGCCGAGCCCGCCGCCCGCCGCCCGCCGCCCGCCGGGACGGTACAGGTAAGTCGAGACCGAGGTGCGGTCGGCGGCGTTGGCGTAGTCCAAGTGCGCGCACCGCCTGACGTATGTGTGGGATCCGTCTAGGAAGCGAGGAGGGCCTCAATCCGCCGCAAGACAGCCTGACCTCGCGCTGCTTGTTCGGAATCGAGCAGGTCCCACGCGGGCTCACTCGGTTCGATGCGTTCGGCGAGATAGCGCAGCCGAACGCGGTCGTTCTTCGTGAGGTCTGCCATCCCCGTCGGGAGGTCGCCCTCAACGCAGGCGAGCAGCACGGCCGCATCGGTCAGGTGCCGTGTCCGGCTCTGCTTGGTATCCAGCTTGTACGCGGCACTCTTCGCGATGATCGCACCGAGTTGGTCCGGGGCGGGGATCCGGGTCATGCCGTCTCCCAGAACAAACACATCACGGCGTCGCACTGCCTGAGCGGCACCGGGTGATCCGAGTACGGCGCGTAGTTCATAACGAGGCCGACGTCGTGGGGAGAGATGTTCCGAGACCATGGTGTCGACACGGTCCTCGCCGCGGGTAAACCTTGAGAACGGGGTGCTCGATCCTTTCGGCACCTCGGGCCGGAAGTCCAGTCGTCTCAGGGCTCC
>JABBOB010000084.1 GCA_019352055.1 Acidobacteriota bacterium
CGGCGTGGATGCGGCTGCACTACCCGGGCGTGTTCCTCGCCTCCCTGCTGCGCGCGCAGCCGATGGGGTTCTACTCGCCTGCATCGCTCACCGCCGACGCCAGGCGGCACGGGGTCGTCGTGCGCCGACCGGACATCAACCGCTCGCTCGCCGACGCCGGGCTGGAGGCGATCGAGGGGGCGCTCGCGACCGGGCTCGACGCCTGCCTGGAGCCCGAGCAGCCGCCGGTCCCCGAAGCGTTCGACCGCACGGCATCCGCCCACGACGCCGAGCACCGGCGCGACGGTGCCTTCGCGGTACGGCTCGGGCTCGCGGGGATCACCGGCATCGGCGCGAGGCTGGCGGACCGGGTCGTCGCGGAGCGGGCCGCGCACGGCGACTACCGGGATCAGCGCGACCTCGCCCGCCGGATCGGGCTGACCACCGCGCAGCTCGAAGCGCTCGCGACGGCGGGTGCTTTCGAGGGCTTCGGGCTGAGCGTCCGGGAGGCGCTCTGGCAGGCGGGATCCGCGGCGGAGGAGCGGCCGGAGACCCTGCCGCACACGTCGATCATGGTGCAGCCCCCGCTGCTGCCCGAGACGACGGGGATGGACCGCGTCGCCGCCGACCTGTGGGCCACGGGGATCTCCCCCGACGACCATCCCGTCGCGCACGTGCGGGCCGACCTCACGAAGCGCGGGGTGCTCTCCGGCGCCGCGCTGCAGCGGGCCGAGTCCGGGAGGCGCGTCGAGATCGGCGGCGTCGTCACGCACCGGCAGCGTCCTGCGACCGCCTCCGGCATCACCTTCCTCAACATCGAGGACGAGACCGGGATGGTGAACGTGATCGCCTCGGTCGGGGTGTGGCAGCGCTACCGCCGGGTCGCGCGCGAGGCACCGGCGATGATCGTGCGCGGCATCCTGGAGCGCTCGCCCGAGGGCGTGATCAACATCGTCGCGGACCGCTTCGAGCGCCTCCCGATCGGCGCGAAGCACGCCAGCCGCGACTTCCGCTGAGTGCATTTCGAAGGGGATCCTGTCCCCGACAGCGCCAGGATCCCCTTCACAATGCACTCATGGGGATCGAGGTCCGGAGCGCGCGTCCCGCCGACGCCGAGGCGCTCGGGCGGATGCACTGGGCGTCGTGGCGGGAGGCGTACGCGCTGCTGCTGCCCGCGGACTTCTGGACCGCGGAGGGGGAAGCGGCGCGCATCGAGAGATGGCACCGGAACCTCGCGTCGCCCTTGCCCGGCTCGATCACGATGGTCGCGGTCCGCGGCGCGGAGGTCGTCGGGCACGCCTCCTCCGGTCCGTCCCGGCCGAACGAAACGGCCGGGCCACCGGTCCGCGACCGCGAGCTGTGGTCCGCGTACGTGCTCGCGTCCGAGTACGGCACCGGGCTCGCCTCCCGGCTGCTCGAGGCCGTGCTGCCCGCCGGCACCCCCGCCGAGCTCTGGGTCTTCGAGGCGAACCCTCGCGCCCGTGCGTTCTACACGAAGCAGGGGTTCGCCCCCGACGGCGCCCGGCACGAGTTCGGCCCCGAGCTGCACCACCAGGCGGAGATCCGGATGGTGCGCTGACCCTCCGTCAGCCCGCGACGGTGTCCAACTCCGCCACCGCGTCGGCGGGCAGCTCGAGATCGGCGGCCGAGAGGTTCTCGCGGAGGTGCTCGACCGACGACGTCCCGGGGATGAGCAGGAGGTTCGGCGAGCGCTGCAGCAGCCACGCCTGCGCGACGAGCATCGTCGAGGCGCCGAGCCGTGCGGCGACCCGGTCCAGCACGGCGGACTGCAGCGGGCTGAAGCCGCCGAGCGGGAAGTACGGCACGTAGGCGATGCCGTCGTCGGCGAGCCGGTCGATCAGGTCGTCGTCCGTCCGGTTCGCCACGTTGTAGAAGTTCTGCACCGTCACGATCGGGGTGATGGAGCGCGCCTCGGCGATCTGCTGCGCATCCACCGTGCTGACGCCGACGTGACGGATCAGCCCCTGCTCCTGCAGCTCGGCGACCGCCTCCACCTGCGGCGCGATGGACCCGGCGACGGCCGAGTGCTCGCCTCCCATCCGCACGTTCACGACGTCGAGCACGTCGACGCCGAGCGTGCGGAGGTTGTCGTGCACCTGCGCCTGCAGATCCGCGGGCGTGCGGCTGGGGATCCAGCGCTTGCGGTCGTCCCGCCGGGACCCGACCTTCGTCACGATCACGAGGTCCTCCGGGTACGGCGCGAGCGCCTCCCGGATCAGCTCGTTCGAGACATGGGGGCCGTAGAAGTCGGCGGTGTCGATGTGCCGCACGCCGAGCTCGACGGCGGTGCGCAGCACGGCGATCGCCGCATCGTGGTCCCTCGGCGGACCGAACACACCCGCCCCGGGCAGCTGCATCGCACCGAAGCCGATGCGCGGCACGTCGCGGTCGCCGAGCCGGAAGGTGCCGCCGAGGCCGGAGGAGGTGGAGGTCGTCATGGCCGCAACCCTGCTCCCCGCTCCTGAGCCCCGCGCTCAGATCCCGGCGGCGTTGAACGCGAGCCCGAGCAGGTAGGTGACGGCGGCCGCCCCGTAGCCGATCAGGAGCTGCCGCAGCGCGCGCAGCAGCATGGGGGCGCCGGAGAGCAGGCCGACGACCGCGCCGGAGGCGAGCAGGGCGATGCCCACGAGCCCCGCCGCGACGACGATCGCGAGCAGGCCCGACGCGCCGAACAGGTACGGCAGGATCGGCACGAGCGCGCCGGAGGCGAAGAAGGCGAAGCTCGACAGCGCGACGCCGATGGGAGTGCCCACGGTCTCGACGTCGACCTCGTTCGCGGGCAGGCTGGGGGTCACCCGCTCGCGCAGCACCGCGGCGGCGGCGCGGTCGGCCTCCTCCTCGCTCATCCCGCGGGCGCGGAACACCAGCGCGACCTCGTTCTCGTCGAAGTCGATGCGGGTGAGCGCGTGCGCCGACTGCGGCGAGGGGGTCGATGCGGCGAGCAGCTCGCGCTGCGAGGAGACGGACACGTACTCCCCCGCGCCCATCGAGAGCGCACCGGCGAGCAGGCCGGCGATGCCGGTCACGAGCACGAGGCCCGCATCCGCTCCCGCTGCACCGACTCCGAGCACGAGCGCGAGGTTGCTCACGAGGCCGTCGTTCGCCCCGAAGACCGCGGCCCGGAAGGTGCCCGAGATCCGCATCCGCCCGCGCATCGCGAGGGATCGGACGACCTCCTCGTGGATGCGCTCGTCGGCAGCCATCTGCGGTGTCGCGTCCCGATCGTCCTCGTACGGCGAGCCGGCTTCCGCGCGCTGCAGGAGGGCGAGGACGAAGACCGAGCCGAAGCGCCGCGCGAGCAGCCCGAACAGCCGGGTGCGCAGGCTGACCGGTGTGGGCCGCTCCCCCTCCTCGCCGAGCAGGTCGAGCCAGTGCTGCTCGTGCCGACCCTCCGCCTCCGCGAGCTCGAGGAGGATGTCGCGATCGGGGCCGGTGCGCCGGGAGGCGAGATCGCGGTACACCGCGGCCTCGGCGCGCTCGTCGGCGAGGTAGCCGCGCCAGCGCCGCACCTGCTCACGGGTCCGTGCGGGCGTCATCCGGGTTCCTCCAGGTGGTTCGGCCCGTCGAGCGCGCGGGCGCTCCCATCCAGCGACGGGACGGGCGGGAACGTCGGCATCCGCTCGAGCCTAGGGTGCCCCGCTCCCGGATCGCGGGCCTCTCGCGCCCCCGACCCGAGGAGCACCACAGCAGGAAGAACCGAGCACGAGAGCAGGAAGAAGGAAGTTCAGCAGGAAGGAACCGGCCGTTTTCTCCTGCCGATGTGGATTCTTCCTGCTGAAGCGCTCGGTCCTACCCCTTCACGCGCTTGCGGAGGAGGTCGATGCGCTTCTGCAGCTCCTCCTCCGTCGCCTGCGCGACCGCCGGGCCCCCGCACATGCGGCGGAGCTCCGCATGGATCGCGCCGTGGGGCGTGTTCGTGCGGTGCGACCAGAGCCCGACCAGGTCCTGGAGGCGCTGCCGCTGCTCCTTCAGCCGACGGTGCATCGGGATGTCGGCGAGCGCCGGAGCGGCCGGCTGCCGCGGCGGGGCCGCCTTCCTCCCTCGGCCCTGCTGCTTCGCCTGCCGATGCGTGAGGAGGTCGCGGACCTGGTCGGGTTCGAGCAGCCCGGGCAGCCCGAGGAAGTCGAGCTCCTCCGCGCTGCCGACCTCGGCCTCGAAGCCGAACTCGCCGCCGTCGTAGAGCACGCGGTCGAACGTCGCGTCGCTGCCGAGGGCCTGGAACGAGCCGTCGAGCGCGAGCGACTCCGACGCCTTCTCGAGCCGGTTCGCCGCATCGAGCGTGCCGTCGTCGAGGCCGCCCGTCGCGTCGTCCTCGCTCGTGTCCCGGTCGAGCGCGTGGTCCCGTTCGAGCTCGAGCTGCTCGGCGAGCTTCATCAGGATCGGCACGTTCGGGAGGAAGACGGAGGCGCTCTCGCCGCGCTTCCTCGCCCGCACGAAGCGCCCGATCGCCTGCGCGAAGAAGAGCGGGGTCGACGCGTTCGTCGCGTAGACGCCGACCGACAGGCGCGGGACGTCGACCCCCTCCGAGACCATCCGGACGGCGACGAGCCAGCGGTCGGTCCCGGCGGAGAACGCGGCGATCCGGTCGCTCGCCTCCTTCTCGTCCGAGAGGACGATCGCGACCGGTTCGCCCGTGAGCGCCTTCAGCTGCTGCGCGTACGCCCGCGCGGTGGTCTTGTTCGTCGCGATGACGAGTCCGCCCGCGTCCGGCACGTGCCGGCGCACCTCGGTGAGCCGCTGGTCCGCCGCGCGGAGCACCGCCGGGATCCAGTCGCCGTCCGGTGCGAGCGCGGTGCGCCAGGCCTGGGCGGTGATGTCCTTCGTCGTCGCCTCGCCGAGCCGGGCGCTCATCTCCTCGCCCGCGCTCGTCCGCCAGTGCATCGCGCCGCTGTAGACCATGAAGAGCACCGGGCGCACCACGCCGTCCTCGAGCGCGCGCCGGTAGCCGTAGGCGTAGTCGGTGATCGAGGTGCGGATGCCGTGCTCGTCGGGTGCGTACTGCACGAAGGGGATCTGCGCGGTGTCGCTGCGGAACGGGGTGCCGGAGAGCGACAGGCGTCGGGTCGCGTTCGCGAACGCCTCCCGCATGCCGTCCCCCCAGGACAGCGCGTCACCGCCGTGGTGGACCTCGTCGAGGATCACCAGGGTCCGGGCGGACTCGGTGAGGCGCTTGTGCAGAGCGGGATCCATGCCGATCTGCGCATACGACAGCGCCGCCCCGTGCCAGTGCCGCCCGAGCCAGCCGTCCGCGTTCTTGAACGCCGGGTTCAGGTGGATCGCGACGCGCTCGGCCGCTTCGGCCCACTGGCGCTTGAGGTGATCGGTCGGCGCGACGACGGTGACGTGGTCGATCGTGCCGCGGGCGAGCAGCTCCTTCGCGAGCCGGAGCGCGAACGTCGTCTTGCCCGCGCCCGGGGTCGCCGCGACGAGGAAGTCCTGCGGCTCGCGCACGAAGTACGCGGCGAGCGCCTCCTCCTGCCAGCGGCGCAGTCGAGGACCCGCACCGCGCGGGGCGCGGTCGGGGAACGCGGGAGGCAGGGCGGCGGCCTGGTGGGCACCGGGCGCGGCTGCGAAGAGGTTGCTCGCATCCGGCGCCGGTGCTGATGGACGCTGTGCGGGAGTGCTCATCGGGATGGCCAGGCTAATCGCGGACCGACCGACTCGCCGACGAGCCCCGCCGCACCGGGCGTTTCGCACGCTGCACCGATCAGGCCCGTTCCGTCGACACGCCGTCTCCAGCCCCCCGTTCCCCGGCGCGTCGGAGATCGAGCCTGATCGGTGAAAGATCGAGGGGTGACGTTTCAGCGCTTCGTCGCCATCGGCGACTCGTTCACGGAGGGCTACGGCGACCCGGATCCTGCCAGCCCGGGTGGCCTTCGCGGCTGGGCCGACCGCACGGCGGACGTCCTCGCGACCCGGACCGAGGGGTTCGCCTACGCGAACCTCGCCGTCCGCGGCCGGCTGCTCGGCCGCATCGTCGACGAGCAGGTCGAACCGGCCGTCGCGCTGCAGCCCGACCTGATCACCGTCTCGGCCGGTGGGAACGACGTGATCCGCCCGGGCACCGATCCGGACGCGATCGCCGCGCGGCTCGACCCGGCCCTCGGGCGGCTCGCCGCCACCGGGGCGACCGTCGTGCTCTTCACCGGCGTCGACGTCGCGTTCTCGCCCGTGTTCCGACCGATCCGCGGCAAGGTCGCGATCTACAACGAGCTGCTGCGCGGCCTCGCGGCGAAGCACGGTGCGCTCGTCGCCGACCAGTGGCAGCTGAAGGCCATCCAGCGCGCGGACTTCTGGAGCGTGGACCGACTGCACCTGAACGCGTTCGGGCACCACGAGGTCGCCCGGCTGGTCCTCGACGTGCTGGGCGTGCCGAACGACCTGGAGCCGACCAATCCTGCGCCGCTGCCGCCGCGCTCATGGCGGGAGGCACGGGTCGAGGACCTGCAGTGGACGCGCGAGCACCTGATCCCGTGGATCGGCCGTCGCCTCCGTGGCGTCTCGTCGGGGGACACGGTCGAGCCCAAGCGCCCGGGGTTCTGACGGCTCAGCGGACCGGATGCGTCAGCCGCCACCAGACGGGCGCGGCGAGCACGTCGCGATCGAGCACGAGCGGGATCGCGATCCGCTTGCCGTTCAGGACGTACGTGACGGAGCCGACCGGCTCCCCCTTCAGGCCGCCCGTGATGGAGTGCACCGCGGCCTCGCGCCGCATCGTGGCGTGCCCGTAGACGAGCCGGGACACGTCCTCGGCCGCGACGGCCTTGCCGACGCGACCCCAGTCGGTCCGGTAGCTGGCGAAGGCCTGCCCCTTCTTCGCGAGCGTCAGATCGTGGAGGCCCTTCGTCACGCTCGCGAGCATGGCGGGGACGCGCGCGTCGAGGGTCGGGTGGTCCTTCGCTCCGAGGACGACACCGACGAGCTGGACGGTGCGGGTGCCGACGGTGACCTTCGCGCTGAACAGCAGGTTCGCCGACGTCAGGCCGTAGGTCCCGGTCTTGATGCCGTTCACCCCGTCGTGGCCGAGGAGCTCGTTCGTGTTGGTGAGCGGGCCGACGTTGGGCTCGACCGCGGACGACTTCTGCACGACGGCGGCGATGATCGGGTTCTGGAGCGCCAGCTCGCCGAGCTCGACGAGCGCCGTCGGTGTGCTGGTGTCACCAGCCGACAGGCCGTTCGTGTCCACGATGGAGATGCCGTCCAGGTGGTGCGCCTTCAGGAACGCCCTCGCGGCGACGACGTACTTCGGCACCGATCCGTAGGCCCAGATCGCGAGCGACTCGGCGTAGTTGTTCGCGGACGGCAGCAGCATCGTCTCGATCGCGGCGCGCTCGCTGACCTTCCATCCGGGCTGCACCGGCTCCCAGGAGCCGTTCTGCGCGAGCACGTCGCTGAGGATCTGCACGTCCTTCTGCGTGAAGGTGATCGTCGGCCCCTGCTCATCGGGCTGCAGCGGCTTCGCCTCCAGCACCACGAGGGTGGTCACGATCTTCGTGATGCTCGCCATCTGCCGCGGGGTCTGCGGTCCGGCCTTCGCGAGCATGCCGTCGATGCCGACCGCCGCGATCGCGGACGACCCGAACGGAGGCATCACGGGGGCCGCGGCGCCGGTGACGGACTGCAGGTCCGCGACGACGTCGGCGCGGGCGCTCGGCACCGGAGCGACGATCGAGAGCGGCACTCCGGCCCCGATCAGCAGGATCAGAGTCACGGAGACGGCGGCGACGAGCCGGCGGAGCCCGTATCTGGGGGTCTCCTGTCTCGGCACCGGACGAGTGTAGGAGGAACGTCGGCATCCCCCCCGCCCGAGGGTCGGGGTGTCGCGCGACGAGGTCAGCGGGGGCGGCTCTGGGGTCGCTCGCGGAGCGCCCACACCGCGAGCGCGGCGGCTGCCGCGACGTTGAGCGAGTCGACCCCGTGCGCCATCGGGATGCGGACGTGCCGGTCCGCGACCGCGAGCGCCGCCCTGCTGAGCCCGTCCCCCTCCGTGCCCAGCACGAGCGCGAGCCGCTCGGGCGGGTCGGCGGCGAGCACGTCGATGTCCTCGGCACGGTCGGAGAGGGCGAGCGCCGCGATCGTGAAGCCGGCGTCGTGGAGCAGAGGCGCCGCCTCCCGCCACTCGGGCAGCCGGGTCCACGGCACCTGCAGCACCGTGCCCATGCTGACCCGCACGCTGCGCCGGTAGAGCGGATCGGCGCAGCGCGGCGTGACGAGCACGGCGTCCGCACCGAGCCCGGCGGCGCTGCGGAAGATCGCGCCGACGTTCGTGTGGTCCACGACGTCCTCGATGACGACGACCCGGCTGGCTCCGCGCAGGAGATCG